>CAYNGH010000206.1:0-5223 GCA_964396845.1 uncultured bacterium | reverse complement strand
CGAAAGAATTTTGAAGAACGAATTTTACACTGGGTATTTCAACTGGAAAAACCGGAAATACAAAGGCAAACATACACCGCTTATATCAAGTGAGCTTTTTAATGCCGTTCAGTATCAATTCAAAAAACACAACAGACCCAAGATGACAAAAAGGACGTTTGCGTATTCCGGGCTTCTGACTTGTGCAAATTGCGGTTGTGCTATCACCGCCTGCATCAAAAAAGGGAAATATGTCTATTACTTTTGCACTGATTTTCACGGAATATGCGAGAAGACATATGTCCGTGAAGAAGTCCTGGAAAAGCAGTTTCAGGAAGTATTGGATGGACTTAACTTTGATGAGAAAATTATCGACTGGATAAAGAAAGCGCTCAAGTCGAGCCTTGCCGATGAACAGAAATTCCACAGAGATTCCATTGCAAAGCTGAGAAAAAGTTCAGACAAAATCCAGGATAGAATTGAGAAGTTATACATAGACAAGATTGATGGCAAAATTGATGAAGCTTTCTGGATGAATAAAGATACCCAATGGAAGCAGGAGAAGGAAAACCTTATAAAACATATGGAAGCTCACGAAAAGGCTGATTCAAGCTATATGATGACAGGCATCAGGACTTTGGAACTTGCTCAAAAGGCGTCGTTGTTATACTCCATGCAATCTCCCGATGAAAAGAGAAAATTTCTCAACATATTACTTTGGAACTCGCAACTGGATGGTGAAAAGCTATCTGTCCAATTCCGTAAACCATTTGATATCATCGGGAAAATCGGGGAACTAAAAAGGGAGAAATTGCTTGAATTATCTCCAATTTCCCCCCAATTTGATGACTGGTGGAGGTGGCGGGACTTGAACCCGCGTCCGGAAAGGTTCCCCCAGGGGCCGCTACAGGCTTAGTCGGTGATTTGAATCTCGACTTTCCAGCCGCCCTCCGACAGGCTGCTGGTGGGTCCAGCTCCCTTGATTTCGGGTCGGCGCCGGGAGCACCTCGATGACCCTATCCGATATGGTTGACGCCCTTTCCGACTCTACCGGAGAAGCCGGGAGGACGTGGCCACGCTATTAAGCGGCCAGTGCGAGTTGTCTGTTATTCGCAGTTACTTTTAGGTTCCGATTTTTACAAGTTCCGGGAACTTGGCCTGCTGCCCATGTCAGAACAACATCCCGTCGAATCCAGTCACCCCCATAAAATAAATTTGCTTCATGTTTATTATATCATAAGCAGTTGATGGGGTCAATCCATTGATCCTGACTGGTTCAGGCATGCTGATGGCTTTTGCATGGATTGAAAACCGAGAATCATTCCGGTCAATCCCCTCATCCCTGTCAACAGATCATTGAATCGCTTTTCCCGATGCCCTGGCAGCATCATCCACAAAGACATAAATCTTGCCCTGGTGATTTACCCAGCGGGGGACAGGTTTCCCGCTTATGAGAACTCTTCCGCCGATGCTTCCTGTCTGGGGCAGGTTCAGGCTGTCTGTGAGGATTTCCAGCTGGACATATTTTCTGTTTCTTATCATCAGCACAGGTACTTCCACCTGCTTTCCGCTGACTTTCATGGATCCTTCAGGCTCAAAACGTTTTGTGATCTGGTTGAACATAGGTATGCTGGTGTAGGTGAGCCTGTATGTCCAGTCGTTTATTCTTGTGTAATCCACATCAAAAAAGTCAAAAAATTGCCGGGCATCAATATAAGCGCTTCCCTTGTAAGGACGGACAGTGTTGTCATAATAAAGATGGCCGACCATGGCTGCTTTTCCGTCATCAATGCTCCGGACGTTTATTCCAAAAAAGGTCCCCAGGTCTTCTGCCTTGACATACCGCTTGAAGGCACCCTCAAGAGTATGTTTGTTCTGGCGAACCTGTATCACGAAGTCATTGAGGTTTCTGTCGCCAGCTGGCCCCTGGGCCCATGCCCAATCTATGGTTTGGAAAAAACTCAGAAAAATGACTAATCCTGCGATGATAAAAAAATCCCGCTTGTTTTTCATCTTATGGCTGACCTCCTTTTTTGATTCGACTTGGCTCGGTATTATTTTAAAATTTATAACGAAAAAAGCGAAGTGTTTCTTCGCTTTTGGAGAAAACTACCCGGTTTTATTCCCTGTGATTAGACGGAAACCTGCTTTTTCCTGTAGGTTCTCAGGCAACGGGTGCATATGCGCACCTGTTTGTTGTTGCCGTTTTCATCGGATATGGTGGTTTTCTGTAAATTTGGAAGCCAGCGACGTCTTGTTTTTCTGTGGGAATGGCTGATGGCATTGCCTGACATAGGTCTTTTCCCACAACTTTCACATACTTTGGACATTTTAAACCCTCCATTTGGAAGCCATTATTTGTCAAACTAAAAAATTAAACTTGACGAGAATCTTCCATATTTTATCACAAGGCAATTAGCAATGCAACCCAAATAGAAAAAATATTTTTTCTGTTGTAATGGCAGAAACTTCAACAACAGAGGAGATTTATCGTTTTTT
This sequence comes from uncultured bacterium, assembly GCA_964396845.1. GTDB lineage: Bacteria > Vulcanimicrobiota > JAJTBE01 > JAJTBE01 > CAYNGH01 > CAYNGH01. The sequence continues at coordinate 2,745 of CAYNGH010000206.1, read as the reverse complement.
TAGAATACAATACACATTAAAATTGCAAGAGGAACGGCTGTGTCTGCATGATTATAACATGGTCATTGCTTGACCTTTGACAGGGGATGCAGAATAATGAAAGTATTAATAGTAACAGCTTCCCTACCTGTGGTTCATGGATCAGGAGAAAGGGGAGATCATCAAGCCCAGAGGCTGGGAGAAGCTCTTGAAGGCAAGGGTAGCCAGGTCAATTATTTCACCAGATCGCCTTCGTCGGGTTCCCTGGCTCCTGAAAATATTCACTTCACCAGGACCATGCAGGACTCTTTTTTTGCAAGGATCCCCTGGATGTTTGATGAGGTGAAGTCCTTCGGTGTCTTGTCCGACAGCATCTCTGCCAAGGAGTTTACCAGGGTTCTGGACAAGACAAAGCCCGATGTAGTTCATTTTCATCATCTTCTTCCCCTTTCCCTGAAGCTGATGGATGTCACATATTTCAAGATGATCCCCTCGATCCTTTCCATGCAGGATTACCAGTACCTGTGTATGAAGAAAACTCTGGAAACCGGCGGTAACGCTATTTGCACTGATTACGGCAAGGGCGACTGTCTGGAATGCATGGGAATGAACAAATTCAGGATGACCCGGAAATACCTGCTGGAGATGCGGGGGAATTATTTCACTCAGCAGTTGGACAAGACTGATCTTTTTGTTGTTCCCTCCCTGGAGGGAAAAAAACATCTGGTAAATGCAGGTTTCAGAGATGAAAGGATTCAGGTTGTTTCAAACCTGCTGGATATTCCTGATATTCCCCAGATGGAAAACCCGGACATGGGGCTCATTGTTTTTCTTGGTGATATTTCTCCTCAGGCGGGAGCAGATGTGGCCCTGGAAGCATTTAAAAAGGTTTTTGATGATGTTGGCCATTGCCGGATGGCCATGGTAGGCCGGGAAAGGGATACCGAATACATGGAAGAGAAAAAGACCTGGCTGAAGAATAATAAGCTCCAGGAGCAGGTTAAATTCATCACCAGTGGTGATGCCGGAGAGATGGCTCATTATCTTGCCAGCGCCGAGGTGGTTGTTGTTGCAGATCAATGGCCCGATATGTTCAACGAGAAGATCCTGACGACCTTGGCCTTTGGCAGGCCGGTTGTGGCCGGGGATGTGGGGAATGCCAGGGAGCTGGTGGAAAGCGGAAGAACCGGCTTTCTGGTGAAATATAACGATCCAGGCCAGTATGCAAAAATGATTATCAATATTATCAGAAATCCTGAGAATTCATATAATCTTGGGCGCACTGCCCGAAGCGGGTTTTATCAGTTGTATCAGCCTCACGAAATCACCGGCAGAATGCTGGATATTTACCAGGCCCTTGTGGATACATACCAGAAAAAATCTACTGCCGGAAAAGGCACCAGAAACAAGGAACCGGATTTTTCCGGATAATACCGCCGGGTATGTCAGGCAAAGGATTATCTCAAGAATCACAGGGAAGGATATCAAGTGTTTCCATATCAAGGGCATATTAAAGGATCTCCTGATTCTATCAGGAAAATCCGGTTGCATCACCTGTTGGATCAGCTTCGCCATACTGCAGATAACTCTCCATATTACCGGCGTCTTTTTGCCGAAAAGGGGATTGAGCCTGGGGATATAAAGTCCCTGAAAGATTTTTCCCGATTGCCGGTTACCACCAAGGAAGACCTCCGGGGACATAACGACCAGTTCATTGCCGTACCCGTTGCAGATCAGGTGGATATGTGCACTACCTCGGGTACTACCGGTAATCCGGTTTTCATGCCTGTTGCCCGGGAAGACCTGAACCGGATTGCTCTGGGAGGAGCTCAGACTCTTTCTCTCACAGGTCTGTCCCGGGAAGACATTGTGCATCTCACCCTGCCCATGGGAGCATGGATGTGGATGGCCGGATTCGGCTTTTATATCTGTTTTACATGTCTTGGCTCTACGGTTCTCAGGTTCGGCCCCGGCTTCACCGACAAGTCCCTGGAGTCCCTGATCAGGCTCAGGGCCACTGCCATAATGGCGGTTCCTTCCTTTGCCCTTAAGCTGGGAAAGGCTGTCAGGGAAAAGGGACTGGAGCATCATATCCAACGGGTCATCACCATTGCGGAAAATGTCATAGAGGAGGATCTTTCTCATAATGCCCTTGGCTTTCGAATCAAAGAAGCCTGGGGAAGTGAGCTTTTCTCCTGTTATGGCGTTACCGAGGGGACTTTCATGGGGGTGGAGTGTACCTGTCATCAGGGCCATCATATCAACCCCATGGAAGTTTACCTGGAAGTGCTGGACCCCGACACGCTAAAACCCCTTCCGCCGGGGGAAAGGGGACTGGTGACCATAACTCCCCTGGGGGCCAGAGCTTTTCCGCTTCTTCGTTATGTGACCGGGGATATTTCATTTATGATTCCCGGGGTTTGTCCCTGTGGCAGGATGCTTGATCGGATAGGGCCTGTTTTGTCCCGGAAGGATCACATGGTGAAGGTAAAAGGAGTGATGGTCTATCCCGAAGGGGTTAAGAAGGCCCTGTCCCGGTTTGATGGCATGGAGCTTTTCCAGCTGGAGGCAATACATGACGGCTTTTCTTCCACCATCAGGGTGCTGGTGCCCTGCAGAGGTAATCCCCAAGAGAAGGACGCTGTCAGCCGGGAGATCCGCCATCAGCTGGGAGTTACCCTGCCGGTGAGATGCATTCCAGAAGAAGAATTGAGAAAGCTGGTTTTTCCCCCGGAAGTCAGAAAACCTGTGGTGTTTGTAGATCGC
>CAYNGH010000205.1:0-5241 GCA_964396845.1 uncultured bacterium | reverse complement strand
CCCGGACCCCTTCTGCAAATCTTCCGCCACAGCATAGAGCACTTCTTTCATGGACTGGCTCATCGCCTGACGATACAGTATGTTGAGTATCCTGTCCATTGAGAGTCCTGCTTTGAGCATGGCAGTAAATTGCCGGGTAATAAATGCCTTCTCCTCATCGGATACAGCTGTGCGGAGATTGAATGGCAGTTTCTTTTTGTGGCCTGTCACCGGAGAAGGCCTGGCTTCGTTGATCTCAATGGGGGTAAGGCCATCTTTTTGAAACTTGTCTAACAGTTTCTCACGATCATCAATACTGATCTGCCCTTTGATTATATTCCCCTTTTTATTTTTTACTCTGTAATCAAATAGAGGCATTGCATCTGCTCCCTGCATGTTTTTACTTCGGCTTTTTTCATTCAGCCGAATCACCCCTCAGGCCAACCGACTGAAATTCGTATATAAAAAATATTTGGAATAGTTTCCAATTTTTTTCAAAAAATCCTTTAAATCGTACATGATAAAATCGATGATACAGATGGCATTCCAAATGTGGATACTGGCAATGTCAAATCAATGAAAAGCCTATGAACAGAGGGTTCTATTGATTAGCACAAGCACATGCATCCTAAGAAAATTCTCTGTAGCCCAAGGATTGCCGGAAACTTTATTGTTATGACCTGGAAAATCATAAATTGACAATAGTTAAATTTCAGTATCAAAATAGCAGGTCAATAAAGGGTCTTTTATTGTGCCAGATGCTGTCTATAATGCATGATTAATAAAAGAATAAGGCTTGTTTTCAAGGTCGATTTAATGCCTTGTCCCTGCTTTTCCAAGTCGTCATTTGTCCTGGACAGTCCAATCCCGGAAGGGCATGGCAAAACAATTGAGAAGCCAATTAAAAAACCCCGTTATTTTTGCATTCACGGGGTTTTGCTGTGATGCCGAAGGCCGGAATCGAACCGGCATGGTGCTGCCACCAACGGTGTTTGAGACCGTCGCGTCTACCAGTTCCGCCACTTCGGCGTTGCCTTGTCAATTATACCCCAAGGTCAGGACCCTGTCAATAACATCAGCTGACATATCGCCTTGATATTACTGCAGGCGGTTGACCTGCATGTACTTGCGAAAGTCTTTGCGGGCCCTTTTTAAATCGCCCTTTTTCTCGAAGGCAATCCCCCGGTGGAGCAGGGCTTCTCCCTGATAAGGGTCAACCCGCAGAACCTGGGTGTATGTGGTGATGGCTTCATCGAAGCGTTCCATTTCCATCAGTGTGTTGGCCTTAAAAAGATAGGCATCCAGGTAATCAGGATCCGCCACCAGGGCATCTTCGAAATCCTCCAGGGCTTTATCCACCTCGCCTGTTCGTGCTAAAATTCTTCCCCGGCGGGCATAACCTGCAGCCTCACTATCCTCGATGTTAATCAGCATAGTGTAACATTGCCGGGCTTCATCCAGCCGTTCCATCATTTCAAGGATTTCTCCCTTTTTCAAATAGACCTCGTCGGAATCAGGGGACAGCCGGGATGCCGAGTTTAAATCTTCAAGAGCTTTCTCCAGCTGATCCATGGCAGAGTATGCAAGGCTCCTGTTGAGATAATAGTCGGTTTCTTCAGGCTCCAGGGCTATTGCCTCGGTGTAGAGGCTAACTGCCTTGGGGTAATTTCCCGTGGTGGAATAGACATTACCCTGCTGGAACAGGGGATAACCATCCTGGGGATCCAGCTGGGCAGCCCTGGCAAAATCCTTCAGGGCCAGATCCATTTCTCCCTTTTCAACCCAGCAGTTACCCCGGTTGATATATGCATCTGGCTCGTCGGGACGACGCCGGATGACAACCTGAAAATCGTCAATAGCCCGGTTGAAATCCGACAGGTCAAGATATGTGGACCCCCGGTGCAGATATGCCTCAATATTCTCCGGCTGTTTTTTTATCACACGGTTGAAATCCTTGAGGGCTGTTTCAAACTGGCCGGCTTCCAGGGCAGCCTTGCCATGAAGAGTAAGAAGATTGATATCATCTTTTTTGTATTTCATTATCAGGTCAAGATCTTCCAGGGCTGTCTGAAAATCTTCTTCTTCCATGGCACATTTACTGCGGAGAAGACGGGCTACCAGGTTCTTGCTGTCAACCCGAACCAGCTGATCCAGTATTCTGCGGGCCTTGTCAAAATAACCCGTCTGAACATGCTGTTTTGCCCGTTCCATCTTCGAAGCGATAACTTTCCGGTAAACTGCCTTTCGCTTGCCTGTTACCGTGTCAAGGGGAGGAATCCCGGATAGAACCTGATCTTCATCTTCGTCATCATCATCTTCTTCCTCTTCTTCCTCTTCCTCTTCTTCCTCTTCCTCGTCTTCTTCGTCTTCACCGTCATCCTTGGCTTCGGTAATTTCCTGCACCACCTCAGGTTTCCGGTCATCTGCGGATTCTTCATCTTCTATGGATGGCTTCGGTTCTTCAGGGATCTCTTCGATCTTTTCTTCATCCTCGGCTGATTCATCGTCCATTGCCAGAATCTCCGGGACTTCATCAGTGGCCGGGACAGGTTCGACTATCTCAGGAGATGGAGGCCCTTCCTTGGCTTTAGTCCGGGAAACCCGGCGGGAAAAAGCCTCCAGGGGAACTTCCGCCATCCGTTCATCATCCCGAGGCCTGGAATCTTCAATTTTTTCTGCTTCTTCTAACTCATCTTCCTGTTCAAAGGATTCATCGGCTGAAATTTCGTCATCATCGATATCTTCTTCAATTTCTTCTTCGATAAATTCTTCGTCGGGTGTATCCAAATCAGCAATTTCCGGGGATTCCCCAAGTTGATCCAAAACCGATGCCTGGACAGATTGATCCTGATCCCCGAAGGCTTCTTTTTCCACTGCCTCGGTGGTGGCTCTGGCCCCTTCTGCTGCGGACTCTTCCTTTTTACCCAGGTGCTTTAAAAAACGCATAAAGAAAGGAACCTGCTGAAGCTCCGGGTCCAGTTCCATCTCTTCTTCTCCGGGAGTTGTCTGGCTTTCTGTCAGTGAGGGCCAGTCATCTCCCGTGGCCAGATCCGAAAGCTCAATCTCCGGCATGGGGCGAAGGTGAGAAGCCTCGGAAAGTTGACCCGTGGAGAGTTTTGACTTTTCAAACTCAGGGATATCAACCTTCCCGCCGGTGATGGCGGATTCTTCATCCTCGGTTTCTGCAACCGATACCGGCTCGATTAACTCACTGGTAGGAGGAGCCTGGGGAAGTTCTTCTTTTTCATCTTCTATCTTTTCTTCTTCTTGCTCTTCCTCAACCTCTCGGGCAGATTCCTGGTCATCATCATCTTCTTCTATCAGTGGGATCTCCATGTCATCTTCCAGTTCTTCCTCATCCGGCTGAATTTCTTCTACCTCATCCTCCGCTTCCCCCAGCAGGGGAATCTCCTCATCCTCCCTCTCATGGCCATCATCATCGGCGGACTCCAAATTTGACTCCGGCATTTCCAGGATTTCATCTTGACTCCCGGGAAAATCATCTCCGGAGGGTGGAGATTCTTCCGATAAAACCTCGGGTATATCTCCATGGGGGGCATCTTCGGGATCTTTTTCAATACTGGGATCATCAAAGTCTTCTTCTCCCAAATGAAGCTCATCCTCAAAATCAGGGATCTCTTCCACATCATATTCAGAAGGAAGATCTATCTCACTGGTTTCCCGGTTGTCCTCAATGTCCAGATCGCTAACCGGAGGCTCCTGATCCCGCAGGATCTCCACCGGTTCATCCTGTTCCGTCTTATATTCCGCGAAATCCTGGGCCTCTTCATCCGGGGATTCCATGTCTTCATCATAGTCTTCATCGAACTCTTCTTCGAACTTTTCCTCCAGCTCATCCTGATCATCTTCATATTCTTCCTGATATTCCACAGGTTGCTCTGAAGGGTAATCAGCCCCATATTCTTCTGAAATTTGTTCTTCTAAGTGCTCCTGGTATTCTTCTTCCTCCAGAGGAGTATCAAGGCTTTCATCCACTTGAACGGCCTGCCTGATGCCCGCCTTTATCAGCTTGGATTTTCCCCTGGGCCGATATATCGGCTCCGTCAGCTGAACCACAGGCTCTGTCAGCCTTACCACTGGCTCCCTTAGCTGGATCTCCTGAGATTGGCTGATCTGAACCCGTTTTGGCTCGGTTGTATCAAAATTTGGGGTCTGAACTGAAGTCCTGGCTGATGGTATTCCGGGAGTGCTTCGGGGCGGTTCTGCCAGAGTCCTGGGTGATGAGGGCCTGACTCTGCCCGATGGCGCACCTTCGCCCATGACTGCAGATAAACGCTGAAGACTTTGGGATGCAGCCTGGTTGCTGTCATCAGATATGGTGGCGTTGATGAAAAAACTTCGGGCAGTTTCCAGCTGGTTCTGACGTTCCATCCTGAGGCCTTCTTCGTACCATACCTTTGATTCGATTTTTCTGGCATATTCCCGGGGAATATCCAGATGCTCCCTGTAACGGTCAAGGTATTCCCGCATGCCTGAGATTATCTGGGATTTAATTATGGAATGGCGGACCAGGTCCTCGTATTTGTTCAATTCCCGAATATCAATAGTTTTGCCGATAAATCCCAGACCCTGCCTGATGTCATCTTCCAGGTTGGATGCAAGGTTTTCTGATATGTTAAAATGATCCCTGAGGAACTCCAGCCGATTTTTTTCCTGATCTGTTATCACTCCATCCTTCCAGGCTGTTCTCAGCAGATCCCGGTAAAGCTCGATGATCTCATCAGAAACAACGGTATCTTCGTCTATGTCGAATACCGCCATGGTTTCCTGATAGTCAATCAGAAGTTTCTCCGGCTGGAACCGTTCCCGGCACTGAAAACAGTAGAAGTCCATTTCGTTGTCCTGCCGGTAGCGGAGGTAATACATCTCTTCTTTGTTGTGAATGTTGCAACGGTGAATTACGATGAAAGGATGGATGCAGAATCTGGGTTCAATACCTTCAGGAGTCACCTCGAAGACATACATCTTCCGGTTTCCCCTGGAAAGAGCCCTGTCGGACAGAAAACGTTTCCGGGTGGGCGCCAGACCCGCCATCACATCAAGATTGTGATCAAAGCGGTTTCCCTCCACCATTATACTGGAAACATAAACCAGGCAGTAGTCCTTCAGGAACTTCATTCTCAGAAGAACTTCCCTGAAAGCCGGAAGCAGTATTGAAATAGCTTTGTTGTAATCAAAATCCGGCTTGTTCACCTGGGATATGTAACCGTTGTAATCCTGAAAAAACCGGGCCACATTGAT
>CAYNGH010000204.1:0-5254 GCA_964396845.1 uncultured bacterium | reverse complement strand
TTTTTGTTTCAGTGGCTTCCGTTACCACCATGGGTTTCTCCTCCGGTGCCTGGGCTTGAGCCGGCCTTTTGAGATTCAGCCCCAGCATGATTATACATGCGGTCAGTAAAACCACAATCACATAATGATGAATTTTCACTTTTCTTCCTCCTCTTGAAGATTTTTTTCTGTTTCCTTTTTCTTTCTGCCCGGACAATTCCCCACAGAGATGATGGGTCTTTTCAGCAAGTCCAGCAATGCTCCCAGAGCGCACCCATAACGGCACCATGGTCGGCACAGAAACACTGACAGAACAAGGCTCACCAGAGCTATAACCATGGGAGCAGGCCCTCCCGCGCCCAGCAGGAATGCCGAGAAGGGTTCCGTGCTGTTGATGTCAATCCCGATTCTGGCCATCAGGGACAGAGTAATAATCAGGAGAGCGCCATACCTGACATGACGCAAAAGGCCATCAAGTTTTCCGTGGATCTTTATCTTCCATGGCAGAACTTTCCCCGTCATCTCCTGAAAGGCTCCAAAGGGACACACAAAGTAACAGAATGTGTTTCGTCCCGCAATCACCGGCACCGCCAACGCCAGCAGGGCCAGTATATAGATACCCCGGAAACCGGGAGGTATCCCATCAGTAATCCAGCCTGCAAGGAGAGTCATAGAAAGAGCGGATCCCGCGGCAAAACCCAGAAAAATCACCGACAGGGCCAGCTGAAGGTACCGGAGTTTCTTCAGGGCACCACCTCGCCAGAATCCAAGCCAGGTTCCTGTCAAAGCCAGAAGAATTATCACCCATTCCTTCCATGTCTGGCTTTTACCTGCAGGAGATTGCTCCGGCCCTGGCCCTGCATCAGGATCCAGCAGGGAAAGCCGGTGGATGATGGCTCCCTTCACCCCGTTACATGTCATAGTGGCGCCGGTTATGGAATCAACATCATGGCCGGGGACATCTTTCCAGTGAATCCCGTCCCACCGCCGGAAAAACCCCGATGATTCCACCTGTTCCATGAACCGGGGAGTTTCAGAATGCTCCAGAACCGTGACGGCGTGAATCTCTCCCAGGGGATTAACGGCAATCAACAGGGAAACAGCACCGCCATAGCCGGAGATATGGTCTGAATGTGGGGATGTGACCACTACCCTTCCCAGGGTTTCACCAGTGGGGTTTTTCACTTCAATCCAATCCAAGGGATTTTCCCCGGCGGAAAGCTCTACTGCGTCGGGAAACACAACCCGGACGCGTTCAATGGGAACAGGCGAGTCCACCTCTGCAGGAACAGGCCGGTGCAGGATATGAATGGTCAGGATAACTGCAATGACTGCAGAAATTGTAAGGATATAATCCAGCCTGTTTCTCATGATCTGCCCTCCAAAGGATTATATGGCATTATCTTTTTACATGCATGGACTATCGTTATTGACGGGATGATTTTTCCTGCCGGTATTTTTTTTGGGCCAGGTCCATGGCTTCTATGATCTGGGTATAGCCGGTGCAACGGCAAAGATGACCGCTGAAGGCCTCCAGAATGTCTTCCCGGTCAGGTTCAGGATTATTTTTTAGCAGATTTTCTCCTGCCACAACAAAACCAGGGATACAAAACCCGCACTGGACTGCTCCCGCCTCCACGAAGGCTTCCTGAAAAGGACTCAGACTGCCGGGCCGTGCCAGTCCCTCCACGGTGACAACCTCGGATCCGTCGGCCTCCACCGCCAGTACCAGACAGGATCGCACTGCTTCGCCGTTGAGAATCACAGTGCAGGCGCCACATTCCCCTACCCCGCAACCTTCTTTGGCGCCGGTCAGGTGAAGATCCTCCCGGAGAAAATCCAGAAGGGTCGCCTGGCTGTTAACTGTTTTTTCGATCCTTCGGCCATTTACTGTCAGGCTTATTTTGTGCTCCATAAAACATGCCTTTCCGGGATATATCCCTTTCATACCAGCTTTGATTTCATATAATAATTCTCCCCACTGGAGATTACCCCTTCTGGAGGCTCTTCCCGGGAGTGGTGTTCCGGTTTCACCAGATGCTAAGCCGACCTCGCTTCCCTGGAAAAAGCTTCGGTGACCTGCCTGAGATTATCCGCATCGTCTCCTGTCACCACCGCGCCAATGACAATTCCCCGGACACCGGCTCGGGCCAGGTGATGAATCTCCCCGGGGCGGATTTTCTTCTGAGTGGGCACATAAACCGGCAGGTCTGTTGATTCCACCAACTGCCGGTAAAGGGTCAGATCCCCCAGTGTCAGGTCCCGACGGTATTGATCGTGAGTCAGGAGGGTAGCCTCCACCAGATCCCCGCCCAGTTCTCCGATGTATGAAACCTGCCGGGATGAATAATCATCGTTGACGGCAATCATTCTCCCCAGACCATCAACAGACCAAAGATCCATGGGCATATGATGGGCAAAGGCATCTATAAAATCTATCCCCATATCCCGGGCTTCCCGGATCTCGCCGGCAGAGGCGATGACATCGGCGCCAGGCAGGATCCCCACAGGAATATTAACCCTGTCGAGGATCCTGCGGATATTTTCCCGCTCCTGTTGCCAGCTTCCAAAAACAGTACCGCTGGCATAATGGCCCACGTTCAGATGCACTTTGATGCCGTCGGCGCCTCCCTTCTGGGCAGAGTAGGCAAGCTCCGGGCAGTTGGCGGGGATGCTTACTATCAGGCCGAATCTGTCGGCCACATTTTGAACTAACCGGCTCTTTTTCATCAAATCTCCTTTTAAATGTCATACCGCCGGGGTTGCGGAAACTTTATCCCCGGCGAACTTCTCAATGTCGTCAAAACGAACCGATACCAGAGTGGAAACTCCCGGCTCTTCCATGGTTACACCTATGAGTTTATCGGCATATTCCATGGTCTTGCGGTTGTGGGTGATTACCACAAACTGGCTTTTTTCCGAGAATTCCCGGATGAGGGTTGAAATCTTTTCCACGTTGGACTCATCCAGGGGAGCGTCCAGCTCATCCAGGACCACAAAGGGGCCTGGCTTTATGGACAAGAGGGCAAAAAGCAGGGTCACCGCAGTGAGGGATTTCTCACCGGTGGAAAGCTGGTTGATGCTGGCGGGCCGTTTTCCCGGAGGCTGGACTTCCACTTCCACTCCTGATTCCAGCTTGTTGGATGGATCCGAGAAATAGACAGATCCCTTCCCACCTCCGAAAACTTTTTTAAACAGTGCGCCAAATCTTTCATTGAGGAGTTTTATGGTGTCCTCCAGAGCTTTTTGGCTGGCCTGATCCATCTCCCGGATAATATCCCCCAGGCTTGAAACCGAGTCGGAAAGATCCCGGATCTGCCCTTCCATATAGTCATAACGTTCCTTGTTGGAGTCGTATTCCTCCCGGGCAGAAAAATTCACATCATCAAAAGTGTTAAGTTTACTTCGGGTTTTTTCTGTCAGCTCCCGGATTCTATCCCTGGTCAAAGTGCTGTTGCCGGCATTGCGCCGGAGATCCTTTGAGAATTCATCCCTGCGCCGGGCAAGGTTTTCAAGCCGGGATTCAACTTCGATCATGTTTATCTTCTGACGGCTTTCACGATCCCGCAACTGCTCCTGCCGGGCCTGAAGCTCCCGGGATTGCCGGGATGCCTCTTCCATCTCTTTGTGCAACAGGCCGTATGATTCACCGGCAGATTCCACAGCCCGGTGAAGGCTTTTCACCTTCAGGGACAGGATAGATTTCCTGTTGCGGGTATCCTGAAGCTGATTTTGCAGGGATTCCAGCTGTTGTTCCTTTTCTGACACCTTGGCGGCCTGGTCTTCCATATCCCGCTGGTTCTGAAGAAGAAACTCCTCATTGCTGTTGATTCTGGATTGGCAAAGCTCCCTCTGGCCGGTGTTTTCCATCAGCTGGTTTTCCAGCAGGCGCACTCTGTCCCCCAGGCGGTTTATCCCCTCGATGAGATGTGCGTTCTCTTCCTGAAACAGACGGGTTTCTTCCTGAAGCTTATCATGCTCTTTTGTCAGGATGATGATTCGGTCATGAATCTCCCCTGCCGTGGCTTCCTGCTCCCGGATCCTCTGGGCAAGACTCCCTCCGGTGCGGTCAAAATCTTCCAGATCCCGATCCCCCTGCTCCAGGGATCTTTCCATCACCTGGAGTTGCTGGGAGAGTGAGTTTTTCTCCCCGACTACTTTATCCAGCATCCCCCGGATCCGGGATGACTCCCTGTGGGCATCGGCCATCTCGGCATCCAGGCGGGCAATGCGTCCGGTCAGCTTCGACAGGTGTTCTTCCCGGGACTTCAGGGTTTCCTCCAACTCCCTTCGCCGACGATCCCGGGAGAGAACCTGAGATCGCTCCACCCGGTATCTTCCCCCGGTAACAGCCCCGGAAAAATCCAGCACATCTCCGTCCAGGGTAACCATTTTAGGGACAAATCCCCGGTCTTTTTTCTGCTTGTTATAAATGGCATAGGCAGAATCAAGGCTCTCCACCACCAGAGTCTTTCCGCAGACCTGGTCTGCTATCTCCTGATATCGGGGTTCAGTCTTGATAAGGTCCCTGGCCCAGCCCACTATGCCGGGAAGCCCCCGGCCCAGAGCCGGCAGAGGCGATGATGAACGGGAAAGATCCATGGGGAAGAATGTCAGCCGGCCTGCCCGCTCCCGCTTGAGGAAGCTGATGCATTGATCCGCGTCCTCTTTTGTGTCAGTGATGATGGACTGGAAGTGTCCTCCCAGGACAATATCCGCGGCGGTTTCATAGGGGGATTCCACCTGGAGCACCGAATAGAGAGGAACAAGCCGGGGCAGGCGATCCTTCTGTTTCATCAGGGCAGAATATGCCGGCGAAAACCCCCGGAAATTTTCCTCTTCCCGAATTAAAACCGCCAGCTCCGACTGGCTTTCGCCGAGGGTATTCCGCAGGCTTCGAATCTTATCCCGGGCCTTGGCTGATTCTTCCTGAAGACTCTCCTCCCGGGTCTGAACCGAATCCATATTGACCCGGAGTTTTTCTTCCTCACCGGAGAGTTCACTCAGACGATCCTTCCAGCGGATGATATTCTCCCGCACCTGCTCCAGATCACCCAGACGAGTTTTCCGGGATTCACCGTGGCGATCCAGTTCTTTCCTTGTGGAATCCAGAACCTGGTTGGCATGGTTTTTCTTCATCTCCAGAAGCTCAATCTCTTCCCGGGTCTTTCGAAGCCTTTCCCGATCCTCCCTGAGCCTGATCTCCACCTGACTGTAATCCCTGTTGACCTGCTGATGCTCCTGCCGGACTGCTTCAAGATCATTTTGAATCTTT
>CAYNGH010000203.1:0-5311 GCA_964396845.1 uncultured bacterium | reverse complement strand
AGATGTCATTATTCTGCCGGGAATGAGCCTGATGAAGACTGTCAACGCCATCAGTGCAGATCAGGTTGCAACAGATCTTTCTGAAAAAGGAATCAAGGTTGATGAAAAGCTGGATGTACTCAAGGGTGTAACAGCCAAAGTTGACCAGGAATCTGCGAAGATGCTGGAGGATCAGGGATATGTAATCTTTGACGATTCCCCCCGGAACCTGATGCCGGACATTCCCAAGGCCACCATGTCCGATGCCGGCATTAAAGGGGGTAATCCCTGGGATATGCCCAAAATTGAAGATGTCAAATGGACCGGTGCAGATAAACTCCACCAGCAGGGCCTTACCGGCAAGGGAGAGGTCATAGCCATCATCGATTCCGGTTATGATTATCCCGGAAAAGAACTCATCGCCTGGAAAGATGTCCCCGATGGAAGAAGCAAGCCCTGGGATCCTAACGGCCATGGCACTCATGTTGCGGGTGATGCCATAAAGATGGCCCCCGATGCGGATCTTGTGGCAGTGCGGGTAATGCGGGCCGACGGATCCGGCAGAACATCGGACATTGTCAAGGGGCTTCAGTGGGTAATCGACAACAAGGAAAAATATAATATCGGTGTTGCCAACATGTCCCTGGGAAGTGGCCCCAACGGGCTTCCCCATTACATGGATCCCATAAACCGGGCCGTTGCCGAGGCCACAAAAAAAGGTATAACCGTGGTGGCCGCCGCGGGAAATTCCGGCCCCAATGCAAGAACCATCGGATCCCCGGCAGATTCACCCGATGCACTGACAGTGGGTTCAGCCCTGCATCCGGAAAAGGTCAGCGACTTCTCCAGCAGAGGCCCCACCGACGACAACTTTGCAAAGCCTGACATAACTGCTCCCGGTGAGTATATCACTTCCTGGGCAGTGCCGGGATCCCAGATGGATCAAATTGCTACGGTGGTGGATACCCTCCGGAAGATGTCCCCTGAGCAGTTGAGAAATCTTTTCACAGCCAAGCCAGAACTGACAGAAGCTCTGGGACTGCCCGAGAATCTCCTCAGTTATGACGACAAGAAGATGGAATATATCACCAAGATGAGCCTGCCCCCCATGTACAAGCCCACCGAAGACACCATCGCCGGGCCGGGGACTTCCTTTGCAGCACCGGAAGTGGCAGGAATCGTTGCGGGGCTTCGCCAGCACAGTGCCGATGATTCCCCGGATGCGCTAAAAAAAGCAATCACCTACTCCGCTAAACCTATGGGAATACAATATACCAATATGGATCAGGGTTACGGATTTGTTCAGGCGGACAAGGCACTGGACAAACTTCCCAAAGACAAGGGTTAAGCTGACAAGAACAAGACAGCATCAATCAAAGTAACATCAAAACCCCGGTTTATACCGGGGTTTAGTTTTTTATCATAGATTATCACAGAGATGGACTCAGCTTCAGAACCTTATTCTTTTCACCAGCTTGGTATTATTATAAATCTGGATTTCAGTATCTCCCCAGCAGTGAACCGTCAGGGCGACCTTTCCTCCGGGGGCATGCTTGCCCTCGTACACCATTCGATCTCCGAAAGTATCAACCTGGCGCACCTTGACGGTCTGGAGGCCTTCACCCTTGGGAGCAAACAACACAAAGGTTCTTTCCTTGAGATTCAAATCAAAGCCCCTCTGTCCACCGCTGACCTTGAGATCCACCGGGGTGCGGGGTTGAACCATGGAGCCGGGGTTGGGGATTTGCCGGAACACTTGTCCCCTTGGTATGTAGTCATGCCATTCCCATACAACAGTCCCCACCTGCAGGGTGTCTTTCGAAAGCAACTCATCGGTTTCAGTAACTGTTTTCCCCACCAGGTTAGGAACTTTCACCATGGGTTCATCCCCTTTGTTCACCATAAGATTGACACTGGCTCCCCTGTGAACCCTGGATCCAGGGAAAGGCTTCTGAGCCATGACCTCGCCAGGTTCTGCAAAGGGCTTGTTCACCTCGGTGACATTTCCCACCCGCAGTTTGTTGTTTCCCAGCATCACTTCTGTATCCCGCATGGAAAGCCCCTTGAGATTGGGGACATCCATCAGCTCCGGGCCCAGGCTTACCACTGCGATAATCTCTCTGCCCTTTCTCACCATTATCCCTCCGGGAGGATCCTGTTTGATAATTGTGTTGGAAGGATAATTGTCCTGATACTTGCTGTCGATGATTCTCAGGTTCAACCCTTTGGTCTTTAGAAGATTGTCGGCAACGGTGGCATCCTCGCCGATGATGTTGGGAGCTTCGACTTCCTGAGGCAGGTCCCAGAAATTGGTGTATATCCTCTGGGCCATCCAAAAGGAAAAAGCAAAGGTAAATCCCGCCAGGAAAAACAGCAGGAGCATCTTAATGGTCTTTATTAAAATCTTGCCAAACAATTTTACTACTCCTTTATCATTCCGGAAAACCCCGGTCAGATTCCCCATCTGCCTGTTTTTAAGGATATTTATGGACTCCTGCCGGCACAAATGAGGGAATGTTATATTTTCACCATACCGCCTGTTTATTCCTACACAACACAGCCATTTATCAAGGCTCTTGCCCGGGAGATTCTGCCGGCTCTGGCTCCCTGCTCTTGCGGGATATGGTTATATTCACCTTACTCCCCCATTCCACCTCAATACCTGATTTGGGGGATTGATCCAGAACCACATTCTCCATAATCCGGGGCCGCTCCTGGTATTCGATAGTTCCCATCTTAAGGCCGTTGCTGTATATCACGTTCTGGGCATCCTCCAGGGTCCGCCCCAGCAGATTTGGAACAACCGCCTGTTGTTTCAGAGTCACCCGGATCTTCCCGTCCTGGGGCAGAGGAGTTCCTTCCCCGGGGTTCTGGGATACAATCTCCACATCATCGGCATGGGTACCATTGTCCACGACAATTTCAATCCCCATGGAAGAATAATCCTGCCGGGCCTGGGCAATGGTCTTGCCTGTAAGTTTCGGCGTCTTGAGGGATTCGATTATTTCTTCGGGGCCTCTGGACAGGATTACCTTTATCCGGGTTCCCCGTTCTGTCATGGCTCCCGACAGGGGAATATGTGAAATCACACTTCCCTCCAGAAAACGATCGTTAAACCGCCGGTCAGATACCTCCAGGGTAAATCCCCGGGCCACTGCCATCTTCCGGGCTTCCTCCCAGGTCTTTCCCACCATGTCCGGCACTTCTGTCATCTCTTTGCCTCTGCTCACATCCAGCATTACCTTGATACCGGGAGAGGCCATCTCACCGGGAGGGGGATCCTGGGCAACAATGGCATCTTTTTCATAACGATCCGAATAAACCTGCTTTCGCACTTCCCATTTCAGACCGCTTCCCGTCAACTCCTGAGCTGCCCTGGAAAGATTCATCCCCACCAGCTGAGGTATCTCAACCACAGGTCTTCCCCGGGACAGAACAATTCGAACCGTCCCTCCCCGATCCAGCTGAGTTCCAAGGGGAGGATCCTGCTCAAGAATTATACCCTCGGGATATCTGTCGTCAAAACGTTCATCGGTAATCTGTATAAGCCAGCCTTGTTCATCGGCCAGTTCACGGGCTCTCTGAATCTGCATCCCTTCCATATCCGGAACCATGTTGCCACCGATGGATGGGACTACAAAACCCCTCTTGATAAAGACCATGGTGACTACAGTCAGAAACAATACCAGGAAGACAATATAAAGATAACTTCCTCCCCCGCCCCGACGGGAAGGAATTTCATCATCATCCGGATCATCATCTTCAATATCCTCATCGAGGGCCGGGGCTGGAATCACCGGAGATCCGGGACTTACCAGGGTCTTTTCCATATCATCTCTCCGGGGACTGCCTGCCGGACTGCCGGAAAAAAGAGCTTTCTTCACATCTTCAACCAGAGAATTCACATCCTGGTAACGGGTGGCAGGATCCTTGCTGAGGGCTTTCAATATTACCCGGTCAATGACGGGGTCAAGATTTCTATTGATGGAGGAAGGCGCCGGAGGCTCCTCCTGAACCTGTTTAAATGCAACCGCCACCAGGTTGTCGGCTTCAAAGGGGAGTCTGCCGGTAAGGCATTCAAACAGAATAATTCCCAGGGAATAAATATCAGTGGTGCGATCCACCGGCTTTCCCTGGGCCTGCTCCGGAGAAAAATATTGCACCGATCCCATCATAGATCCTGTCTGGGTAAGGGAGCTGGATGTTATGGCCCGGGCAATGCCAAAATCCGTCACCTTCACCACACCGCCATCATCCACTAAAACATTCTGAGGTTTGAGATCCCGGTGAATTATGCCGTTGTCGTGGGCATACTGCACAGCCCCGGCTATCTGCCTGAAGTAAGAAAAGCAGGTATCCCGGTTCAGAGGAGCATTCTGATATATCACATCCTTGAGGTTTGACGCCTTGATATATTCCATGACAATATAATGACACTCATCAGTATTTTCTATATCATATACATTGACAATATTGGGATGAATCAGCCTTGCCGCGGACTGGGCCTCCCTGATGAACCGGGTGAGTATCTGGGGTTCCGAGGCCAGCTGGCTGTGGAGAACCTTCAGGGCCACCTTGCGCTTCAGTCGCAGGTCCCGGGCAAGGTATATGTCCGCCATACCCCCCTCGCCGATTTTTTCTTTTATTTCATAACGCTGGTTTAATATCTTTCCTGTCATATTTCACCTCAGACCTTGGGGAGATCCAGATAAATTATTTGATGACTCCTTCTCCAGCACCGCCTGAAGAACCTTCCCGGCAATGGGAGCTGCCACCCTGCCACCACTGCCTCCATTTTCTATCACCACCACCACTACGGCCCTGGGATCCTCTGCCGGGGCAAAACCCGCAAACCATGCGTGGGTATCTCCAAAGGGATTCTCGGCAGAGCCGGTCTTTCCCGCCACTGAAACCCCGTCTATGGCTGCCCTAATTCCAGTTCCCCGGTTCACCACCTCCACCATGGCTTCCCTCACCTGCCGGGCAGTCGATTCCCGCACTGGACGAAGATACTCCTCCCGACGGTGGATATAATCAAATTCGCCCTTCTCATCCCGGACTGCCTTAATGATGGCAGGCATGGGGATTCTTCCATCTCCGGCAAAGGCACAGGTCATCAGGGCAATCTGCAGAGGCGTCACATGAACCTCTCCCTGGCCGAAGGCACTCTGGGCAAGGAGGGTATCGGTGAACTCCCGGTGCCGGGGAAAACTAACCGGTGATGTGGCAGTTAAAAAGGGAGGTTGACGGCTGAAGCCGAATTTCTCGCCATACAGTTCAAACCGCTTTGCTCCCAGCTTCAGGCCCATCCGGGCAAAGGCGATATTACAGG
>CAYNGH010000202.1:0-5352 GCA_964396845.1 uncultured bacterium | reverse complement strand
AGAGGAGTTGGTGATATCTGCCGATAACCGGCTTTAATTCCTCGATGCCAGAATCCAGCAGAGGGCCCATGGGCCGGTATATCTCTGCAACAATACTGGCTCCGCCATTCTCCTCCAGGAAGGTGAAAATATTCCGGAAATATTTAAAGTGAAGCATTTCCGGGAAACCACAGTTGGAAATAATCCCAATCACCGGCTGTTTCTCGTGTCTGTCCACATGGCGGTAGTTCCCGTTTTCATTCTTTTGGAAATGAGGATCCGCCAGGGGAAGGGTGCGGTCTATAAAGTTCTTCATCAAGCCCGTGACACTCCCGTAATAGACAGGGCCTGCATATATGACCATATCTGCCTGTTTTATTCTTTCAATCAGTTCACCCATATCATCATCAATGATACATCTGCCGGGGGTCTTGACCCAGCAGGCAAAACAGCCTATGCAGTGATGGATCTTTTTCTGGTTGAGAAATATCTCCTCACCCTCAGCTCCCGCATCGAGAGCGCCTTTTAAGAAACTGTCCACCATCCGGTGAGTGACACTGCCAGGCCCTTTGGGACTGCCGTTGAATACTGCGATTCTCATCCTGAACCCTCCTTTTCAGATTCTAACCCCAGGTTTTTGCTGTTTGAATAATGGCATTTACCAGGTGTATAAATTTCCCTGTTCGAGTAATGTTCCTTCATGCGCTTTGCAGAATTGTAATATTCACGAAATCCCCCGGCGATAAAAAAGAGAAGCCTCAGGGGATGCTTCTCTTGCCGGGATTATTGATAATAACCATGGGTTTACCCAAGGTTCAAGTTGTTCATATGGTTCTGGATTTGAACTGACAGGGGTGGATCGTGGGGTCTGGGGCCGGGGATGCCTTCATCTCCCGACAGAAAGCCTGGTGCAGTTTCAAAGCCGGGAGCCGAACCCATCATCTGTGCCTCTGATGCACTCTGTATCACCTGAATCAGCACTCCCATAATAGAGCTGTTTATTCCTGCCAGCTTGCCATCATCGACAATAGAATCAATAAGCATGGTGGACTGCTGATAAATGTCCTGCCGGCCAGCTTCCAGATCTATCATGCCTCTTAGCCCCATAAGCCCCAGGAGGCCGGCCACACCCACGCCCTTGTCCCGGGCAAAATTCGGCTCGCAGGCCAGTTCTTCAAAGTTTTCTGCTGTGCCCATCTTTTCACTGATCACCCTGGCAAAATCAGTGCTTTCGGCCATATCTTTCAATCCCTCAAAAACAGGAACCTGAGAGATAAGTTCAAGATATTTATTGATCTGTTTTTCAATCTTCGGACATTCAATCTTCTGGGCAGTTATTCCCTCCATCTTGGCTTTTGCATTTATGGCAGACAGGGCTTCATCCCACTTTGTTTCCTTGGCAAAGGCCAGTTCGTGGTAGCCTTTGCGGGCAGGGCCATAAGTAGGAATCTCAAGGGTCAATCCGTTGGCATTGGGATAATTCTCGGAATGCTGTTCTGCAATCACTGCATCCTTTACAGCTTCCATTACTGCCCGGGCTGATTCTTTCAGGGCCTTGTCCTTGACTCGGAAACTCCGGGCAATCTTGGAAGCGAAATGATAATGATCCTTGAAGCCGGTAAAGTTCTCAGTGCTTGCAGACATCTTCTGCAACAGTGCTCCTGAGGTGTCGGTATCAATCAGGGCCTGGGCAAAATTATCTGTGGCTCGGGTGAGATTCTCAACCTTGGAAAGGTCCACTGCAGAGAGGGTGGGCAGGGTGTCCTGATCTGTCTTGCCGATCTCCACGATGGCCTCTGAAAGAAGCCTCGGTGTAATATTCGCTTTTTGTTTCAAAGCTTCATCCATCATCTCAAGTTTATCGGGGTCCAGCAGTGGAGTATATGGCCAGCCATTGGCTCCTTCGACTTCCTGGGAGGCCACCAAATATGTTGCGGTATCCCGCAGTTCGTGAGCCACCTCGGTATTGGCCATCAGGCAGGCATCAAACCCCAGAACATCCAGCTTATTACCGGTTTCCTTCTGGGCATCCATAATCCCCTGGCGAATCTGGGGGGTGGTCATCCAGCCATGATGGCTTTCGTCTTCCACCGCTCCCTTCCAGGCTTCGCCATGATCGCTGATGATCAGGGCATAATGTTTGGCGGGATATTTTTTCATGCCGAATTTAATAAAGTCTGAAAGGGTTCCTGGGTCAGACATGTTCACCGGCCCCATATCCTCGACAACCCGGGATCGGATATTCTTGGGATCCGTGTCCCGTTCCAGATAATACCGACGGCAGTTTTCTCCCTTATCCAGCTGAACCACAAGGTTCATCTGAGTGGTGGAGCCAACAGCTTCCATCTGGTTGACATCATCAATCAGATACTTTTTGAGATCATTATCTGCAGCGGAATAAAACAGCAGGGTCCATTCCTTCTGCCAGGGTTTTGCTGTTTTATCGCCGGTCAGGCCTTCTCCCACGGAAACGCTGTCCATTATGGAAAGGGTCTTTTCCCGGGGTTTCTGGGGTTTTGCATGTTGCAGGAAATAGTTCTGCTGTGGCCCGGTTTTTCTGATGTCCATTACTGCCTCCAAATAATGCTGAATCTGCTGATGCTAAAACATTTTAGAATAATATCAAATATAAATCGTGGCAACTCCTGATCAATTATACATCATGGGAAGAAAAAAGAGTGTTAACAAATTGTTAACTGTGGGAATCTACGTGCTGATGAGGGTGAGCTTCACCCCGGCAACAGGTGGGGACCAGAATACCTTTGAGGCAGATATCAAAAATATGTCCCAGGGCCTGATCAGGAGTCAGGTTCATCTTTTTGAGTGGTGCGCCGTCAATAACTCGGTCCATGGCACCATACAAAACTTCAATGACCAGTTCCTTGGATATGTCTTTCCGAATCAGTCCCTTTTGCTGTCCTTCTGCCAGCAGTCGGCCAAAATACCTGGGAATCAGGTTTTCCAGCTTGTCAATCACACAACTGTAAGCCGACAGATTTTCCCGGACATCCTTCACAAACAGGCCGTTGACCTGAGAATAAGCCACAGTCTTGTAACGAATCAGCTCCTTGAGTTTTTCCACCAGGGCCATTTCCCGATTGTCAATCACGCTTTCGAGTTCCTTCTCCAGCCTGTCAAATCCCCTCTGAATTATCTGAAGAATAAGACTATCTTTGGATCGAAAAAACTTGTATATGGTCTTTTTACTAATTCCCAGAGTCCGAGCCAGCTTATCAACAGTAACCTTCTTGAAGCCACAGTCGAAAAAATACTGGCTGGCAACATCCATAATTTCGTCTTTGGTAACAATTGTTGACTTCATATGAAGCCATCCTCCCACAGCGTCGGGAAATCTGACATCAACAGGATATTTTCCCCGGCTTTTTATCCATTGTGCCAATAAGCTGATATTTTGATTTTAATGAAGAAGTCCTTTTTACCTGTGCAGTTATTCAGGCACGTCACAGGAGATTCCTCTCTTGTGGATAACCAGTATTGAGAATGTCTAAAACCTTCTTTGGCCATAAGTTCCTTACCGGGGTGCTTCTGGGGATCACTCTGCTTACAATCTCGTTTCTCCTGTTTTCCTGCAGTGACCCTGGAATCACCATAGTGGAATCCCCAGCCACAACCTCAACCATCGCCACATCCCCCGCCCCCAGGATCCTGACAAGTCCTGCCCTGCCAGAACCATCCTCGGCTGAACCTGTCGCGTCACCATCAACCCCCTCCACAGTTTCACCTGCTGGGGATGAATCCCCATATGGCACGATTTTCGGGGACCCCGTCACAGGAGAAAACCACCAGGAAAGCCAGACCCTGCCGGCTCCTTCATCTCCGGTTCCCACGGTTACCGTCACGGTGACAAAGACTCCCCCGACTCCAGAACCGGCAACATCTCCCCGGGGGCCTATGGCGGTTGCCAGGCCGGCACCGGTGGATCCCCTCACCGGTGAGCGCCCATGGATTGACCTGGTGTTTGTTATCGACTGCACCGGCAGTATGGGGGATGAACTGGAAGTTATCAAGACGCGGATTGTCCAGATGGTTCAGGAAGTCAGCCGGGGCCTGCCGGAGCCTTATGTCCGTTACGGGATAGTTGCATACCGGGACTGGGGGGATGAGTTTGTCACCCTTCGTTTTGATCTCACCGATGATGTGAGGGAAGTTTCCGATAATATCTCCATGCTTTATGCCGCGGGAGGAGGAGATACTCCTGAAAGTGTGGCAGAAGCCCTCCATGTGGCGGTTCACGAAATAAAATGGGATGAAGGAGGCAACAGCCGGAAGCTGATTTTTCTCATCGGAGATGCCGGCCCTCATGAGAATCGTCCCGGCGATTATGATTACCGGGCTGTTGCCAGAGAAGCAACCCGGAGAAATATTGTCATATACACCGTGGGATGTTCAGGAATAGAAAAACACGGTCTTGAACACTTCCGCCACATAGCTGTTCAGACCGGCGGGACATTCGATTATCTCACATACCGCCAGCAGTTCAGGGACACCATGGAAGGAACCCTTTGGCTCATCGGCGGAAGCCGGGATCGGGTTGCCCTGATGGACGGCCCCAATGATGATCATTGGAAAAATGGATACAGCTATATGGTGGCCTCGGGGAAAGCCCGGGTCACAAATGCCTTATCCCTCGGGGGAATAATCCCGGCAGGCCCCCTGGAAAACAATCTGGATCAATACCTGGTGGATCGGGTCAAAGCAGAAGCCCAGGGAATGGGAGTCCGCTACAGGGATTAACCTTTTTTCAATTTCTTTTCTATTTTGGCCCATGTATCCCGCAGGGAAACAGTCCGGTTGAACACCAGATTTTCCGGGGTTGATTCCACCGGGTCTGCCACAAAGTAACCATGGCGCATGAATTGAAACTTCCCGCCGGGAGTGCATCCCGCCATCCCCGGCTCCAGAATGCACCCGGTCAACTCCATTAGGGAATCGGGATTCAGGTTGTCCAGGAAATCCCCGTCTTCTCCCACATCTTCAGGCACTTCCTTTGTGAACAGCTTGTCAAACAGCCGAACTCTGGCCTTCACTCCGTGGGATGCCGACACCCAGTGAAGGGTCCCTCTGACCTTGCGTCCGTCGGGAGATTCTCCTCCCCGGCTTTCGGGATCATAGGTGCATACAAGCTCCGTCACATTGCCATCCTCGTCCCTGATAACTTCTTTGCAGGTGATAAAATATGCATGCTTTAATCGGACTTCCCGGCCTGGAGCCAGCCGGAACCATTTTTTGGGAGGATCCTCCCGGAAGTCATCCATCTCCACATAAATTGTCCGGGAGAAGGGAACCTGACGGGTGCCGGCTCTTTCATCCTCGGGGTTGTTGACGGCTTCCAGCATTTCCACCTGGCCTTCG
>CAYNGH010000201.1:0-5402 GCA_964396845.1 uncultured bacterium | reverse complement strand
GAAGGGCCACCATGCGACAGCTCCGGTAAAGAAGCTGATTCCAGGGAATCGACAAAGCCATGGGAGTGAACAGATCCGGGCGTCCCTGGTTTTTCCAAAGATAGGCCAGTTCAAAAAGATACCTGTGATGATTTTTCTCATCTCCTGCTTTCAAATTGGTCATCACTGCTATAAAGGCATCATCCCGGGCCTTTTCCCATCGGCGGAAAACCTTGTGAAGCATGGATCGGACGGAAAATGTCCAGGGGCTGTGAAATTTCCGGGATATATCTCTTTCCAGGATCCTCATGACCCTGTCCTCCTGAAGCTGTTCCGGCGAAGAAAAACCAATCACCTGGCATAAATGCTTGAGTATGCATATCTGGGGGCCGGAATCCGCCTCCAGGGAATCGATAATCAACCGGTAGGCCTGAAAAAAATCCAGGCTCTTGTAGGCTTCCATTGCTTCCCGGTGCAATTCGTTAACATATTTGCCCATAATAAAACTCCCCGGAGAGATATTTCCCATACTCCGGGGAAAAACCTCTGCCAGCCGGCAACAGGTTTTAGCAGGATCTGTTTCGAATCTCAAAGAAACACCAATACAGGGGGCATCATGAGAGTAGCCTTAATAGAAGCCTGCAATCCCGACTGGTATTTCAAGAGATTTTCCTATCCCCTGGGACTGGGGTATCTTGCGTCATACCTGAAGAAAAACCTCCCCGGTGTTGAAGTGGTGGTATCAGAAGACATCCGGCAGGTCATCAATCTGGAACCGGACCTGGTGGGGATAAGTTCGTATTCCCTCAACTACGGCATTGCAAAAGCCTGGGGCCGAAAGATAAAAGACACTCTGGGAATTCCAGTAATACTGGGCGGATGCCACATCTCGGCCCTGCCGGAAACCTTCACTAATGACTTTGATATTGCCGTCATCGGAGAAGGTGAAGAAACCTTCCGACACCTGATCTCCTTTTACAGCCGTCATGGCAGATTCACCCGGGCATCCCTGGAAGGCATCGAGGGAATACTTTTTTTCGGGGATCAACAGCTTCGGCAAACTTCGCCCCGGCACCCCATAAAACCCATAGGCCGTATCCCTCCCCCGGCAAGGGAACTTTTCAATATTCGATCCGGTACCCATTACATCAGCACATCCCGGGGATGCCCCTTTAACTGTCTTTTCTGCGCTCCCTGCGTGATATGGGACAAGACCCGAACTTTCCCCGGAAGCTATGTGACAAGAGAGATCGGAGGCATCATCGAGCAGTTCGCCGATTCCATCACTCACCTGATGGTGGTGGACGATCTTTTTATCTCCCATCGGAAACGTCTTGGGGCCTTCCGGGATTTCTATGTGAACACCGGACTGAACAAGGTGTTGATCCAGCAGTGCAACATCCGGGCGGACCTTCTGGATGAAGAGATGGCGGGACTCCTGGTGGATATGAATTTTCGAACCGTCAATTTCGGAGCAGAATCCGGCTCGGACCGCATATTGAAATATTATCAAAAAAGGGCTACCGTCGCCGACAACCAGCGGGCCATCGATTTACTGTATGACCGGGGGATTCTGGCTATTCCGTCATTTATCATCGGCGCTCCTCCGGAAACCGAAGAAGACCTGGAAGCCACCCTTAGATTCATCGAAAAAAATCATCATAAGCTGGCGGGCTTCGAAGTCTTTCCCCTGGTCCCCATGCCCGGCTCCCGGCTCTGGATTATGGCCCGGGAAAAGGGTCTGGTGGGGCCGGACTTCGAATGGTCAAGGCTGGACCCCAACCTGCTGGATTTTAATCCTCATCGGTATCTTTATATGGGAGAAGCCATGAGCCGGGATATCTTCCTGTCCTATGTGGATCGATTCGTGGACATCTATACGGGATACAACCCGGCAGCCATGGAATTTCGCAATCACCTGAAAACCCTGGGAAAGGAAAAAAATAATGACTGAACCTCTCCCGGACAATCTCCTGATTGATGAAACCTCACCGGCTCCTTTGAAATTTCTTCAGATATCCACCGTGGATCTCACCCCATATTGTTTCTTTCGCAACTGGTTCCGTTATCTTGGGGATGAGGGTTATCAGGTGACTCTGGCCACAACTGTGGTTCAATTCCGGCAGGAGCTGGAGGCCACCGGCGCTGTGGTGGTGCATATTCCCATGGCCCGGGGCATCAATCCCGTTATGGATTTTATCTCTCTTGTCCGGCTGTGGCGTTTCATGAAAAAGGAAAAGTTCCACATGGTGCAGACATACACCACCAAGGCGGGGTTCATTGGCCGGCTGGCCGCCCGGCTGGCGGGGGTGCCGGTGATTTTTCACAATATCCTTGAGCCTCCCCATAATTCCACAAAAAACCCCCTGCTGAGAGCCTTCTATATCTGGATGGAACGGCTGGCTGGGACATGGGCCCATCATCTCTTCACCACCACATCCCCCAACCTCCGGGAGATTTTAGATAAGAAACTGGCCCCCCCTGACAAAATAACCGCCATCCCCGAGGGCCTGATGCTGGAGAAATATGACAGGGTCAGGGTCAATCCTGAAGAAAAACGCCGGGAGCTGGGAATCTCCCCTGATGATGTCTTCATCCTCACCGTTGCCCGGCTGGAAACCCCCAAGGGACACACTTACCTGATGGAAGCCTCGGCAAAACTTCTCCGGAAGCGTCAGGATCTGCATTTCATCTGTGTGGGGAAGGGAAATCTCCGGCAACAGCTGGAACACAAGGCAGAAGCTCTGGGGATTGCCAATCGGTTCCGCTATATGGGGTTTCGATATGATCACCTGGAGATTATCAGGTCCTGTGACCTTTTTGTTCTGCCTTCTTTGTGGGAAGGCCAGGGAGTAGCTATCATGGAAGCCATGGCTCTGAAAAAACCCGTTGTGGCCTGCAAGGTGGGGGGAGTGGTGGATGTGATTGATGAAGGAGTCACGGGGCTGATGGTGCCTCCCAGAGATCCCGGAGCCCTGGCGGAGGCCATTGAAGAAATTCTGACAGACACCAGAAAAATGGAAGAGATGGGCCGGGCCGGATATGCCAGAATCCGGGACAGCTTTGATGAAGCGAAATTCAACGAAACCCGACTGAAAAAAGTCCGGGAAGTTTATCAAAGAGTCACGGAAAAAAGATGAATCCCCAAGCTGTGAGGCACCCCGGAAGAAGCCTTTCTTGCAAATGAACTTGCACTTTTATGTTTTCGGGGGAACCCTTTTGTCCGATTTTAGCCATACTGCCCTGAATCAGAAGGCATTCCTTTTCCTGGGTTGACAAGTAATTGTCAGTCATTGCCATCACCTGCCTGTTTTATTTGCTCCTGATATTCCCGGATTACCCGCTCCACGTCCTCAGAGCTGTTTACAGGAATATGATTAGTAAAACATACTCCAGGCAAATAATCTTCAGGAAGATTGTCCATTAAGGCATCAAGAAATTTCTCATCTCCCGGTTTTACAAGAATAAACCCATACCAGTAATCTCCTCCACTGGTTTTTCCTCCTTGATACTTTGGCAAGGTTCCCGGAGGAGTAAGATTCTTTTCTTCTAATTCTTTTCTGATATGTTCTTCGAGAGTTTTATCGGAGCCTTCGAATACCATTTCGCCATCATCATAAAGAGTAAAAATACAAGCAAGCTTTGACAGATTGTGGTTCTTCGGTCCCATTACAACATTATCATAATTTTTTGGGCGATTTTTCCCTAAAAGTTTATATATTTTATCTTTAAAAACGACCTTACTCATTAAAAACCCCCATCAGGAAATCCATTATGGAGATAACCCCTTCGCTTGTCAACTTGTCTTCCCATTCTTCTATTTTACCATATTTCAGGATTTTTGTCCTGTAAATATCTGCAAAAAACTCCTCGGTATCGGGTTGTTTGGACAAACCTTTCCGGAGCATCTGCAGTTGAATCTCCTCCAACCCTTTCTTCTGGCCGGGAGTCATCTTTTGAAAGTAATAGTGATGCCCCATCTCATGAAGAGCGGTATTTGCCATCGAATTGGATGACACCCTGCTTCTGGTGTCATTCCAGTAAGGTTTTCTCGACAAGACAAGTTTCCGCCCGCCCGGTGAATACTGCCCCAGAATAACACCTGCCGGCGGACCGTGGCCGTCTTGGTGGCTTTCTGGCCGAAGCAAAAACCGGAGGTTTGGTTTCCTCCGGCTCTAACGCCTTGATAATTACCCGGCATTCATTCCGGGCCTGCTCTATGTCGGGGGTCCCCATCAGGCTGATGGTCAGCCGGATTAAAGCGCCCCTGGCTTCAAGGATTGACACTTACTTCACGCCACGCTTTTTTTCTCGTCTTTGATTACAAACATATCGATCTCTTCCTGGGTCATTTTGCTGGAATCGCCGTTGTGTTTTTCTTTGAGGTATTTAAAATAACCTGGCATATTAAATTTAACACCCTTCGGCGGTTCTGAAGTGTATCTGCCATCGTCCATGTATTTCTCAATGTCTGAAATTATCATTTTTCTCCCCCCTTATAATACTCTCTCAAAAGCCTTGTTGCAGCCTTTTCTTCAATCACCATCCTGTTGCCAAACAGCACACTGGCTTGTAATTCTTTTTTATAATGTCTGATTAATCTTGTTTTTGCGTCAAAATACACTACTCCGTTCCCACCAATTTCAAAACTTCTTTTAGAGGCTATTGCAAACAGATGTGCTCCGACACCCTTAAACCTGCCGTTTTTACCAATATTGTGGGGAGCCGATTCAACAAGTCCTGCTTTTACGCAACCTTGCTCTATCACACAGTGAATCAGCCCCTGAACTTCGCTTTCTCCTTTGAGGGTCAAGCCGTAAAACTCCGAGCCTGGCTCCTGGTTTCTCCATTGTTTTTCCCAGTCAAACTTCCACTCTTGCCGGCCCTGAATCTTCCTGATCTCATTCAACCCAAGCTGATTATAGTCGGTATCAACAATCTTGCCGGTTTGCCGGTCAACCAGGCAGGGGGTCAGCTGGTCAATCCACACATCAACGCCCTTTTCTCTTATTATACCACTTTTAGCGGGAGGTTTCAATGAATCGCCGATATCTTCACTTCCGTCCAACACAAAAATGCCGGAGGTCGGGGTCGAACCGACACGCCCATCACTGGACCCGGGATTTTAAGTCCCGTGCGTCTGCCAATTCCGCCACTCCGGCATTGTGATACAATTTTACATTATGGACTCTGATTTGTAAATAGATTCGGTGAAGTTTGCACGGCTCTTTTTATGACTTTGGTCAACGGTTACATAGCCTGCAGAGCGAGAAAAGTTTCAGTCAAGGGGAACCTGCTTTTTAACAGACTGTTGATTTTGTTTATCTTTTTTCTTGGAGAACCTTTTTCTTTCCCCATTTAAAATGGTGGAATGTTTCTCGGGATTGAATCCTTCCGAAATGTCCCATCATCGGGCCGATTTA
>CAYNGH010000200.1:0-5440 GCA_964396845.1 uncultured bacterium | reverse complement strand
GGATTCTTGTAAAAGGAAAGAGGGGCAAAATGCCCCTCTTTCTGTTTCGGAGAGAGTATTGGAACACTAATGGGTATTGTTTTGATGAGGCAAATGCAAATCGGTAATAAAAAAAATTCCCGGCATTTATTATGCAGGGAATCATGTGAGTATATATTTTAAACTTTTTGTGGTCAGAGGCCCAGCATTGCACGGATGGGGTGGGCGTTTATGCCGGCGTTGGCCATGTTTTGCAAAACCATGCCCTCTCCCTCGGGGGATATGTGGGCTCCTTCTTTCAAGGCTCCCGCATAGTCAGTCTGCATCTTTATCATATTGGGAGAGGCCAGCCCTCCTCCCGGCTGATAACCTAAGGTGTTGCTACGGCGGGAAGAATAGACTGCCCCACCCTTCATTCCTGGTTCAGGGCCTTCTTGAATCCCCTTGTTGCCGATAACCGAGCCATTGTGCATTCCCGGTTTCATTCCAAGATTTTTGACCGGAGCCTTGGCTCCCTGAAGGCCATTGCGTTCCATTTGAACGGAAAATGCGTCGTTGACCAGTCCCGGTGTGGCATCTTTATTTGATAATCCTGTATTGAGTTGTTGCTTTATGGATGATATGCTGTCCTTCAAGGCATCAATGTTGATGGAGCTTGTTTTTTCATTTTCCTTGACTTCATCAGAAATGTTCACATGATCGCCCCGGATTGCCTGGTGAATAGGGATCGGTGGCTGTTTGAACTGCTGAGAGATACCATGGGGCATCAGATGGGAAAGCTGTTGTATCTTTTTATCTTTCCCAATTTCGTTGAGTCCGTTGATAATATTGTCGCTCATATGATCACTCCTTGGAAGACCGCTTCAGGTTTAACCCCAGGAAGTTTAACCTTTCCAGACAATGGACTGGAGATTAAACCTGCCTAAGTTAATTATCCTCTATCAGAGCTGATTTATCAACGGTGCTGTTGTAAACATATGGTAACGATTGTTAACCAGATGTTAACACCATGTTAATGAAGTGTTAACATGCACCAGGTTGAATCTATTCTGGATATACCCTCGGTTCTCGAAATTTACAGGGGACGGTATTTCATTTTATTGCATAACACATGGGAGCCTTCCGATGGCAGGGGCCAGGTGGGTTTTCCCAGCTCAAAATTCCCATTGATTATCCATTCCTTCAAAGTATGAGCTATCTCCCGGGCCTTTGCCAGAGAAGAAAGAGAAGCAGTTTCCACGGTCTTGCCTTTCACCTCGATGGAACCGCTTCGAAGCTGGGCATAGGTCACATAGGCCAGGGGTTCTCCCTTGGCGTTGGGATAGTCATCGCTGTAATCCATTACCGGAGCATAGATGTCTTCATTGGAAACACCGGTGAACTTTGCCATTTCCTCGTCCAGCACTGGTATGGGCACTCCGATCCCCAAGGCCAGTGACACCCCATAGCCGGTCATGGATACTCCCCGGATATAAGAGGAATTCATCCCCTTCAGATCACCGGTGACTGCAATGGTTCCCGCGCCTCCCCGAGGGATGCCTTTCTCGGTGCGGGGGCAGTTGGGATCGTGCTGGGTGCCGTAATAATAAACATAGCCGGTACCGCCCCCCAGGAAGATCCGGGTTCCTACACCGATGGTGCGGTAGAGGGGATCATTGAGGAGGGGGCTGAGAAGCCCGGCACTGCAGTAATTGGCATTGGACATGTTGGGGCGCAGGATCCCCATGTAAGTGTACAGGGGACGGCTGGAATGGCAGTTGACTGCCACGTTGTAGTTCTGGTAGCCGTTGCGGGGATTGAGAAGAAAGGCGTTGTTGAGATCCTTGATGTTGATGAGGGTTTTAAGCTCCCGCCGAGGGTAACAGTCGGTGCCGTATGCTTCCGCCTCCATCTCGATGTCTTTGCCCTCCACCAGGTCCTGAATCACATGGCCCCCGCCGTATTTAAACTTGCCGGGGAAAACCTTGTTCAAGGGATCCTCCCGGGCAACTTCCGTCGCTCCGATATAAAGATCCACCGCAGCCAGTCCTCCATATGCTGCTACACCGTTAAGGCTGGCCCTGGTGATTTTCATCTTGGGGACTGAATGCCCCACATTAATCATGGCTCCCGAAGAGCACATGGGTGCAAAGGTGCCGGTGGTTACCACGTCAACTTCCCGGGAGGCTTCTTTTGGGCCTTTTTCCTTCACCAGCCGGGTCATCTCTTCCGCAGTCACCACCACAGCCTTGCGGTTTCGTATTTTTTCATTTATCTCTTCAAATGTTTTGGCCACGGGATCTCCTCCTTTCTAAAGGGACGCTTCTTCTACAGCATTATATGGGCAGACGGGAATGCAAAGCAGGCAAGAGATGCACTTGTCTTCGTCATATTCCACTTTGCCGGTTTCCGGATCCATATCCAGGGCTTTGGGCAGGCAGTGGGCAAGGCATGCCCCGCAGGAAGCACAGATATCTTCGTGCCAGACCAGTCGCCGGGGTTTTACCGTTACCCGGACTCCCGATGAAACAAGATATCCAAAAGCCCGGTCCAGGTTCTCCTCGGAGCCTTCAATCTGAATGAACATGCTTCCTTCTTCGTTGGGGTTGATCCTGGCCTCTAAAATATTCACGCTCACATCATAACGGCGCACCAAGTCCGATATTATGGGCTTGTCCACCAGCTGGTTGTTAAAGGAGAGATAGACGCTCCTTTGCATATGACCACTCCCTTTTAAATAAATTTTATATCGCCCCAGGCTCCGATTCTGTCGTCGATAACTATTATCAATGCTTTCAATAAACCCCTTTCTAATTCCTGTTCCAGAACAACATCAATATCCATTGTAGATTTAACCTTGTTTGCAATTGATGTTGCCCCGGCATCCGCCAGCACGGGGTCATCGGCAATGGCCACCACTGCATCGGCATTCCCGAAGGAAAGAGAATGGCCGATTCTTCCGCTGGATGTGCATACCCCCAGAGGTTCTCCACGGGATTCCACCACAAAGCGAATTTTTCCCGCAAAGGGCGAATCAAGTCCGGTAAAAATTTCCAGGGTGACGGGCCGGGAAGACTTGATGAATATATCTCCGCCGTTTTCTATGATCAGATGACTGCACCGGGGGGATAATATCTCTCCGACATATGATGCCACCGCTCCGGCAACTGAAGCCATAGGGCCAACATCATAAGCTCTCCCCGCCTGAGCCATCCTGTGAATCACAGGGTCTGCGCCGGGGCCCGCCTCCACGGGGCTGAGAGATTCTTTGAAATCCCGGTGATCGGCACAGTATTGTTCGATGGTTCTGCGGACATCTTTGAGGCACAGAGTGGCACTGTCCCGGATATCCTGGTCACAGACAAAAAAAAGATCACTCTCGCCCATCATCACCTGGAACGAATGCAGGCCGTCCTTTTTGAACTGCTCCCGGTAGAATCTGTCCATTATTGTTTTTTCGATTCGGATAAGAATTTAACCTTCGCGCCGTGATGTTTATCAAAATTAACATATATTTAATCTTTTTTTGTTGACTGTTAACCTGCCGGGACACTATCATGAAGGGTAGTGAGGCGTGTTTAACATGAATATAAACCCTTCGGGCATTAACAATGACCCTAAAATTAAATCCTTCCGGGAGCTGGATCCTGAAGTTTTTCAGCAGAAAAGCCAGAATATCCGTCAGGCGGAACCCGATGACAGGTTCAAAAAAGAAGACAGCGATGTTGAAGCTTTAAACATCCCCGGTAGCGGAGGGGATCTCTTCAAGTCTGTCCAGGGAAGCAAAGATGAATCCTCTCCCATTCCGGCAAAATGGACGGTGATGGTTTACTTCAACGGCAACGGGGATCTTGAGAAGGACATGGAGAAGAACATGGCTTCCCTGGAAAAGGCCGGCAGTGACGGTAACATCAACTTTGTTGCCCAGATTGCCCGGATGAGCAAGAAGGGCGAAGCCCAGCGGGTTCATCTGAAGAAGCCTTCATGGATGGGACTGAAGAATAACAGTGAAGTGATGGATAACTTAGGGCCAACTAATATGGCTCATCCCCAGAGCCTCAAGGATTTCATCACCTGGGGCATGAAAAAATTCCCTGCGGAACGATATGCCCTTATCATGAACGGCCATGGCATGGGATTCGTGGGGTCGATGCCCGATGAATTATCAAAAGATTTCATGTCAACTCCTGAGTTTGAATCGGCAGTTAAAGTTGCAACAAAAGAAGCCGGCAGAAAGATTGATGTTTTGGGTTTTGACAGCTGTCTTATGGCCACCGCGGAAACTGCCTACAGCGCAAAGGACGCGGCAAATTTCATGATCGCTTCCCAGGAAGTGGTGATTGCGGGAAACTGGGATTATGAGAAGTTCGGCAACGAAATGAAAGAAAAAGCCGGAGGCCAAGGGCTTTCTGTGGGAGATGCCCTGGAAGCTATTGTCAAATCCCAATACAACAACCGTCTATTGACCAGCTCCATTATCGATCTTCGCCGGATGCCGGAATTTGCCGACAAGCTCAAGGACTTCTCCCACCGGCTTCTTTCCACCACCGAGCCGGATTACCGGATTCGATCATGTTTCCGCAAAGCCCAGCATTACTGCCAGCGTCATATCATCGCCAGCGCCTCCAATGGCGGGAACATCAACACCAAACCCATGGATCAACTGCGGGATGTGGCGTCGGTTGCCCTTCATATTATCACCGACGATAACATTGGAGATATTGAACTCAAGAAGTCTGCCCTGAATCTGGCCCGGTTCACCTCGGAAAAAGCAGTGATCTTTGAGATGCACCGCAAAAAGTACGGCTTGGATCAATCAAAGGGTATGTCCATTTATGCCCCCACATCGGAAGCTGAGGGATTTGCCGACTATTACAACAAAATCTCCCTTTCAGAAGATACAGGATGGGGGAAGGTTGTGGAAAAATTCGGCACATAAAAACCAGTATTGTGATAATTTAAAGCCGGCCCCCACCGGCTTTTTGATTTATAACTGGCGAAGCCCTGGTTGAAGTTCTTTATAGCACTTTAGAAGTGCCCGATTTAGAATCGGGGAATATGAGTCGGGACCCATTTTTAGAAAATGGGGAAAAAAAGAGTCGGGATTGTCATGATCGGTGAGATACAGTCATCGGGCCGTGGGGCACTTTAGAAGTGCCCGATTTAGAATCGGGGAATATGAGTCGGGACCCATTTTTAGAAAATGGGGAAAAAAAGAGTCGGGATTGTCATGATCGGTGAGATACAGTCATCGGGCCGTGGGGCACTTTAGAAGTGCCCCCATTTGGAATGGGGGAACATGAGTCGTGATTGTCATGATCGGTGAGATTCAATAATCGGGCCGTTGGTTATGTGTTGGTGGGCGTTGTTTGGCATTGTCAGGTTTTGATTTCTTTTACCAAGCTCAAGATCAAACTTACTTAACAGCCAGTGTTTTCAATTTCCTCAAAAATCTGGCAGAATGATCCTCCCCGCCGGGCTG
>CAYNGH010000199.1:0-5444 GCA_964396845.1 uncultured bacterium | reverse complement strand
GAGCCGGAGTTTGTGGTGCTGGACGAACCCACCACAGCCCTGGATGTGATTACCCAGTCGTATATATTCAAAATACTCAAGGATGTCCACAAAACCACCCGGACAACAATGCTGTTCATCACCCATGATATGAACGCGGTGTCGGCCCTGGCAGACAATGTCGGGGTGATGTATGGAGGAAAAATCCTTGAGCTGGCAAACCGGAAGAGATTGTTTGGAGCACCACGCCATCCTTATACCGTAGGGCTTCTAAATTCCATACCCAGCATCAGGGGGGATACAATTGAGCGAAAAGCCATCCCGGGACAGCCGCCGGATCTTATCAACAAACCGGCGGGATGCGTGTTTCATCCCCGGTGTGAATATGCCCTGGACTCCTGCCGGGAAAAGGAACCTCCCCTGTCCCCGAAAGAAGAAGGCCATTTCATTGCATGTCACCGGGCATCAGAGCTTTTCCCTGAAAACTGCGGAGATGATAAATCATGTGCATCCTGAAGCTGGAAAACGTATCTATGAGTTTTGACACCGGCAAGGGCCGTCGGATGCAGGCTTGCCGTTCCGTCAACCTTGGCATCAGCAGAAAGGAAATCATAACCGTGGTGGGAGAAAGCGGTTGCGGCAAGAGTACCCTTGGAAAAATCTGCCTGGGGATTCAAAAACCCACCTCGGGAAAGGTCCTGTTGAAGGGCAGGGATATCTGGGCGCCGGGTTTCAAGTGGGACAAGGAAAACCGCCTGTCAGTGCAGGTGATTCATCAGGATTCCTATGCCAGCTTGAATCCCGTCAAGACTGTGGGCCAGATCCTGTCGGCTCCCCTTGTATATCACAGGATGGCTTCCCGGGGTGCTGATGCCGTGGAGAAAGTCCAATCCTTGTTAAAAAAAGTCGGGTTGACGCCTTCTGATTATTTCCAGAATAAATACCCCTTCCAGCTCAGCGGTGGACAACGCCAGCGGGTTTCCATCGCCAGAGCCGCCATTTTCAACCCGGATTTGATTATTGCCGACGAACCGGTATCGGGAGTGGATTCATCCCTGCGCCTTTCCATCCTGGAGCTGATGAAGGAAATGAACCGCCGGCAGAACATCGGCTTTTTCTACATCACTCATGACCTGGCCACGGCGCGGTTCTTTGGAGCAGGAGGAAGGGTAATTGTAATGTACCTGGGACGAATCGTGGAACAGGGAGAAATATCCATGGTCATGGAGGATCCTCGGCATCCATACCTGCAGGCCCTCATGTCAGCATCTTCCCCGGAAGGGTTCAATGAATCCAGCACCGATAACAAGATCACCCTCAAAAGCCACGAACTGCCGGATCCCTCAGACCTTCCCCCGGGATGCCCCTTCTCGCCACGGTGTCCCCATTCCATGGAAATATGCACCACTCAGGAACCACAACTGAAACCTCTGAAGAAGAATCCCTGTCATATAGTGGCATGTTTTCTGAATCAGGAGTCGCCTTTGCCCCAATCAATGGCTGATTAATGATCGGGAGCCTGGCCCAGTATGTTTTTATAAATTACAGGAGTATCGATATCGTAGCGGATTCCCGGGTCCTTGGTGGCGATTCGAAGAACCCTGTCCCGGTTTGACTGGGTCACATGCCGAGCGCCAAGGTTTAACGGGGCTTCCATGAGATGGGGGAAAAACTCCCGGCTGAAAAACACTGGATGCCCTCCCCGCTGGTTATATGTGGGGATGATGATATGGCCGGGGCTATCCATGGCCGCCTCAAGAACCAGTTGGTATGTGGCATCGGCAACCATGGGATGATCCACCAGACACAGGAGGATCCCACGGCACCGGTCTTCGCAGGCGAGAATCCCCTGCTGAATTGACGAGAGCATCCCCCGGGAAGGGGCCTCATTGACCACCGGTGACACCGGGAAGTGAGCCAAGGCCGGGGTAATCCTGTCCCGGTGGGTGCCGGTTACCGGGATTATTTTCTCTGGAGGCGGGACAAGTCGGAGCAATGATTTTATTATGTTTTCTATGAATGTGACACCACCGGGCAGGGTCAGCAGGGCTTTAGGAAAGCCTCCCATCCGGCTGGATTCCCCGGCGGTGAGGATGACGGCATTGTAGGAAAACTGTTTCATCCCGAAATGTTCGAAGGGAGATTCCAGGAATCCCCCTTCGAAATAAGAGCAATAAATATTATAAATTAATCATAAGAAGATAATCATTGTTGCCTGCCATAGCCATGAAAATGTTTGTTATGGCCTTATTAGAATGCCAATGGATGAATCTATTTATTTGACCGACAGCATCTTGCCTATGATGAAAGGTGTGGCTACCGGCAACGCCACGGCAGATGCGCCACCGAATATGGCTGCGCCCTTGGCCACAGAGCCGCCCACCATCAATGCCAGCCCTGCGCCGACACCGGCACCCAGCACTCCGGCAACACCGGCCAGAGCTGCAACGGCACCGACAAACTTGATGGTATTCCAGGTTTCAGAATGTTTGAAGGATTTCTTGACCTTTGAAAGATCCGGGGTCTTTTCTGTCGCCTGTTGTTTTACGAACCCGTCGTTAATCTTGTTCTCCACCTCTCCCTTTGGGGCAGGGGTCTTCCGGGCCGGGGTGTTGACTGTGTTCATGTTTACATTTGTGTTGATTGAATCCATTATAACCTCCAGAGTTTATTTATCATTGTCAACCCCATTATACTTCCCGGGGCAATATAAATCAAGGATAAATCATGTCCCAAATGTTACAAGTTGGTTAACAGCTGACAATTTTGGATTGACAAGATTGATGACAGGCCATAACCACTTCATGGAAGCTGATAAAATGAAGGAGTTTGATTCCCCGGCAGGAAATATGAGAATCACTGGTATAATAACATTTAAGCTGATTTTATATGCCTCTTTACGATTACAAAGCATACGACGCGTCAGGATCCCGGGTATCGGGTCTTATAGACGCGCCATCCACCGCTTCGGCCTTCAGCAAGCTCAAGGGCCAGGGATACTTTCCCACAGAACTGAAGGAAGAAACCGGAGGAAGCTACCGCACATCAGTTCCCCCATCGGAGCTGATATTTGCGCTGGATCAGATGGCAACCCTTCTGCGGGCGGGAATTCCTCTCCCTGAGGCTCTGGATACCCTGTCCCGGCAGGTGGGCCATGAAACCCTGGGCCGGGGCCTGGCCAAAGTCAAAGTCCGTCTGGAAGAAGGCGATACCTTTGCCGGCGCTCTGGCATCGGAAAGCGTATTTCCTCCCCTGCTGGTGCGGATGGTTGACGCGGCGGAATCCGTGGGGACTGTGGACCTGATTCTGGAGAGATACTCTCAGTTTCTTGAAAAGGAAGTGGCCTTCCGGGAGAAGGTGGTTTCCTCCATGGCATACCCGGTTATTGTGATGGTGGCCAGTCTTGGTTTGCTTTTTTTCATTCTCACATATATCGCTCCGACTCTGGTCAGGGTTTTTGCCTCATTTCAGGTGGAACTGCCTCTGCCCACCAGGATTACCATTGCCGTGGGAACATTCCTTCAACAGAATATGGTGTTGCTGGCAGTTATGACTGCTCTTTTAGCTTTTGTTTATTTCCGGCTTATCCCCAGAAAAACCCGGGATGCCATTATCCTGAAACTGCCGGTAATCGGCACGATTAACAGCTATATTCAGATGAGCCGATGGGCCAGAACTCTCTCCATGCTTCATGGCGGAGGCGTCAGCCTGATAAAGGCCCTCTCATCAGCCCGGGAAGTGGTGGAAAATCAGCTGATTTCCCATCAGCTCAAGATGGTGGAGGATCTGGTTCAAAAGGGACACGGCCTGGGAGCTGCCCTGGCCCGGATTCCCACAGTTCCCCAGGTGATGATTCAGATGACCAAAAGCGGTGAAAAAAGCGGAGAGCTGGAAAGACTGCTGGAAACCGCTGCCATCTTTTTTGAAAAGGAAGTGGATCGAAAGCTGACGATTTTCTTCAAGTTTCTGGAACCAGCTTCCATCCTGTTTCTTGGTGTAATTGTGGGGTTCGTGGTGGTTTCTGCCATGCTTCCCATATTTGAAATTAATCAAATGATCAGGTAAAATACTTCCGGGAGGAAGATTCATATGTTCAAGAAAAATCTGGCAATAATCATTATCCTTGGGATGGCCCTGTTCCTTTGCTCCTGTGCTGCAGCCACGGCCCGGAAGCATCTAAACAATGCAAAGGAACTGGAGCAAAAAGGCTTGCGCCTGCAGGCGAATACCGAGTATATCCGTGCTCTTCGGGGAATCGGAAACAGGAAAACCCGAGGCGAGGTGGCCCAGACCATTGCAGAGAATTACCTGAGAGCCGGGCGTGTCGAGGATGCCATCAGTTACTACCGTACATCCATCGATAATTTTAACAGGGCGGGAGCGCAACCTCCCTATGTTCGCCTTGCGGAGGTTTACCTGATGGAAGGGGATAAAAATATCGGGGCTGCCAGCGCACTGCTCAGGGACATTGATCGGGTAGAGCCTCCCCACGGCATTGAGATGCAGGTAAGAATTTCAAGACTGCTGGGGGACTATATGATGGACAAGGGAAACTGGGGTCAGGCCAAACATTTTTATGAACAGGAGTTCAGCAAATATGCCGAGAAATCCGGCAATGAGGCATATATCGAAGAGGCAAAACAAAAACTCATGAACATCGAGATCCAACAGAAACAAGCTCCCATCAGGATCGATTAACACCGGCGGTTTTGTTCGACAACCACCCGGAGGCCTATTTTGCCAGAACCTGTCGCACCTTGTTCAGCAGAACACTGACGTTAAAAGGCTTCTCTATGAAGTTCAACTCCTCGTTGATGGCCCCGTATCGGGAGATAACATCCTCGGCATAGCCGGACATGAACACCACCTTCAGGGATGGGTCAGTTTTCTGGAGCATGGATGCCAGCTCAATCCCGTTCATGTCAGGCAGTATTACATCGGTGAGAAGCATTGCAGGCTTGGGCTTCAGGCCTGCATAGAGAAGTAACGCTTCTTCTCCTGACGAGGCGATGTTCAGGTGGTATCCCATCCTGGAAAGAGATTTCTTGATCAGCTTCCGGATGATTTCTTCATCCTCCACAATCAGCAGGCTTTCATGACCTCCCAGCATCCCGGGCATCATCGACTGCCTGGAAACCGGCCTTTTGGGAGCCTTCGAGAGAACCGGGGGGAACATAATCTTAAAAGTAGTCCCTTTCCCCGGGTCACTCTTGACTACAATATGACCTCCGGCCTGCTCAACAATGCCATAGACTGTGGAAAGACCAAGCCCGGTGCCCTTGTCCTTGTCCTTTGTGGTAAAGAAAGGTTCGAAAATATGGGACAACACCTCCTGGGACATGCCGATTCCTGTGTCAGTGACCTGCAGGGTTGAATATTTGGTCATGCTCAGGCCCGGATTGAGCAGCATTGTACTGCTTCCGGGTTTTGACGAGGAAGTTTCGATGATCAGTTTTCCGCCTTTG
>CAYNGH010000198.1:0-5554 GCA_964396845.1 uncultured bacterium | reverse complement strand
AGGAAATCTCCTTGAGCTTCAATGCTCCTTCCAGGGCCACGGGATATGATATATGCCGTCCCAGAAACAAGGCGTTGCGGGAACGATAATAACGACGGGCTATGCATCGGATCTCCTCGTACCGCTCCAGGACTTTTTCAATCTGGCCGGGCACCATAAGAAGCTGCTCCCGGATCTGCCGATACTTTTCTTTGGAAAGACTCCCCCGGGCAAGTCCCATTTTCAAAGCCAACAGCATCATGGCCACCACCTGGACAGTGAAGGTCTTTGTAGCGGCGACTCCGATTTCTATCCCGGCCCGGGTATATATCAGGTTGGAAGTTTCCCTGGTGATGGAGGATCCAACACCGTTGGTGATGGCCAGTGAATGCGCACCCTGGCGCACCAGATCCTTGAGGGCCGAGATGGTATCGGTGGTTTCTCCCGACTGGCTGATGGCTACCACAAGAGTACGTCCGTTCACAATGGGATTGCGATAGCGAAGCTCCGATGCAACTTCCATTTCCACGGGGATCCGGGCCAGCTCCTCTAAAAAATACCGGCCAATCATCCCGGCATGATACGCAGTGCCGCAGGCAGTGAGAAGCACCCGGTCAATCTTTTTCATCTCTGTTGCCGAGAGGCTCATCTCCTGGATATTCACGCCGTCTTCACCAAGCCTCCCCCGAAGGGTTTCATCCACTACCCGGGGCTGTTCGAATATCTCTTTTAGCATGAAATGCTTGAATCCGGATTTTTCCGCCATGGAATCATCCCAGTCAACCCGGATGCTCCGGCGGTTGACCCGGTTCCCCTCATCATCCCATATTTTGACTCCCTCCCGGGTAATCTCCAGAATCTCGCCGTCCTTCACATGGAGAACATTCCTGGTGAAAGGCAGAAATGCAGGAATATCAGAGGCGATAAAATTCTCGTTATGTCCAAGGCCCACCACCAGTGGATTCTCCCGGCGGGCAGCGATGATGCGTCCCGGCTCCCGGCTGGTCACAACACCGACGGCATAATAACCCTCCACCTCTCCCAGGGCCTTTCGGACTGCTTCGAGAAGGTCACCGTCATAATACTCGGAAATCAGATGTACAAGACTTTCGGTATCGGTCTGGGATGTGAACACATGGCCTGATTCCTCCAGCCTGCGACGGATATCCAGATAGTTTTCGATTATGCCGTTGTGGACCAGAGCGATATGATTGGCAGAACAGGTATGGGGATGGGAATTTTCATCAGAAGGCACTCCATGAGTGGCCCACCGGGTATGACCGATGCCCATTTTTGCCTCCAGGGGCTTTTCTTCCATTATAGCCGACAAAACCGACAGCTTCCCCTGGGATTTGACCACTTGCAGGCGGTTATCCCGCACCACGGCAATCCCTGCCGAGTCATATCCCCGGTATTCCAGCCGGCGCAGACTGGCCAGCATCACCGGCACCGCAGATCGACCGCCGATATATCCGATAATTCCACACATCAGGAAATCCTCCAAGGGTGTTTTAATAATATTTCTTCCGCAGGCAGACTGCTTCCTCTCCCGGCCCGGGGTCCCCCTAACGGTTTCTTTCTGACAGGGTTCGCTCCACCTCCCGGCGGGAATCCCGCTCCTTGATAGCGGTACGTTTGTCATATTGACGTTTCCCCCGGCAGAGGCCCAGCTCAACTTTAACATAAGGGCCGGAAAAATAAACCCGCAGAGGAATCAGGGTAAGCCCCTTCTCCACAATTTTGCCCGTAAGCCTCCGGATCTGGGAGGCATGCATGAGGAGTTTTCTTTTTCTCCGGGGTTCATGGTTAAAAAACGAAGCCTGCTTGAAGGGAGGAATATGGGCGTTCACAAGCCACATCTCTCCCTTTTCTATCTTTCCGTATGCATCAACAAGGCTGGCCCGGCCCTGACGAAGAGATTTCACCTCGGTGCCTGTCAGAACAATCCCTGCTTCGAACCGATCTTCAACATGATAATCATGCCATGCCTTGCGATTGGTGGTTATAGTTTTTTCCGGTCTTCTGTCCATATGTTCATCACCCCGGTAAGAGGCTATCCTTTCAATACTCCCAGGGGCCTGAGCCTTGCCACTTTCCGGGCAATCCCCGCCCCATGAGCTGTGTTCACAACATCGGCCACATCTTTATAAGCCAGAGGCGCTTCCTCGGCAAGGCCTGACCAGCTAACACAGCGCACTGCAATTCCCCGGTCTTCCAGCTGTCGGGCCACATCCCGGCCGGATCCTGCTTTCTTTGCTGCTCCCCGGCTCATAACCCGGCCTGCACCATGGCATGTGGATGAAAAACTGAGCCTTTCTGCATCACCAGTCCCGGCCAAAACATAAGAATAACGGCCCATGTCGCCGGGAATGATTACCGCCTGCCCGGTGTTCCGGTGAGCCGGCGGGAGTTCCTTCCTGCCGGGGCCAAGGGATCTTGTGGCGCCCTTTCGATGAATCAGCAGGGTTTTCTTTTTACCGTCGATGGAATATTCCTCCATGGAGGCGATGTTATGGGACACATCATAAATCAGATCCATTCCCAGGTGTTCCCAGGAAGCCCTCAGCACCCTTTCGAAGGCTTCCCTGACCCGGTGAGAAATGATCTGCCGGTTTGCCCAGGCATAATTGGCAGCAGAAGCCATGGCAGCAAGATATTCCCTGCCGGGAGGAGATTTTATGGGAGCGCAGGCCAGCTGGCGATCCGGGACATGGATTCCGTATTTCGCAAGGGCTTTCCCCATAAGGCTTATATAATCAGTAGCCACCTGATGCCCCATACCCCGGGATCCCGTATGAATCATCACCATCACCATTCCCGGCCACAGACCAAAATCCCCGGCAGCTTCCGGATCAAATATCTCATCCACCACCTGGATCTCAATGAAATGATTCCCCGATCCAAGGGTTCCCAACTGGTTTTCTCCCCTTTTAAAAGCTCTCTCCGACACCACACCGGGATCCGCACCCCCAAGACAGCCATTGTCACCGGTATGCTCAAGATCCTCCCGGACACCAAAACCTTTTTTCACGGCCCATGATGCTCCTAACTCCAGAACCCGGTTGAGTTCCTTTCTGGATTTAAGCCGTATAGCGCCTTCCTTTCCCACACCGCAGGGAACCAGAGAACATATCCCATCCAGCAGTTCTCCCACCTGTGGGGCAATGTCTGTTTCATCAAGATTTGTTTTCAACAGACGAACACCGCAGTTGATGTCGTAACCGATGCCTCCCGGCGATATGATCCCGTTATCGGGGTCAAAGGCAGCCACCCCCCCGATGGGAAATCCATAGCCCCAGTGTATGTCCGGCATTGCCAGTGACTGGCCCACAATCCCCGGAAGACATGCCACATTGGCCACCTGGCCTATGGCTTCTTCCCGGTCCAGGAGTTTCATCAGAGCATCATCGGCAAATATAATCCCGTCGGTGTTCATACCCTTCTGGTATGACCGGGGAAGTCGCCAGCGGTATTGATCGATTCTTTCAAGCACCCTGTTCCATGGGGTCATTCTGGATTCACCTGTCCAAAACAAGATTGCCGGGATTTTCAGTGATACGATGATAGCACAAAGGAGGGCTTTTGTAAAACCGGCAGGAAGGATATTCCCGGGAATTTCATTCCCGGCAGGAGATACAGGACAAAATCAAAAAAATAGTTTCATCCGATGATTCAGGGAGGTTGCCCATATGAACATCACCAGAAAGACAGCGGTCTGGATTCTCCTTACTGCCCTTCTTTTTTCCTTTGTAATAATCTCACCGGTTTCAGGCAATGTGGATCCTTCACCACCGGTATCTCCGGAGAGAAAGCTCCCCGACTACCCAGACAGCAGTGATTCCAATTATATCCCGCCGGATCCTTCACCGCCGGTATCCCCGGAGAGGAAGCTCCCCGATTACCAGGAACAACCTGATCCTTCGCCGCCGGTATCCCCGGAGAGGAAGCTCCCTAATTATCAGGATCCTGATGAGAATATCCCCCGGGATCTGGTTTTAAAACAGAGGGCCATTGAAGCCCTTAAGCTGGTCAAATCCGGCAGTCCATATCTGGGCATAGAAAATCTTATTACCGGGGAATATGCCTACTTCCGGGGTGACGAACCTTGCCAGTGGGCCAGCACTGTAAAGATGGCAACCCTCCTGGCTCTGATGAGGGCCGTGGAAACCGGGGAGATGAACCTTGAAGATCGCTATCGGATGACCGAGGAAGATCGGAGGCTTTTCTCTCCGATTCTGAGCCACTTTGATGCCGGCCTCAACCCAACTCTGCGGGATTA
Organism: uncultured bacterium; assembly: GCA_964396845.1. Lineage (GTDB taxonomy): Bacteria > Vulcanimicrobiota > JAJTBE01 > JAJTBE01 > CAYNGH01 > CAYNGH01. Next base: position 1,296 of record CAYNGH010000198.1, on the reverse strand, counting down.
CGCCTACTGGATGATTGCCCGCAGTGACAACACCGCCAGCGATATAATGATCCACAGGATCGGACTGGATCGGATAAACAGAACTCTGGGATACTGGGATTTTGTGGAATTCCGCATCACCAGAACCCTTCAGGACCTGCTGTCATGTTTTGTGGGGATTTCCACCGACGAGATGAAAAGAATATCCCAAGAAGAACAGAAAAAACTTCTCCACAAGAATATCGCCCGCTATAAATCCTATGCCCACCTTGAAAGAGAATCAGGAGCACTCCTCCAGAACCAGTGCACCCCCAGGGATATGGTTCGGCTGGTGAAGGTCATCACCAACGATGCCAACTATCCCAGGAAGGACTTGCATGAGGAAACCATGAGAATTCTGGCCTCGGGAGGAGAGAGCTTTACCCAGCTTCTGCCTGATGGCTCCAGAGCTTACGGCAAGACAGGGTCCCTCCTTTCTACCGTTGCCGGAGCAGCCCTGGTGATAATGCCCGACGGACAGGAATATATTGTGGCCATCGCCATTGTCGGCGCTGACGAACCGGTATCCAAACTCTCCCCGATAATTCTTCAGATGGTTAAAATTCTCACTACTCCCGGGGATGGGGAAGGTACGGGAAAATCATAACATTATCACATATTTACAAGGAATGATCCATTCAATGAACATCGCCATATTCACCGACACCTTTCTGCCCAAGATTGACGGAATTGTAAGCTCCATCCTGAATACCACCGGGGAACTTCTCCGGCGGGGCCACCGGGTTATGGTGTTTGCCCCGCAAATACGAAAGAACCAGCAGGAAATAATCGCCGGTCACGACAGCCGGATTGAAGTGCAGTTGATACCGGGAATTAACGCCCTGTTTTATCCCGATTACCGGGTGACCTGTCCCTGGACTCCCATGGTTATAAGCCGGCTGAAAAAATTCAAAACCGATGTAATCCATTTCCATACTCCCTTCACCGTGGGTTTTGAGTCGATCCTTTCCGCCAGGCTCATGAACCTGCCCCTGGTGGGGACCTTCCATACATTTTTCATTGAACCGGAATACCTGAAAATCGTCGGTCTTCACTGGGTGCCGGGACTGGTTCCATTCGGATGGGCTTATTCCAACTTCTTCCACAACCGGTGCGATGTTACCGTCAGCCCTTCCCGTTTCACCGCCGAGGAACTGATACGAAAAAAAATGAAAGGCCCTGTAAGAATCATATCCAACGGGATTCCCCTGAAACAGGCCCGCAACCTGACCGGGGATCAGCAAAAAGCCCTTCGGGACAAATACCGCCTGCGGGAAC
>CAYNGH010000197.1:1696-5578 GCA_964396845.1 uncultured bacterium | reverse complement strand
CACCGCAAATCAGTCCGTATATTCTGTCACCATGGGCAAGGGCATCCTCAAGACGCTTGAGAAGGAACATTCCCCCGCCTTCTCCCATCACAAGGCCGTCAGCCTTGCGGTCAAAAGGCGCGCATACTCCGGTGCGGGAAAGAGCCATCAGCTGGGAAAAACCCATCTGGGTGTAAAGACTGTCGGGACGGGAAATACCACCGGTAAGCATACAGTCGGCCCGGCCCGACAGAAGCTCGTCACAGGCAAGCCTCACCGCGTAAAGAGAAGAAGCACAGGCAGCATCCAGGGTGAACACAGTTCCCCCAAGACCAAGGGCTTGGGCCAGAACCCCTGCAGGCAGACCCGTTACATATCGGTTCATGGGGTTGAATTTTATGTCATCTGCCGAGGCTTTTTTTCCGGTGACCTTTTCATATATTGTTGCCCCCAGGATCTGCCGGGATATGGCCGAGGCCTCCCCGGTGGGAAGGGCGATATTCCCCATGATGACCCCGGTGCGCTGACGGTTTATAAGATCGGTGACACCCTCGGAAAAAGCCATCACCCCGGCAATCAAAGCCACATGACACATGGAATCCAGGCTGTTGATAAACTCAGGATCAAGGCTCAGGGATGACAGATCCAGAAAGTCCGCCAGTTGGAAATCATCCAGAAAACATCCCTGCTTTGAATAGACATGATCCGGCTCTCCGCCGGGAGAATATACTTCCTCCGCCGGGAGAATCCATCTGCCCTCAGGCACAGGCCGGGATGCACTCCGGCAGTTGACTATGTTATCCCATAACTGTTCACAGTTGACGGCGCCGGGAAATATCCCCCCGACCCCGGTTATGGCAACGGGCTGACTGAATTTCATAGTAAATCTCCAGTTGCCGGCAAAAGAGGCAAATTTTCAGAAGCGACCCATAGGGTCGCCATCTGATAATATCTATCCGCCAGAATCCACCGGTTCAGGACATGATTTCCTGCTCAAGGCTGTTGCCATTGAAGGCCTTCTTCAGGGAAGGGTCAATGACACATTGGTAGTTTTCCATCCTGGCAATCAGGATTCCTTGTGGAGTTTTGAATTCAATATCACTCAACGCCCTGGAACTGTTGTAATCCTTCACCTGGATGTCCACCGTCACGGGCTTTCCGGGAAAACGGCAGAACTGACGATAACTGCCGACCCCTGTGGGCAGAGATCCGGATCCCAGCTGTTCAAAGCTCCAAAGGATCATCAGCTGGAATGCACAGTCCAGAATTAATGGCTCGGTAATCCAGCTGTTGCGCCAGGGGGATTTCATCCATTGATCCGGTCTGGGGCCTGGCCCGGCGATCCCCGATATACCGCCGGGAGAAACCCCCGTCACCGACTCAATCCCCTGAAGATAGGGGCCGTGAAACAGGAAGTCCCGATAAAAATCCACATGAATGTAAGGCATCATTTCAGGCAGGGCCAGCCGGGGTTCTTCTTTTTGTGCAGGTGATGAGGTGAGGAATATTTCCCCCCTGACATTGAGATCCATACCGCCGGGGTCAGAAGTACTCTGCAATTCCACCGGCACCGTGTAGCGATCTCCCTCCCGCATGGCCCGGCCCGCCATCACCTGGTAAGTTCTCTTCTGACCCGAGCCGATGAGCAGTCCCTTGAGCACCTTCAGATTATCAAAGCCACCAAACTGAAGCCCCGGATTGGTATGCATGGCGCCATGGGCCAGAAGCTCCACCATCAGAGCCATGGGCAGAACGCCCCGACCGTCCAGAACATGATGAGCAAGAACCGGGAACTGCTCAATGCTGATCTCCTTTTCAATGGCAGGAGTCAGGGAAGGCATATCCGCATAAGCCTTGGAAGAATCATCCCCCCCCGGCTCATCCTTTCCCGGGGGCTGTCCCTGAACAATAACTTCGACAGGCCCGCCGGGTCCAAAACAAAACTCCAGAAACAGAAGCTCTGCACCCGCATCCATGGGGATGACTCCGACTCCTTCCGACTGGAATATTTTCTTCAGAGAATCAGTAACCATTCCGCCGTCCCATGGGCCCCAGTTGATGGAAACCACCCGGGCAGAGGGACGAAGCCGGGCCTGAACCTGAGCCAGCTTGTTCAAAACCTCGTTGGCAATGGCATAATCTCCCTGGCCTGTGCGACCCACCCGTCCTGTGGAAGACGAGAAGAAGGCCATCAACTGAAGGTCCTCGTTCTCAAGAAGCTCCAGCAGGTTCAAGGCTCCCAGGGCCTTGGTGGAATATACCCGGTCAAACTCCTCGGGTTTTTTGTCCAGAATAAGCTTGTCGGCAATGACCCCGGCACCATGAACCAGGCCCCGCACAGGCCCGATTTCACTTCTTGCCTCGTCAAGAACTGCTTTCAAGGCTTCCCGGTCCCGGACATCCACGGATCTGTAAAGAACCCTGACACCGGTCTTTTCAATCTCCTCAAGGTTATTCAGGATCTCCCGGTTGGCCATCAACCGCTGATACTGGGCCCGAATCTTCCTGGGATCAGGTTTGCCTTTGGTGCGGGTCATAAGCTCCCGCTTGATTTCTGCTTCATCTTTCAGCTGGGCCAGCCAGGAAGGCTCCCTGCGGGGTTCGGGGCTTCGTCCCAGCAACAGCAGGGAAGGCCTGACACTGCCATTACCCCGGGCCAGTCGCAAGGCACATGCCGCAGTGACTCCCCTGGCTCCGCCGGTAACCACTATCAGATCCCCATCATTGAGAGGAAAATCTCTCCCGTCGGCTTTCAATGGCTCCGGGATCATCTCCAGCCCTACCCTTGCAGAAGGGGTGATTCCCACTTCCACAGGGCCGTGAATAAATATCTCATCGGCCAGCTGGGAAGAAGATTCCTTCACTCCGTCAAAACCAGGCCCCAGGTCTATGGCCTTGCAATAAACCCTGGGCCATTCCCGGGCTGTAGTTTTCAACAACCCCGCAAGACCGCCGGTGACAGGCCGGGCCTCATCCAGCTCATCCCCAAGCCCGAACTGCCCGTCAATGCGGGATACCGTCACCAGAAAAGCCCCTTCATCCTCCGCAGATGATACCAGAGCCGGCCCGACCTTCTGTATCAGGCTGAAAGCATCTTTCATAAAATCAGAGGGAGTTTCCCCCGACGGAGCCAAGACAATCAGTCCTCCCAGCTTCCGGGGTATCTCCATCCCTTCCATCAGGGGAAGTGGCACAACCCGGGCATCGTATCCCATGGATTGGAACTGTCCCTCCACAGCAGAGGAAAGACCTGTGTCCTCATCGGTAATCCATATGGTACATCCCGGCTTTATGGTTATCTCAATCATCCGTTGACACTCATGAAGCTCCCGGGTCTTCAGAACCATCCGCTGAAGCTCTCTGTTGACATCAACAGCCGAATCCTGCGCCGTCAAAGAAGCATCTGTCACAGCAACGGATTCCGGCGCCGGAGATTTTGATAAAGCAGGAATCTCCCCGGCAGGGGCCGTGGTTTCATCAGCCGGGACAAGAGAACCCCCGGACATATAATCCACAATATCAGAAAGAGTCCCGATACTCCCCATCTTCTCCGGGGCCACCGGCTCCATGTGGGGAAGCTGATCCCGCAGGGCCGAGAATATCTCTACCCGCTTGATGGAATCGATGCCCAGATCCCCTTCCAGGCTCATGTCAAGATCCAGCATCTCCCGGGGATAACCGGTCTTGTCGGATACCACCGATAAAAGAATACCGCTGTGGTCATAACCGGAGGAAACCGGGCCTGGGGCCACAGGGGCCGGGGATGATGACGGACTTGCCGCTGAAGCTACAGGGACTGATGCCGGAGATGATTCTCCCATGAGTCCCGCAATGTCCGATAGAGTCCGGATACTCCCCATCTTCTCCGGGGCCACCGGCTCCATGTGGGGAAGCTGATCCCGC
>CAYNGH010000197.1:0-1596 GCA_964396845.1 uncultured bacterium | reverse complement strand
GGGGATAACCGGTCTTGTCGGATACCACCGATAAAAGAATACCGCTGTGGTCATAGCCGGAGGAAACCGGGTCTGGGGCCACAGGGGCCGGGGGTTTGACTGGTTCGGGCATGGCCGGTGCGGGTTCAAGGCCGGCAACAGGCACAGCAGGCTCTACCGCCGGCATCAAAGGCATAACTGCCGGGACTGCCGGTGGAATCACCGGTGCTCCCTGGTACGGGGACATGGCGGAAAATGCCCGGAGAGCTTCCTCCTGGGTTTTTAGAAACTGCTGATGAAGAATCGCCGTCTGCTCCTGAATTCTCTGGAGTGCTTCCATATTCTGCCGGGCCAGCAATGTCTGCTGGGACACATCAGCTGTTGCCACCACCATGGGCGCTGGTGCCGAGGCAGGCCCCGGGGGCAGTTTCTCCATTTCTTTCTGCAGGGACGGGCCCGGCATCGGAGGAGGAGTCTTTCTGCCAGGTTCCCGATAGTTGGCTCCGTTGATGGGGACTGTCAGGCGGGGCTTTTCCCCGGTCTTTTTCAAGAGAAGTTCTGACGGAGGGTTCCATTTTTCCAGCATAACCGGGTATCCTTCGGCACAAAGGAAAGCCAGAACCTTTGCCATGTCCACTATTCCACTTTTCTTTCCCCGGGAGGAATCCAGCGCCATGGCATGATAATCATCGCTGTTTCCCAGAATAGCCTTCACCAGTCCTGTCATCCGGGATCCAGGCCCAACCTCCACAAAGGTTTTCACTCCCGATTCAAACATATTGCGAATCTCTTTGATGAACTCTACAGGTTTTGCCAGTTGTTCCGACAGGAGTGCCCGGGTTTTTTTGGCACTGGCAGGATAAACCCCGCCGGTGGTGTTGGAAAACACCGGTGCGGTGCCAGTTGAGAATTTAACCTTTTCCAGGGCCTGGGAAAAAGGAACCGCGGCGCCGGCAACAATGGAGCTGTGAAATGCCGCAGCCACCGGCAGTTGAGTGCAACGAACATTCTTTTCCTTCAGAAGTTCACCGGCCCTGTGAATGGAATCGGTATCTCCCGAAAGAACAAACTGGGCCGGGGCATTCCGATTGGCAATAACAAGATCCAGACTGCTTTCCGACAGGAATTTCTCGATGGATTCCATATCCCACTGAACTGCCAGCATACTGCCGAGATCCTGACGGCCTCCCGCCATCAGATTACCCCTGGTGGCCGAGAGATAATGAAGCTCTTCCTCTCCAATACGTTCCGCAGCACAAAGGGCAGTCAGCTCGCCATAGCTGTGGCCTGCGCAGGCCTGGGGCCGGACCCCGAACTGCTCCAGAACTCTCATGGCTCCAAGGCTCACAGCACCAATAGCCGGCTGGGCAACCCGGGTATCCCGCAGGGCTTCTTCCCGGGCAGTGCGGGTTTCCTCATCAAAAGCAGGAATCGGATAGATGTAATCGGTCAGTCGCCCTTCAAGACCGGAATCCCGGTGTTTCTCAAAGGATTCATTGGCTCCCGCAAGGGTGTTGAACATTTCCGGGAAAGTGACTGCCAGATCCTGGAGCATTCCTGGATACTGGCATCCCTGGCCGGGGAAGACAATGGCGAGCTTGCCGGTCATACCCTCTG
>CAYNGH010000196.1:0-5596 GCA_964396845.1 uncultured bacterium | reverse complement strand
CAGGGCTTTTTAAAGTCAGTTTACTTGACTGGCAAGTTCCATTTATTGTCGTCATTTCTGATATTTATCGCCTTGTTGTATGCCGACTTCATGTTGTCGCGGATACTTCGGCTTCCATAGGGGAGAGTGATAACCTGAAGGCATGGAACTGCCACAGGCCCCATGGGGAATGCACCTATTATCTCAGCCCCTACGAAAAATGCTGTTTTCCCAATCTCACGGAAGCTGGTGGGCCCTACATGATGCAACCCCAGAGGCTTGACTTTATCGCCGGTCATAAGGCCATGGTTATCTGCCAGGGTGTTTCTGTCAAAGCTCACACTGTTGATGTCAGAAACTTCAACGGGTTTCCAGGAACCGCTCTGATCCTGTTTTACCAGGGCCGGGTCGTTATTGCCCTTTTCACCAAAGCCAACTCGAAGCTGGCTGTCCTTGACATAAACCGGCATCATATGCTTGATTTCATTCATTGTTTTACCTCACTGCAAATATTCAATGTCTAAATTATACTTGCAATGCCTGATTCTGTCTATTGACAAAATGTTAAAACTCAACAGCTTTTTAAGTGACAATCAGGATTTCCCCGCCAGAAGGGTCGGCTTCGTTAAAAATTGAATCCCGGTCCTCTTGGTGGCCCGTTGCACCATATCCCCGGCAATGGAGTTTGCCTTCCTGATGATCTCCTCCTGATTCACTCTGGTCAGACGGCCTTCCCTGACCACAACTTCACCATTTATGATGTTGGTGTCAACGATGTGACTCGCCCCTGCCAGAACCAATGCCCCCAGGGGATCATGCAAGGCTCCTGCGTAAGGAAGCTGATTCATGTCAAAGAGAACCACATCTGCAGCGTTGCCCGGCTCAAGAGAACCGCATCGGGGAAATCCCAGGACATCGGCCCCGCCATTGGTGGCAATGCGCATCACGTCTTCGACGGTCATGGAGCTTGCGCCGGTGCGGTAACGGTGAACCAGAAGACATGTGCGGACTTCTCCTAACATGTCGGAAGAGTCATTGGAAGCAGAACCGTCCACCGCAAGGCTCACCGGGACTCCCGCAGAGAGCATCTCCGGTATCGGGGCTATCCCCGAGCCCAGGCGAAGATTGGAAACAGGACAGTGGCCGACACCGGTGCCGGTCTTTGCCATTTTTTCTATCTCCTGCTGGTTGACATATATTGAATGGGCAAACCATACGTCACTGCCTACCCAGCCTACTGATTCCATAAGCTGGAAGGGACGCATGTTGAATTTTTCTTTGCAGTATTTCTCCTCGTCTTTTGTTTCCGCCAGGTGAGTGTGAAGACGAACCCCGAATTTTCTGGCCATGACTGCGGTTTCTTCCATAAGCTCCGGAGTCACCGAGAAGGGGGAGCATGGCCCCAGGGCCAGCCGTTTCATGGAAAAATCATCAGGATCATGATACTTCTTGATCAATCGTTCCATGTCTTCCATTATCTGGTCAGGCTTCTGGACTACATCGTCAGGGGGCAGGCCTCCCGAGGAACGGCCACAGGACATGGAGCCCCGGCAGGGTATGAAACGCATGCCGATTTCTTCTGCCGCCCGGAACTGCTCATCGATGAGCTGGCCGGAAGTGTTGCTGGGGAAAAGATAAAGCATGTCCGTGGACAGAGTGCATCCCGTGAGCATCAGCTCTCCCAGCCCCAGAAGGGTACTCCAGTAAACAGCCTCTGGAGTCAGCTCTCTCCAGACCTCGTAAAGGTTCACCAGCCAGTCGAAAAGCTCCGAGTCTTGAACCCTGGGAATACAACGGGTCAAGGTCTGGTAAAGATGATGGTGAGTGTTGACCATTCCGGGCATCGCCAGCTTGCCCCTGCCGTCAATGACCAGATCCGCCTTTTCATTCACCTTCCCGCCGATGGAATGAATCTTGTTGTCGTGAATCAGAATGTCCCCATCGGTAATAACCTGCTGGTTCTTACCAAGAGTATATATCCAGCTGCAGTCTTTAATAAGAGTTTTTTTCATCAAGAACCTCCGAATAACAGCTTGAAGGCAGTATTTATTCCGGCACCGGAACCTGATCAAGAATCTGGCTGATGATCTGTTCTGTCTTTTGGAACTGGTAACCACCGGAAGGGAGAATCAGCCGGTGTGCAAGGCACAGTGGAGCCATCAGCTTCACATCGTCGGGGATGCAATAGTCCCTGCCATTGATTACCGCATTAGCCTGGGATGCTTTGTAGAGGGCGATGGAGCCTCTGGGGCTTGCCCCCAGCATAAGGCCGTCAAATTCCCTGGTGGCCCGGGTCAGCTGAACAATATAATCCCGGATGGAATCCTCCACATGAATTTCCCTGGTCCTTCGCTGTAATTCCAGAACTTCTCTCTCATCCATAACCTGTTCCAAAGAGTCGATGGGATGGGCGATCCTCTGCATTTGCAAAACCTGGGATTCAGCCCCGCTGTCAGGATAACCCAGGCTTATCCGCATGAAGAAGCGATCCAGCTGGGATTCCGGCAGGGGGAAAGTTCCCTCGTATTCGATGGGATTCTGGGTGGCAATCACCATGAAGGGCCGGGGAAGCCGGTGAGCCTTGCCGTCAACAGTCACCTGTCTTTCCTCCATGCATTCCAGAAGAGCCGATTGGGTTTTGGGAGTGGCCCGGTTTATTTCATCGGCAAGAATAATCTGGTTGTGGATAGGGCCGGGACGGAATTCAAAATCCAGGGTCTTCTGATTGAATATGTTGACCCCGATTATGTCCGAAGGCAGAAGATCCGGGGTTGACTGGATACGGGAAAACTTGCATCCGGTGGATATGGCTACAGCCCGGGCCAGAATTGTCTTGCCCACTCCGGGAATATCCTCCACCAGGAGATGGCCCTCGCAAAGGAGCCCTGCCAGAACAAGCCTCACCACATCAGACTTGCCGATTATCACCTTTTCGATATTATCGATGATTTTTCTTATTTGTTCCAAACTGGTATCACAACCTCAATAATTACTGAAAGCCCTGCAAATGAAACGCCAGGGAAACAATCCGCCAGGCTCACACCTCAACCTGATCGCCAGGAGTTTCCGTCTTTTCATCCTGGGGCAGGGGAGTATCCTCGTCATTATTTGGATTGATGCTGTCCGAGGTTTCCTCCCCGGGATTAATATCCGAGAGAGAAACATCCACCGGTTCACAGCCGTCAGGATCCTCCACAGGGTATTCCTCGATGAAAGCGCCGGAACCGGGAATGCCATGAAGATCCACATTGATGATCTTACCCTCGAAAGCCCGCAGAGGTTCCCGGCGAAGCATAGGAGTATGGCCCACAACAGCCCCTTCCACACCCATTCTGGTAAGCATTTCGTTGATTTCAGTCATCTCCGGCTGGGGGGTCTTCATGTTGGTGTAAGCGTCAATGCCCCAGACCCGGCGGCCCCAGATGAATGCCTCCCTGGCCCGAACCCGATCCTTCTCCGGCAGTTCCATGAGTTCTTCTATGGGACGCCAGAACTCACGGCGATCGGGAAGAGAATGAGAATAAAGCCGTTTGTTCACCTTGCAACCCAGAAGAAGATTGTTCCTTAGAAAATCTCCTAACTGGCCGTCCATCTCTTCCTTCCAGATATCCATTCCGCCGAATCCCTCGATGGTGGCATCTCCACCCTGGTAATACCAGTTGAGAAACTTCATCACCTTGTCGATCTGATCATAATCGAGACGGATGTCATTTAGAAATTTCTTCAGGGGAGCATAATTTTGACGGAAACTGATAACCTGGTTTATCTGATCAAAGTCCATGAACTCGAAAACCTGCAGAGCATCCAGCATCATCTGGTCATGGTTTCCCAGGATGGGATGAATGTAGGAATCAAAGCCGTCCTCCTCACCCCAGCGCTCCCGCAGTTCCCGCAGTTTGTGGAAAAGATAGTAAATCAGATGAAGGGTCCTCTTGGGGCCTTCCTTCCAGCGGGATGGATCCCCCTCCAGGGGTTCCCCGCGCCAGTCAACATAGTCGCCAATTAAAACCAGGTCCACACCCCTGGCCTCGGGGTTCCATGCCCAGGTACCCTCAATGAGCAAACCTTCTTCATAGAGGATCCTGGTCAGACGGCTGTAATCACCGTGCAGATCCCCCACCGCAACAGTCTTGCGGGTCTGGACAGGCTCTCTTCCGGCGCCTTGCTCTTCGGATTCTACCATTTATCTCTCCTTTGTCTGTTGGATCAGTTTATCGTCCCGCAACTGCCGGCTGTTGCCGGGCCACTGATGCTCCCTGCTCCAGTGCCTTTTCGTTGATAGGAACCACGTGAGGCTTTGTAGCGAAGATTTTTTTGAGGGTCTTTATTACCGACTCTCTCTTCACCAGAGGCTTTTTTTCGAGAAAAGCTCCCAGGGCAACCATGTTGGCAGCCCGCTGGTCGCCTAACTCCGTGGCTATCTCCGTGGCATTGACCAAGATAACATCTATGTCCTTGCGCCTGACTTCCCGGTTCACCATGGATGTGTTGACCACCAGGGTTCCACCAGGCACAATGGCATCCTCGAACTTGTCCAGGGACGGCAGGTTCAATACTATGATGGAACGGGGATGGGAAACTATGGGGGAGCCGATCTCCTCGTCGGAAACAATAACTGTACAGTTGGCGAATCCGCCCCTGGTTTCCGGCCCGTAGGCGGGCATCCAAAGGACATTCTTGCCCTCCTCCAGCCCTGAATAAGCCAGCATCTGGCCCATCCGCATGATTCCCTGGCCCCCGAATCCTGCTATTATAAGATCCTCTGTCATTGGATTTCCTCCCTTTACCGACAAAATAAATTGGCCGGGACCGATGTTTTCCCTTCCAGGAAATAAAACCCAGGTCAGCCCGTCCCGGCAGGATCAGGCTAACCCACGTCCTTGTAAACCCCTAACTTGTAGAAGGGGAGCATGTTGTCCTCCAGCCATTTCAATGAGTCCAGAGGATTCATTCCCCAGTTGGAAGGACAGGTTGAGAGCAGTTCCACCATGGTGAAGCCCTTTCCTTCCAACTGATATTGGAATGCCTTCTTGATGGCTTTCTTGGCCTTCATCACATGCTTTGGATCATGGGTGGAAACCCTCTCCAGATAGGCTACCCCGTCGGTGTTCTGCAGAAGTTCGCATACCTTGATGGGCAGGCCGTTGGCTGCGGCATCCCGGCCATAAGGAGTGGTGTCGGTTTTCTGGCCGATAAGGGTCGTGGGAGCCATCTGACCGCCGGTCATCCCGTAAATGGCGTTGTTGACAAATATGGTGGTGATTAGTTCTCCCCGGGTCGCCGCGTGAACTATCTCCGCAGTGCCGATGGCTGCAAGATCACCATCCCCCTGGTATGTGAATAAATAATTATCGGGATGAACCCGCTTTATGCCCGTGGCTACCGCAGGAGCCCTGCCATGGGCCGCGGCCACCATATCGCAGTTGAAAAACTCATAGGCGAAAACAGAACATCCCACCGGCGATACCCCGATGGTTTTTTCCCGGATTCCCAGCTCGTCCAGGGACTCGGCCACCATCCGATGAATGATGCCATGGGTGCAACCGGGACAGTATGTGAAAGTCACATCCAGCAGTGACTCGGGTCTTTCAAAAACTACCTTGGCCATAGATTCCTC
>CAYNGH010000195.1:0-5605 GCA_964396845.1 uncultured bacterium | reverse complement strand
GATTCTTGGAGAACCTTTTTCTTGGAAGAAAAAAGGTTCTCCAAACCTCTCCAAAAAGAACTTTATGAGGGCTTCGCCATTCTGACGGAGTATCATAATATAATTATGAAAACGCCTATCGAATCATAAACTACGGCCCGAGAAGGTTGGCCCACCGATCATGGCCATCCCGACTCATGTTTTCCCCATTTTCTAAAAATGGGTCACGAATCATGTTCCCCCATTCCAAATGGGGGGGTGCTTTTAAAGTGTCATCATTGGAATTCCCATTCAATGGATTCCGGTGCGGAAACAACTCGGTATGTGCCGTCTTCCTGTTTGCGGACGGTGACGTAGAAGGGTTCAAATTCCACCCAGACTCTGGGGACCAGTTTATCATCTCTGACCCTTGACATTTCCGGCTTTATATATTTTTCATCAGAAAAGGCAGCTTGCGCCCGTCCCCGGAACCGAACTTTCACGTCGTCGCCGTCGGTGGAAACGGTGCTTTGGCCAAGGGTATCTGTGAGCATATATTCCACCTTGTTTTTGCTCATTTTGCCGTAATGTTTCCGGTGAAGTCTTTTGAGTCTGGCCTGTGAGATTTCCGGATTGCTTTTCTTGTCCAGGAAGAAAGTGAATTGTTCCAGAGCCAGGCTGTAGAAGCTGTTTCCCATCAGCCCCCGGACAAAGTGTCTTGCGGTGGTTTCCGGGTATCCTTTGGCGATGGTTTCCTGGGCTTCCTTGTGATATGTGATGGGCATGACAACTCTAAGGACAATGAACCCGATGATAAGGCCCACTGCCACTAATGGTGTAAGCTGGTTCAGGTGGGGCACAACATAGTAGATTATGGCGAAGACAAAGAGTGTTCCGAACCAGTCCCAAAAACCTGCCGGGGGGTTGTTGATGAGGTAATAGGTGATAAAAAGCAGAAAAATAGTGGAATATACAAGAATATGCTTGAAGGGGTTCATATAGGCGGTAAATATGATAAATCCGAAGAAGAAAAAGTCAAAGGTGAAACTGCTGTCAAACCCACTGAAGGAATACCCCAGCACAAACATCTTCCATATGTTGACCCCGAAGGCGACAACCGCGGTGAGGATGAGAGGAGTCATCCAGTTTGTTTTGCCGGGACTTTCTTCTCCTGTTTCTGCTGTTTGAATGTTATTGAGTGCTTCTTCCATTATGGCTTCTCCTTGTGGTTGATTCGGGATATGGTGATTTTTTACAACACCATTTATTTATCGAAAAAAAAAGGTTTCTGTTTCCACAGAAACCCAAAGGTAAGTTTCCACAGGCAAGCTCATAAACCTTTCCTGTCAGGAAAAACAAGCTTGAAACAGGGGTTGGTTTATTTTTCCCCGGCGGAAATATCCCGGGCCAGCCGGGCGATTTCTCCCTGGATTTCCCGGTTTTCCGGGAATGATTTTAATATTTTGTGAAAATAACTGAGGGCTTCTTTCACAGAAGAGGTTTTTTCCATCAGCCGTCCCTGGTTGAATAGAGCCTCGATATGCCGGGGATTAACCGAGATGGCCCTGTCAAAATAATCCCCGGCCCTTTTGGTTTTGCCGGTTTTTAAATATGTCAGCCCTAAGTTGTTGAGAATATCAGGATCATCGGGACAGGTTTTCAGGGCCGATTCAAGATGAGTCCTTGCCGGGAGGATTTCTTCCATCAAAAGATACAGCCCTCCCAGGTATTTTTTGGCCTTGAGATTTTCAGGCTCCAACTCCAGGGCCTTTTCCAAATCAGTCCGGGCTGAAGAATAATCTCCTATCATTTGATATGCCCATCCCCGGTTGACTAGCGCCGGGACAAATTCAGGAGATATAGACAAACATGAATTATACTCCTCGAGGCTTTCCTGATAACATTGCATATCTGTCAGGGTGTTTCCCCGGATATTATATGCCTGGGCGGAAACATCACTCCGGCGGAGATCCAGGTCCAGGGCGAGTCCCAATTGAATCAGGGCTTCATGGGGCCGATTCAACTGCCGGAGAATCTCCCCGGCGTTGACTCTGGACAGGGCACGGGACGGATCATGGGCCAGGGCCTGTCGAAAAAGAGAAAGGGCTTCTTCTATTTTTCCTTCCCGGTAAAGACTGTATCCCCGGCGGTGGCATTCCTGGGCGGCATGGTCATCGCCGGTGGTTTCATCCATGCTCTGCCGGAATAAAAGCCCACCCTGCCGGGAAAGCCGGGCAATGGTTTGGCCTAAAGTTACATAAGGTTCCCGGTTAATATATGTCCGCCCCCGGTGGGGATCTTCCGTGGCGGTCACTACTCCCAGAATATTTTCCCGGGTTATGGGTTTATCGGGGCTGATGCGGGAATCCCCCTTGGTTGTTATGATGTCGCCGTCAACGTCGATTACCCGATGCAGGAATCGCCCCTTTTCACCTTTTCTTTCAAAAAGAACAATATCACCCGGCAGAACCTGACCCACCCGGTGATCCACCAGAACCTTAGACTGGTTCTTCAGGAAAGGCTCCATGCTGGCGCCGTCCACCATCAGGAAGGAAATGGATCCTGCCTTTATCATGGTTTCAATGATTTTATCCGCCATCCCCGGCGGCAGATTCTGTATGTTCATGGGCATATTTCTCCCGGGTTTGGTTTTCATCCCCGACGGCCAGCCGGTCCAAAATACGGCAGATAAGGGAGCAGTCAGGATCCGGCAGATTCAGGCTTCCTCCCTGTTGCCAGGCCCGGGCCATGCATCCGCCACTGCAGTATCCCTTCCAGAAACACTCTCTGCATTCCTCTGTCCTGTCCCTGCGGGAAAGGGCAGAAGAGGCAACTGCCCTGAGCCGGGCCTTCAGGAGAATATCCGGGTCACCTCCGGGAGCGATGTTTCCCAGCCGGAAAGGTTCTTTCATAAGAAGACTGCATGGATAAAGCCATCCCCGGGGATCCACACCGGGTCTTTGTCCCACGGGACATCGGACTACAGGCCGGGACTGCTTTAAAGATTTTTCCATGGCGCAGATCATATTCCCCGACACCTTCACCATCCCGCCATCTGACCTTTCTCTTTCACGAAGCAGAATGAAGCCCCGGTATAGCTCACCGGGATCGGGAGCAGCCCGGCCCCAGATATCCGAGGCTCTGCCTGCCATGGTCAGAGGCGTGACAACCAGGGATCCGACACCTACATTCAGGGCGTAATCATAAAGCTCTCCCATGTGTTGGACATTTCCCGATGTTATGGTCACCGACAGGGAGAGGTTCTCCCGGGAAAAATGCCGAAAGAGGACTCCAAGTCCTGCTGAAGCCCGGTGAAAAGACCCCTGGTGCCGGTATTGATCATTGACGGAGGATGTGGCCCCGTCAAGGCTCAGACGCACCGACAAACCCGGTATATGTTTCAAGGCTTCTGCAGTTTCATCGTCAATGAGAGTGCCATTAGTCACCAGGCTTACTGGCATGAGGGACGATGCATGTCTTAATATTTCAAATACATCAGGCCGGGTCAGGGGTTCACCACCGCCAATCACCACAAAACAGCCTCCCAGCCGGGCCATTGTGTCCAGGACATGCATCACCCCGGC
Source organism: uncultured bacterium (assembly GCA_964396845.1). Classification (GTDB taxonomy): domain Bacteria; phylum Vulcanimicrobiota; class JAJTBE01; order JAJTBE01; family CAYNGH01; genus CAYNGH01. The sequence continues at coordinate 2,063 of CAYNGH010000195.1, read as the reverse complement.
AGTGCTCAGGCCGGGATCCCCTTTTCCCTTTGTGGCACCGGCACAGCAATAAGAGCATTCAAGGTTGCACCTATGAGTCACCTCGTAATAAAAGCCCAGGAGAGATCCTTCCACCATCCAGTTTCCCGGAGGATCAAAAAGCCCGTGGATTCTGGCGCGATCATAAAGGGCCGTCACCTTTTCCAGGGCTTCATCGTGGGAAACACCCTCCCTGGCGGCCAGTTGCCGGGTTGCCTGGTCAAGGTTCCTGTGGCCATCAAACATCTCGAGGATCTCTTCTTCTCCCGGCAACAGGAGCATCCAGGCGGGGACTTCCCTTCGTCCTGCTATAATTCCGTCGGGAGTTCTTCTAAACTGCACTGCTGATGGTATGATGGACAAATCCGGCTTCATTCAAACTGCCTCTCTGGGGGGAATTCCCCGGCACAGGCTCTCATCAAGTTTCGAGAGATCTCCGCTATCCCGTCGGGAGAAATATGCCTCCAGCAGGCCTTCCAGCCCTTCTGTGGAATCGGGGTTATTGAACAGGCGAAAGCCCGCCACTCCGGCATTTAGGAAAGGTTGCAACCCCGAGGGAAAAATTATCGGGATCATCGGTGCAGGGGTGTTGCTTTTTACAAGCCAGCGGCGGAGGATGCCGGGATAATTACTGCTCTCCTCAAGGCCTTCCTGCTCCCGGTGAAAATCCTCGGCCCGGCAGAATATCTCCACAGGACAGGAGGCCATGCATCCCCGGTTTATGGGGATCTCGAGGGATGACGGCTCAACGGCCCGGGCAAGGCGGGCTACCTGTGAGATGTCCGCCAGCAGGTCATGATGGGCAGTCAGGGATACAAAAGGGAGGTTGTCCAGATAATTTGCTTTAATGGGGCGGTTTATCCGGGCGCCGTCGGAGATATAAAGCTCAATACCATCAAGGGAATCCCATGGCGGAGTCGGACAACAGAAAAGCCCCGCCAGATAAAGATCCGACACCATCACCCCTGAGAGTCCCCAATTCATCAGCATCGACAGGGTATCCCCGAGGTTCTTCTGGAATCTCCCGGTGAGATGATGATCTCCCATGCATGTGTATTTTAGCAATAGAACCGGCTTTACCCCGGCAGAAGTGACGGCCTCCATCAGGGGGCGGATGTTGTTTATGGAATCGTGATCTTTTGAACTGCCCAGAAAATTAATCCCGTGGCGAAGATACAGGTGGGGAATCTGCCGGGGTGAAAATCTTTTCAGGAGTCTGCCCAGATCCCCTGGATCCATGGCAGGCCCTGCATCAAAAGTTATATAAAAAAGCTGGCTCAAGGGTTTCTCCTGATAGATCACCAGGCTGACAACTGCCGGGAATTATCACCGGAAGGTTCAATGCTGTTGTCACAGGCAAATATCATCGGTCCTCTGCCGGAACACTCATCCAGAAGAGCACCGGTGCGCCGGCCCCGTTCTTCATCCCGCATCCGGGCAAGCTCCCGGCTTCGTCGGTGCCAAAGATTGTTTTCCACACAGCGGGGATCTTCATAAAGGGCATCGATATATTCCCGATAAAACCCAACCATCTCCTGGATCAGCCCCGGAGAATACTCCCGGCCCTGAACTTTCAGAACATCGATCCCCATGCCCACATAACCGGGGATCTCATCCACCGACATGTAAAATTCGTTTCCCAGCTTTCCGGAAAAGGGTTCTCCGGCGCAGGTGCCTTCCCACCGGGACCGGCATACCCGGTAGCATAACCCTCCCCGGTTGGGACTGCCGAAAAAGTGATCCTTCCCCTCATCATCCATCAGGTGGCGGAACTTGAAATAACTGCTCATGGTGCAACGGCCCAGGTATGTATAGTCCCGGTTGGCGTGGATGAGGACTTCGATTCCCCCGGTGAAGTTTTCCCTGATGCGGGCCAGCTCCGAAAGAGTCAATTCCGACGGGGCGACAATCACATCAAACCCCACCCGATGATAAAAGTTGAACTCCGGCAGATTCATCACACTGCATCCCACCGATGCGGTGATCCGGGCCTGGGGATGCCTTTGTTTCACCAGACGGGCAAAACCGGGATCCACCATGATGAA
>CAYNGH010000194.1:0-5681 GCA_964396845.1 uncultured bacterium | reverse complement strand
TTTCCGGAAGAACAGAACAAACACCGCCAGGACTGGTAATGCAAGATATACCGGTGCCATTGTCTTGGTGAGAAACGCAAGGGCAAAGGACACAAAAAACATGACTGTCCATGGAGGCTTTGAGAAAAAATCACTCTTCATGAGCATCCACAGGGACAAGGCAATCATGGCGGTCAGGGGAATATCCAGGCAGAAGTCCCTGCTGCATTTGGCCAGATAAGGCACCGACAGGCAAAGAAGCATTCCCAGGAAGCCTGTCATATCACCGGATATCTTACGGCCTGCCATATATACCGAACAGCCCAGAAGAATCCAGAAAACTCCCTGCCCCAGAATTCCATTGCCAATCCCAGGCCCTAAGATATGATAGACGGGAATTGTCAAAAAATAGACCAGGGGCGGATAGTAATATGTTACTGGAGCAAAGATCAGGTTGAATATACTGCCGGAGCGGGCCATCTGGTAATTTTCCAGAGCCCAGCGGAGATGACGGGGAGAATCTGAAAACAGAATTGTGATATTATCGGAATTAAGATAAATCAGATTGTTGACGGCAAAAACCAGCAGAAATATTACCGACAGGGCAGGATATACCCCGGGAGATACTCTGTGAGGCCAAAGTTCTGATTTTTCTTTCAAAATCAATTTTCCTTGTTTTGCAGGTATTCAATCCACAGGCGGGCCCTGGTCAATTTTGCCGGGTCTTTTCCTGTGGATTCATATCTTCTGAAGGCGAAAAGACCTTCCCGATTTCTGTCCAGTCGGCCATAACATATCCCTGACTGATAAAAGACTTCCGGGAGAGATTCATTCAATTGGGCAAGCTCCTCCAGAACCTTGACAGCTTCAGATAAGTGTTGTTGCTCCAGCAGGGCCGAGGCTTTCATCTTAAGAATCTCGGGCTTTCCGTCAGCAGATGCCCTGGCCAGTGCTTTGTCAAACATTTCCAGGGCCAGCTCAGTATTTTTTACTGTAACTGCATAATTATAGCCCGCAATTGCCAGATCTGCAACCTGAATATCTTCATTTCTCTCATTGAAAGGTTGGGAATAATCCTCAAAGAGATTGACCGCCGACAGGGGACGGGTTCTTATGAGCATCAGCAAATCTGGAATCTGAAACCGGAAATACAGGGAAATTAACATAAATATCAGCGAAAGTACAAGGAAAAATATCAGCCGGGGAATCTGTGAGGCGACATGAATCAAACCGCCCCAAAGCAGGAGAAAGACAGCAGGAGAAACCCCATCCAGACGGCACAGCTACTGAGTTATATTACTTGACCGAACACCAATACTCTGCCCTGACAGTATTTGGCAGACAGACAAAAACGTTAAACCCCCGCTATAAAAATTGTTAAGTTTATGTAAACCCACGGTAAAAAAAATCTACCTCATTAAGATGAAATAATTTATTATAATTCTAACATATGCAATATTAATTGATTAATAATTAAGTATTGTGGTTGTTGTGTGGCAAAATACAAATACCGTAACATATAATTATACTTAAGATTTCGACAATAAAAATTTGTTATGAAATATTTTTCAGTCTATTGACGGGGTTTGAATAATGTGTTAAGTTGTTTATGGAGTAAGTTATCAAGCGGTGATTTTATGAATGAAGACTCATTTTATTGGGTCTTGAAAAAATCAGGCCAGGAGGCTGGATTAGCCTTTTTTTAGCCCTCCCGACTCAATGGGCATATTTTCTGTAGGTATGCGGGGAGGGCAGGCGCTCTCCTCTTTTTGATAACTGAACCAGAATCGGAACGAAAGGAGGCGGTAATATGTGGATGGAATTGACAAAATGCATGATGGGCTGGTTTGCGATGGCCCTGACTATGGGATACTTCATCTGGCAGGAGCTCAAGGATAATGAGCTGGAGCTGGGAGAAGACGACGAGCCTCCCAGTACCCGCCTCGCTGTTCCGGTGGCAGTTGCAATCTAAGGACCCAACGCACCGCCGGATAATGGCGAGATATGGGTTTTATCGGAGGATGGACCAAAATGGGGCAAGACGTTCTGGTCCTCAATGCAAGCAATGAACTGCTCAATGTGGCTTCCCTCAGAAGAGCGATAAAGCTTATCTTCAAGGGGAAGGCTGAAGTGCTGGAAGAATACCGGGGAATAGTTCTCAGGTATGGCCAGGGTTTCATGGAGTGTCCGTCGGTTATCAGGATGAGGTACTATATCGTCAGGCCATATCGGCAGGCACCCCTGAACCGGAAAAACATCCTGCAGAGGGACTGGTTTACCTGCCAGTATTGCGGGAAACCCGGAAGAACGGTGGACCATGTTCAACCCAGGAGCAGGGGCGGTAAGTTTGAGTGGGATAATCTGGTATGTGCCTGTGCCAGGTGCAATTTCCAGAAGAAGAACCGGACCCCTGGAGAAGCCAGCATGAAACTGTTATCGATGCCGGAAAGGCCAAGATATATATTCGGGATTCTTGCCGATGTATCCCGAAAGGGCAGAAACTGGGAAAAATACCTTCAACATTAAAAAGAACCTCTCAAGGTTCTTTTTTTTTATCCAGAGCGATATTTCATCTTGTTTGTTTGCCTTGGGCATCGGTTCAAAAAACCTTGTAAACTTTCTCCTCATTATGAATCTCTTTTATTTCCGTCCAGAAGATACCCCGACTGAGAAGCAATTTGACTTCTGATCCTTTTTCCAGGGGACTCAGGATCTGGAGTCTGGGGCCATGAATCACCTCTGTTGAATATTTTCTTCCGTCTTTTGTTTCATAGGTCAAAATGGATCGGTTCCCATATCGGGTCACCTTGATTTCTCTTTCAACAAGGGTGGCCTCCACCATATCCTCAGACCTGGCAAGTCGGTTGATGCTCTGGAGAAATACAAAGAAAAAAAACAGTCCCACAAGAAATATGATCCCATAGTATAAATATATCGATTTCCCGCTTTTATCAACCTTGTCTGTTGCAAAGAGCATAATTCCCCACCTCTTATTCAATGGTCGTTCTTACAAGAATATCAGTAATAATATACATTATTATTTCTCTTATTCCTTGCCTGAATCATAAAACAACAGAATTTCCCCGGAAGGAATCCCTGATAATTAAAGATTATCTTCTGTTTGCAACTCAACTGCCAAATAAATTTTGATAAACTGCTTGCTTTTTTTCTGTTCGAATGATACAATCTGTCAAAGACTTGTTCCAGGTTGGTCTTCTCAGGTGCCTGTATCCAAAAGGAAAATTCCTTCAGTCCACGGAACCGCAATCGGGGTCTGAACTAACAGGGTAAACCAGGGAAAAAGACAGTAAGGTTCAAGTCCCCATAATAATTATCAGTCCAAAGGAGAACAATGTATGATGTTAACGGAAAGAACCATTTCTTGCCAAGATTGCGGTTGCGATTTTATTTTCACTGTGGGTGAGCAGGAATTCTACAAGGAAAAAGGCTTCGAGAATGAGCCGAAACGCTGTCCCGACTGCAGGAAATCCAGAAAGAACAGTCGGTCAGGCAGAGAGGGACGTCAGCTCTTTACAGTGACCTGTGAAGAGTGTGGATGTGACACTCAGGTGCCATTTGAGCCCCGACAGGGAAGACCTGTTTACTGCCGGTCCTGCTTCGAGTCACGCCGGTAAAATATTACGCACCCCCGATCAGGTTCCAAAAATCAAATCCCACCTCTGGTGGGATTTTTGTTTTCTCAATTTTCCCTGCTGACATTAACGGCTCAACAGAGATGTAATATCCACAAAATAATCTTCTTTTCTGTCCTGTTCATACCAGGATACAAATATGGATCTGTCCTCCAGCAGGGACAGATGGGTATTGAAGTAGCGGTTCTTTACAACCCGGAATGAATTGACCGGGCTGATGGAGGGATAAAGCTGGTCATAGTCGCCATCATGAAAGTAATAGGCATTGAGGATGCCGAATCTTTCCACCAGATATGAACTGCGGTAATCATACCAGTCAAATCGGGAGCCCGGGCCATGATCCGATTGCAGGAGGATTACCACCGGGCGCCGGCTTTGTTTTATTATGGCCGGGATAACTTCCATAAGCCGGCGGTTGAGATATTCCAACTGTTCTCTGTAGCCTGCAAGGTATTCATCGGTGGTGCCTCCCCGGGCAAAGAAATCGCTGGCATCAGCCGATGAATAGGGTCTGGCGGGATAGATCCGGTTTCCTTGGGCATCTATTACAAAGGGCGGATGGGGACATACCACGTGGGCAAAAACAAAGTGAGGCTCCTGTTTTTCTGCAAATCCCTCCAGGTTGTCCAGAATGAAGGTGAATCGATCCCGGTGGCCGTCGTAATAACCTTTTCGAAACAACCCTAAAAAGGGAGTCATCTCCACCAGAACCTTCTGAAATTCTGACATGGATTCTCCCGGGGAAAGATAACAGTCCGCATCCTTGAGGCTGGTGGGATCAAACCGGGAGTCAAAGGCGCCGATTCTGTAGCCTGCTTCCCGGAAGTGCCTGACGACCTCTCCCTGGCGAATCATTTCAGTGGTTCGGGTCACCAGGCCTTTGACCATATCAAAGTCAGGCTGGTCTTCAAAGTTATGATTCTTTCCCATTCCCGCCAGCTCCGGCAGGTAGGCCCCGTTCATGGAAGCAGCCACAGAAAAGGGAGTCATAGGATAATTGGCATAAGAATCCGTGGCGACATAAAAGCCCTGGCCCCTGAGGAAACCTGTGAAAGATGAATTGTCCAGCTGGTAAATCTCTTCCAGCACATCATCCCTTGCGTAGCCATCGAGAATAATATAAAACACATGAGGCAGATCCGCCAGGTTTTTTTCCCTGCTCTTTTCCCTTGTGGAAACTTCTTTTTTCATAGAACCTCCCCTGACATTAACTGCTGCCCTGCAGGTTGCAACACCTATTTGAAAAACCAGAGATCCTGTCAGCAGGATCCCCAGCAGATTAAAATAACGGTTGACTGGGTTTAAATCCCATGATATGCGGGTAACCGTCAGGCCCAGGGTAATCACCAGCATCAGCCAGATCAACGGCCCCAGCAGATCCGCCAGGGCAATTCCGCGCCAATAGCTCCCGGAGATAGAATCCCACAGGACAGTGAGAGTTTGCGGGATTCGGGAATACATGATGATAGACAGGGCTGTCAGGGTCACAATAATCCCCCGTCGAACTGGATCCCGGATCAGAACCCCCAGAACAAGCCAGAACCCCAGTGATACAACCCCTGCAAAAATCAGGGGCCACAGCAGGTCTGCCGGGGTGACAAACTGAAGATTGTGGACATACAAGAACAACACCGGCAACACACCAAATAAAAAGGGATGAATTACCAGCGGTTTTTTGTTTTTAATTGTTCTTCTGCTCATGCCGGGGAATACTCCTGATTTTTCAAACTAATTATAACTTCCCGGCCATATATATTCAACCGTTTCAAATTTCATAAGCAAAGAGGATATCGACTGCCCTTTGTTCAATTCCAAGATTCTACAAAATTTCACAAACCAGACGAGGCAACAGTGACAGCATATCCACTCATTCCAATTATATCGGGACTGTCCATTCAAGGTGAAGAAGAATCCCTGCCCGGGGTGCCTCCAAGTCCCCGCATCGATCATATTGAGAAAATTCATGGAATACCGATGAATGATCCTTACCGATGGCTGGAAGACCGCGAAAACCCCGAAACTGAGAAATGGATTGCCCATCAGAACACT
>CAYNGH010000193.1:1595-5719 GCA_964396845.1 uncultured bacterium | reverse complement strand
AGGCTTCATATTCACTGCGGAGATCCCCTCTACTGGGATTTCTGCCAGCATACAGCCCTGTCAGCCATTGAAGCGGGAGCATATGTCATCATAAACGCCGGTTCCGACAGGATCTCCCGGGAAGCGATGAACCAACCCCGGCAATACCTGAAACAGCCTTCCCAAATAGGGCTTCGCCTGATGGATGAGGTGGATGTGCGATTCATGGTCAGTTTTCCCAGGGATCCCCAGCTGATGAGCGATGTCCCGCCGGATAAGCTGGCAGTGGCATCAAGGGCAGGAGAAGAAGCCAATAAGAAAATACAGCATCGCAACCGCAGTAAGACAACTTACCGCTTGGCTTCCTTCATCTATCCCACCCGGGAGCAGGCAGAAGAATACGGCATGGAACCCGATGAATACTCCCGGATGATATGGGATGCGGTGGATGTTGATTATGATGCCATGAAAAGCCGGGGAGAAAAAGTGATGAAAGTCCTGGATGGCGCCGGGCAGGTTAACATTACTTCGCCCCTGGGGACGAATCTGACTTTTTCTCTGAAGGGCCGATCCATTCACCTGGATGACGGGGTATTCTCCCGGGAGGATCTTGACACCGGGGAATATATGATGAACCTGCCATCGGGGGAGGTCTGCTGTGCTCCGGTCCAGGCAGGCTGTAACGGTGTGGCGGTGTTTGGATACAACCGGATCCATGGCAGGCTTCTGAAGAATATCCGCATGGTTTTTCAGGACGGAAAGGCAGTGCAGGTAACTGGCGATGAAGGGGCGGATTACCTTTGTCACTTGATTGACAGGCACGGGGAATCTGCTGATATGATTGCCGAGCTGGGGATTGGCCTGAATCCCATGGTCAGAAAAATCACCGGCAACCTTGCCACCGATGAAAAGATACTGGGGACCATTCACCTGGCAGTGGGGGATAACCGGGCTCTGGGAGGCCAACAGGAATCTTCCCTGCATCATGATCTTGTGATGGAACATCCAACAGTTACCGTGGACGGGACGGTGATGATGAACAATGGACGGCTTCTTCCCTGATCCGGTGTTGTTACGGCTTGATGGCGATGCCGTAGGGCCGGGACTGGGGCTGGGGACGGGTGGTCTTCAGGACGAAATGATTAGAAGTGTCAATTATGGAAACAGTTCCGTCACCGTGGTTGGCCACATAAAGCCTTCTGCCATCGGAGGTCAGGCCGATGCCCATGGGTTCGTTGCCGACACCGATTCTGCTGATGGGAGATCCGGTCCCCGACAGTACCGATACGATGTTGCTTCCCTTGCAGGTTACATATACCTTGCTGTTGTCGGGCATAACGGCAATTTTTGTGGGGCTGACTCCCACGGGGATGTTGGTTATCAACTGCAGGGGGGAAGTGGAAAGCATTGAAACCGATGCGGAGTTGTGGTTTGCCACATAAAGCCTGCTACCGTCAGGGGACATTTTAATATCCACAGGGGTTGACCCGGTGGGCGCCCTGCCTACGGGCTGTTTTGAATATGCGTCGATACATACCACTTCACCGCCGGTGGCACTGGCCAGGGTAACATACAGCCTCATACCGTCACGGCTTACCGCCATTGCAGTGGGTATGCCGGGAGTGCCGTCGGCCATGTTGGGAACCGGGATGTTGCTGATGGTCTGGTGGGTCTTGGTATCCACCACCAGGATTCCGCAAGTTCCTCCGTAGGATATGAAAAGATGCCGGCCGTCGGAAGAAAGCTCCACATCGGTGGGAGGATACTGGGTGGGAATGCTCCCCACCAGGATGGAGCTGTGGAGAATATCATAAACCATCACAAAGTTGGCATCTGAGGCCACATATAGCTTTGTCCCTGAGATATTAAACTTGAGCCATGTGGGCCGGGCAAACATCTTGACATAATTCAACTCGTTGGTGTCTTCGGGGTCAATGGTCATCAGGGCGTTTTCGTGAGCGGTAATTTGTTCTCCCTTTTCGTAGGGATTGTGCTGGGTGTCGGGGTCGAAGGGAAGGTTGCTGTCAATCTTGAGGGGATCCGCCCCATGGAGGATGGCTGCTCTTCTCCAGTGGGATGTCTTGCTGGCATATTGTTCTGCTTCAATCTTGGCAAAGGCGATATATACCGTGTCCGGAACAATAAGACCTGAGCCGGTGGTCATTCCTGCGCCGGGAGTGAGAGTGATGTTTTCGTTGCGCTTAAAATCCGTCTTGGTCAGCTCCACCTGGCCCACATAGTTGGTGAACCCCGGTTTGGAAACTGTCATGGTGTATTTTCCCGGTTTCACCTTGTCAAACTGGTATCCGCCTTCCTTGGTGGTTACATATGTGTATGTGTTCTGATCATTGTTCAGCTTTACCGTTGCTCCTTCGATGGGAGCGTAACGGGCACCGGGCTGATTGATGCTGGAAGGGCCTATGACAATGCCGAAAAAACAGGCATGCTCCGGGGACTTGGGCCGGGACCCGAAAAAAGGAATGAAGGGAAAGGCCAGAACCTCTCCTCCCATCAGCAGAATCAATCCCAGCACCATCAGTAGAGTTTTCCTTTTCAAGACATATCACTCCATTTTCTTGTTTCGGGTTATCTCAATATTCTTGATGTAATCCTCGGCAACAATTATCGCCGCATAGTCGTCGATGGGCACTTTCGGCACCTGCAGGGTCACGGGAATCAGCTTCCAAAGCCCTCTGGGGGGGTTCTCCTTGAAATACCTCACCCGGGCCTTTTCCGTGGAGTGTTTTTCATCCACCAGCTTCAGGGGGATCTCCCCGGCGGCTTTTTTTACCATGGGCCGTATTTTCCGGGAATGAGTCCCGTTTCCCATTAATATTATATCAGTTTTGAACCGGCGGATGCAAGAACCAATCTCAGGAGCAAGCTGTTCTGTGGGCACAACTTTCTTTTCCAGAATTGTCCCTTCACCTCTCATTACAGCAATACCGCTCTTGGCAGTTCCCGGATCTATGCAGATGAGGGTTCCGGGTATTTCTACATTGTTTTTGTCGTCCCGGGAAGATATTTCTTTCACTCCTTGAGCTTGATATTTATCATAAGGGGGCCCAGGAGATGAGTGTCCTGGGCAGAATAAAATTCAACCGTTACCAGCTTTTTTCTTTTCCTTATTTCTTCGGCCAGTTTTTTTAATCTTTCCGGATCGAATTCACCCACAGAACCATCGTCGGGGTTGGGAAAAAGCCCCCGGTATATGGCCTGTTGGCTGACGTCCAGCTTCATCACCCGTAACAGATCGTTGTATATGTCAAAATAGTCCTTGGTGCCGTTTATCACTGCCCGGTGTATCAGCTCTCCCTCTGTAAAAATCAGCCGGTTTGGGATGGGTTTGCCCAGCTGTATGGGGAACTGCTCTCCCAGGTATGCGTTCTTGTAGGCTCTTGCAAATACGACATGCTCGTCAGTGAGCCGGGAAAGTTCCCTGGCTACTGATTTGAAATTGCTGGGGATGTAGCCCACCAGCTTTCCATCGGAAGGTTCGATGAATATTTCGCCCCGATCCTGGGCTATGGCCCGGCTTTTCTGTATGGCAGCCTGGTTGGCCCTGGAGATGACCTCCCGCAGGGCAGCTTCCATCTGGGCAGTATCAGGCTGGGGCTTGATGGTTGCCGACAGGATTGTGTCTTCAAATTTGAATACCACATTTGATTTTTCCATCTTGGCCAGTTCTTCAATTCGTTCTTCCAGGTTGCGGACTTTTTTTCTGTATTGTTCTGGATTTATTATAGTGATGCGAACTGGTTCCGATACGATTATGGCCAAAAGGAGAGTGGAGGATGCAATCATCATTCCTGTGAGGATAGTGATGAGCATTGACGTGTATCGGGGACGCAGTTTGAATACCGAGAGCTTTTTCCGGCCCACAAACCGGCCCAGCTGGTTCCCCAGAAAAGCAATGGCTCCACCGACTATTCCGGTGGTGATGATAATTATGGCGGCTCTTAGATATGACATGTTGTTATGTTTTAACAGTTTCTGGCTGAATGCAGGACCCTCAGCAGATAGTACAGTTTGACAAACCGGCTTTGGCTTCCTTTATTTTTCTCATCAGCCGTCAATGGGTTCAAGGTTGACAACCCTGCTTCGCCCCTTCCCCCGCTGAAAGGTCATCTTGTATGTCACCGGGT
>CAYNGH010000193.1:0-1585 GCA_964396845.1 uncultured bacterium | reverse complement strand
GGGTTGAAGCCGGTTTTTCGGACATGTATAGTATAAGATGTGTCGTCAAGATTGTTGACCTGCAGGGGAGTGTTGCCTGCATACAATCCGTTAATGAATACCTGGGCGTCTGAAGGTTTGGATTCCAGTTTCAGCCAGGGACGTTTTTCCAGAGGATCTGCGATTTCTGCTTCCATTCCGTCCTTCAAGGGAAGCCGTGCGGAAAAGGTGAAAAACCCGTGTTTCACTATCCTCAGGGTATGATCCCCCGGGGGGATCTCTGCCATATACCTGTTCTGATCAGTGTATTTCTGAAACTGCAGGGGCCTGTATTGATTGACGTAATTATCAATGAGATATGCCCTGGAACCTTCGAAAACATCAGATTTTATAATAACATATGCTTTGCCTGTCTTCCCGGCAAAAAGATCAGTACTGGCCCGCTCAATGGAAGGAGGGCCTTCGGGTAGTGCCCCGTGAAAACGTTTCCGGGGAGGTGGCTGCCTGGAAGGAGATGGCGATGATGCCGGTGTCGGATCTGGCTTAGGCTCCGGCGTTGGCTCCGGCGTTGGCTCCGGCGTTGGTTCCGGCGTTGGCTCCGGCGTTGGCTCCGGTGTTGGCTCCGGTGTCGTGTCGTCCGAGGGCGTGGGATCCGAGTCATCTCCTGGAGAAGGAGAATCATCGGGAAAGCCGGATATGTCTGGTTGAGGGGTGCCATCGGGATCTGTCCAGGTTGCGTCCAGATGTTCTTCCCCGGTATCGGGAAGAACCCCGGGATTCTGGAGGGACCCCACAAGGATGACCCCCATTACAAAAACAATGACAAGCATCATGAATATGAGTCCGAAGCCCGCTAAATTATCGGTTTTGGGCTTCCGTGGTTCTTCTTCGATATATTCGTCATAATACTCCTGGGGAAATTCATCGGGGGGAGGAGGCTGTGACGGCTGCTGATACTGCGGGGGATATTGTTGAGGATATGGTTCCTGCTGATACTGTGGATCAGGATCCGCAGCATCCTGAAATTCGAAGCTGGCAGTTTCCTCCCGGTACATGGGAGGAGGCTGATACTGCCCGTATTCATCATACCGGGACTGGTCATGGGGATTATATTGTTGATATTGATTATAGTCCTGGCTCATACTGATACTTTCTGTAGTTCCGGAGGAAATCCTATTATCTGATTCACCGGTGTTGATTCTTTCGATCAAAGGTTATATTTACCGGCCAGGCTTGTTTGCCCTGCCCGGTACTGTTGCAATGAGGTTATTCTTGTTGGAGGAAATATTCCCGTTATATATAATATAGCATTAAAAATAATAATTATTCCTGAGGGGAAATCAACATGGAACCAGATGCCCTGAAAAATGCCCAGAAGGTGGTATCGGGAATTATCGATGCCAAGGATCCCTTCGAAAAAGCCTCGGTAATTCTTAAGGTCATACCCGTGGAATGCTTTGACGAGGCATTCCGATTCTTCAGCCCCGTGGCCCAGAAGGCTCTTCTTGAGGCCCTGGAGAGAAAGGTGAACATCAACTCGGTGGAAACCAAGTTAGTGGTGGAGGAGTTTATCAAATCCAACGATCTGAACCGTTTTCTGAAGACT
>CAYNGH010000192.1:0-5722 GCA_964396845.1 uncultured bacterium | reverse complement strand
GTCGGGTTCAGGAACCGGGTCAGTTTCATCTGTCCAATCTGCTTGGCCTTGATCTCGTTGATCTGGGTTGCCCAAATTTCGCCGTTGGGCTTGATTGTGACATTGGTATGATCCTTGGGAATCTTGACCCCCGTGGAATAGCCCGCCTGGGTTACCAGCTCACCATCTTTGTTGAGGGTGAAGGCACCGTCCCTGGTAAAGGCCACTTTGCCATCGGGAGTTGTCACCTGGAAGAACCCGTCCCCCTCAATGGCAACATCAAAATTGTTGCCGGTGCGGGCAATGGTGCCCTGGGTGAATATCTTCTGGGTGGATGCAGCCCGGACACCCATACCCACCTGGTTTCCTGCGGTGGCTCCGGTGTTGGGATCCTGGGTGTGAGCATAGAGCAGATCCTGAAAATCAACCCTGGACTGCTTGAAGGCTGTTGACTCCACGTTGGCCAGGTTGTTGGAAATGTTGTCAATGTTCATCTGCTGTGCCATCATTCCCGAGGCCGCGGTGTACATTCCTCTCATCATAGCTGGTTTACCTCCTTAAATTTGGCATTACTGCTTGAATATGTTTAGCCGGTCTTTCCGACCTCGTTCACGGATTTCTTCAGGGCGCCGTCCTGAGCGTTCAAAACCTTCTGGTTGGCCTCGAAGGTCCTCATCACCTGCATCATTCCCACCATCTCACGGACAATGTTCACATTGGCCATTTCAATGTATCCCTGCTTCACCGAAAAATCAGTGGAAATCTTGAACCCGTCGCTGGCAGCAAAGTTGTTGGTTCCTTCTTTTTTCAGGCGGTTGGGATCGTCAAACTCGGTAATCAGGAAACGGTCAACTTCTTTGTTGTCCACCGAGATGATTCCCCGATCGTCCACCTTGAAACTCTTGCCGTCAATCTTGACGGGGCCTTTGCTCCCCAGTACCCTGGAACCGTCCTGAGTCACCAGGTGGCCATCGGTGGCAAGCCGGAAGGCTCCGTTGCGAGTGAAGCGGATGCCGTTGGGGGTCTGGATGGTGAAGAAACCCTTTCCGTTGTCATCCAGCGCCATATCAAACTGGCTTCCGGTCATCTTCAGGGAACCCTGGGAATGGCTGGTGCGGGTGCTGGTGTGAAGCATCCCCTCAACATCCATACCGCCACTGGTCTGCAAAAAACCCACCTGCTTGGCGTTCTGTTTGTCCATTATCTGGGAAAAGGAAGTGACATCCATCACATCCTTGCGGAACCCCGCAGTGCCCACGTTGGCCAAATTGTTGGAAACAATCTCCTGCTGTTGCTGCAGGGCAATCATTCCCTGGGTTGCCATTTTCATACCTTCCATCATGGTCAGTACCACCTCCGAGAAATATTTTGGTTTATTTGAAGCCTGTCCTGTTACCTGTTCCTGTCTTATGCATTCTCTGAGCCATCCTGCTCAATCTCTTCATTTGCGTCGTTTTCGGGGATTTCTTCCCCGCTGTCATCTCCGGCGTTCCCTTTCATTGCTTCCAGGGCCTCTTCTGCCTGCCGGTTTGTCCGGGCCTCATTGACCTGGTATATGAAGGTCAGAATTCCCGCTATCAACCGGTAGGTTCTGGCGGGGATTGCCCGGTTGTTTCCGGGCTTGAACATCTTCTCCACCAGCTCCGGGTCCTCCTCGACCGGCACCCCTGACTGACGGGCCAGCTGTGCCATTTTCTCTGCTGTCCGTCCCCGTCCCAGGGATGTCACCCGGGGAAGCCCCGTCCCGGGATCCAGTGAAAGACCCACCGCATATCGCTGTGATACATCCGGGCCCTTTTCTGATCTCTGGCTGTCGCCTCCTTCTTGAATTCCCTGATCCTGCAACGATTCTTGAACCTCGTCAGGTCTGAACATCTATTCTTTCCAGGCTTTCAAATTCTTCCCTGGATATCAGGGGCCGTCCTGTTCCTTCTTCCATCAATCCTGTTTCCAGTCGCCGGGGTTCATACCCCATCTCGTCAATGGTCTTTTCCAGCAGTGGGATGAACTCCCCCAGAAACTCCTCGGTTTCAACGCTGTCGGTGCCGATATTCACATACACCAGGCCTTTTTTTACCATAAGATCCACATGTATGGCCCCCAGGCTGTCAGTACACACATCAAACTCGATGCGGGTGTTCTCCGGATCCACCCATTTTGACTGATCCTCTTCCTCGAAGTAGCCGATCCGGATCTCTGCGGTGGTTTCCTCCCGGTTCAGCAGAAGGGGTACCTGCAGGTAGTAGAAGGCCAGATCGCTCTGGGGACGGCTACTATTTATGAGGTGGTGAGCCTGAAGATTTTCCCTGGCAGACTGGGCAAGCTCTGTAAACCTTGCCATGGGACTGCCGGAATCCTTTCCGCCGGGGAGTCCTTCTATTTCCCGCAACAGGCGCATCAGCTCCCAGCCATCTTCCATGTCAGAGCCTTCCACCCCATAGCGTATGGACTCCACTCCTTCCTCCCGGGCCAGATTCCTGAGGTTTCTGGCCTGGGCAGGGACCTCCTGCCGGGCGGGATCAACCACGTATTTGCCGGCAGTTTTGGAAATCTCCTCGAGGACCTCCATCTCCCGCTGAATCCCTTTGACATCGTCCTTTCCGGGACTGCCCGGGGCTTTTTGCATCTCAAAGAGCTGGGCCCCCAGAAGGGGATGCTGGGCAATGAAGTTGGACACTACCTGCACATTGGCGGGAGTCAGGGGCACATTGGCCATCTTCAGAAAACTGGCCGCTGCCATGTCCGTAGTTGTCACAGGCCCCGGCAGACTCGCCATTACCCGGGAGAATTCTCCCACATTCTGAGATGTCAGGGGTATCCCGAACTCCACTAACCCCCGTGCCACAGCCATGTTGCCTTCGTTGACCGGCAATTTCATCTGGGTCAGAGCCTGGGTAAGATCCTCACTGCTCATCTTGGAAAATGTCGCGGTCTGCAAAAGTTGCAGGCTTACCTGATTCCCCTGGGTTCGGCCTCCAAAAGCCACGTGAATCTGCTGTCCCGTAACCAGTGGAAGCTGACTCCTGGCACTCAGGGTGAATTTTCCAAACTGCAGTGTAAAAAACTGACCCTTCCGACCGGCAACCTGACCCCACATGGTCTGGCCCGGTTGCATGGAAAACCCCTTGGGAACATTGGCCCGCAACAGGGGCTGCTCCTTCAGCACTGCCCCGGCAGAAGCACCGCCGGCAACGCCTGGCCCGGGGCCTTTTCCCATGGGCATCCGGGCACCGACTCCCGACCTGCCTCCACCAACATTCACCGCGGGTGGCGCTCCCTGGGCCGGTGCAGTTATCCTGCCCATGCCGGGTGTTCCCATCATTTCAGCGGTTCACCTTCCTGCAAAGAAAAGCCATCGGGAGAACTTCTCCCCGCCGGTCTATCCGGATCCGGGCAATCCCGAATACAGAAAAACCCGACTTTCTGCCCTTTCTTTCAACTTCATTATATGGGAATGCTGTTGACATATTATTTCTAAATTGTTAACATTTTGTTAATTTTCTGGTCGCGAACCGTGAAAAACCCCTTCATTTCTTGGTTCTGATGATGTCGCCAACCCTTTCAATATTTAACAAACTGTTAATATGCTCATCCTTCCAGATACAAAATTTAATCAGATAATTGGCAAAACTTGCACAAAGGGCATCATGGTCAACCATCACATGTCTTGAAGCAGTCAGGCCGATTTTTTATCGGAATGACAAACAGCACAAGTTATATCCTGCCGGGTATCTTCACTTCCCGCAGGAAACGGGCATTCTCTTTGGGCAGAGTAACATTTATCAGCATGCCGGTGCCCAGCTCAAAACCCGCAGTTTTGGTCAGCTTGGGGAAAACTTCCAGATACCAGTGATAACTGCGGTCATTGCTCTCATCCCGGGGGGGAGTCTGGATGGTGATATTAAAGTCGGGATCCCCCAGGCCGTAATGATACCTATTCATCAAATCAGACAAAATCGATGCCATGTCCCGGATCTCCTCCCTGGTGATATTGCCGAAGGAAGGCTCATGGCGGAGGGGCATTATCCAGGATTCAAAGGCGCTCCCCGATGCATAAGGACAGAAGGCCACGAAGGAATCATTACGGGTGATTATCCTGACTTCTTCCTGTATTTCCTGAGCCAGCATATCACAATAGACACAGCTTCCCATATCGTCAAAATAATGCTTTGCCGCATCAAGACGACGTCGCATAGGCGCAGGGACAAGGGGCATGGCGATCATCTGGGAATGGGGATGGGCCAGGGAACTGCCGGCACTCTGGCCGTAGTTTTTGAATATCATCACCGCTTCAATCCGATCATCCTGCATGGCCTCGTTGAATCGGTTCACATAAGCCCGAATCACCTGCTCTATGTGTCTGGGTTTCATGGTGACAAAGCTGTCATTATGCCGGGGACTTTCGATTATCACCTCATGAATCCCCACCCCCTGCATGGTTCGATAAACCCCGTGGTTCTCACGCTGGCGATCTCCCGCCGGGGAAAATGCAGAAAACTTGTTGGGTACAGAACGAACCAGCCAAGAGCCGTCAGCTTCATACACATAGGCAGTATCCGGGGTCATCTCTTCATTGCCGGGACAGAAGGGGCATTTCTCCGAGTATTCCATATCCTCCCGGGGGGATGCAGTCCCGGTAAAGTCTTTAGGCCGTTTTGCCCTTTCGGTGGCAATCACAAACCATTCCCTGGTTGCTCTGCTCTGGCGGAGCTCCGACATGGCAATCCCTCCTGTGAATAAAATGCCAGCAATGCCCGGAAGATCACCGCCGGCTTATTTCAGGTTGATAATCTCAAGGTGCAGACCGCTCTGGACCGCCAGAACCTGCTTCCGGCGATTGAGAACCCTCACCATTCCGTCAAAGCCGTTGCGGGAGTTGACAATCTCCACAAATGACGCATCCATGGGAGTGTAGATCCCCACCGATGTGCCATCATGACGGTTCACCACAAACCATCCCCGATTGATGGAAGGTTGCAGAACAAGGGACGATGAAATCACAAGGCCATGGAAGAAGTAATCCTTAGCCAGAACCTTCCCCTCTCTGTTGTATGCCTTCACCCAGCCGGTTTTACCGCCTATGCTGGGATACACTTCCACCAGGGTTGTCCGGGGAGGCAGGACTATCCAGATCCTTCCGTCGTTGCGGAAAAATAAAAGCTGGTATTCCAGGGGCGCCGATTCATAAGTCTTATCCCAGGCGGAAGCTGTCCCCGAGAGAAGCACTACCGCCATCATCAGCAAAAGAATTCTTGTGATACTTTTCATCATAATCCCTCAATTTTACTATTCCACCAGTATATTCTTCCTGAAGAGAACCCTGCCTTCCTTCATCCGCCGGGTAAAATAGGTGCGATCAAAATATTCCAGAAGAGGAATCACATAACGCCGGGTTGAGCCAAGAAGCTCCCGGGCCACTGATGGAGTCAGGGGGCCATGGTGATAAATATGCTCCCCCAGAATCTTCCTGGCCCGGGAAAGCTGATCATCAGTGAACAGAACCCGGTCATCAAGGTAAATCAGCTCTCCCTGATGAGTCAGATAATGCAGGACTTCCTCGACAACTTCACCATAGGGGGAATCATCATTTAAAAGATCATCCCTGGTGGGTGGAGTGAAACCGCCGTCATCAAACTGTCGCATAATCCACTGCCGGCATTCCTGGTGCCGTCCCGAAAGAGAAGGAGTATGCCCGGCAGTTGTGAGAAAACCTGATTTCTCAACAATCTGTCCATCCCCCTTG
>CAYNGH010000191.1:0-5844 GCA_964396845.1 uncultured bacterium | reverse complement strand
CTTTATGTGGGGCGGGTTTCCGAGGAAAAATCGATTGATGTTCTCCTGGATGCCGCCGGGAAGATTGCAACTCGCCGTGATGACACAAGCCTTCTCATAGTGGGGGGAGGCCCGGCCCTTGACAGAATAAGAAAACAGGTGGAGGAAGAAGAGCTGACAGGCCCGGTAACCCTCACAGGGCCGATTCCCCATCAGGAACTGCTGGATTCGGGGCTGTTTGAAATATCCCACCTGTTTGCCACCGCATCCACTTCAGAAAACCAGCCCATGACCATCATCGAAGCCTGCATGTTCGGACTTCCCATAGTCGGTGTGGATGCAAAGGGAGTGCCGGAAATGATACAGGAAAACGGTGCTGTGGTTCCTCCCGGTGATGCCGATGCCATGGCTGAAGCCTTTGACAGGATCCTCCGGGATGACTCCCTGCGAATCAAAATGGCAGAGAAATCCCTTGAAATGGGAAAAAATTACGACATAAGAAAAACCACAAATCAGATGCTGAATCTTTACGATGAAATAATAGAAAGACGACGGCTTATGACCTCTGCCTGAGCCGGAGGTCAAAGCTCAAAACTTAAACCCCGGACTGATTCTCTTTTTCCGAATCCATCTCTTCGATCTCTGGATGAACGGGGATCTGCAGAGGGCCACCAAATCGCAGGACCTTATTTTCCACATCCACTTCGATTTCCATGTCGAATTTAACCGCTACCAGCCGGTGTTCCTCGGTTTCCAGATTAAATTCTGTCCCGTCGGTAAAGCTCATCCAGTGAACAAAATCCCTGCCGGTTTTCTGTTCTTCTCCGGTTTTATAAATTTTTTTGTCAACTATCAGGGAATATCTCCCCGGTGGAATTTTCATCAAAACCTCCAGATGCTCGAAATGTCCTCAGCCGGGTCCAGTCCGGGCCAGGCTTTCCGGGGACTGGCTCCGGGGACTGCCGTTTTTTCTTGAGTTTTTCCTTTTATAACGACGGTTGATCAGTTTTTCAGATCCTATGAAACGATAGAGCATGGCGGGTCTGTGCCGGCCATCCACCCTTTTTTCATCGGTTTTCTCCAAAAGATGGGAAGAAATGATCTTTTTTCGAAAATTTCTCTTGTCAAGGCTTTTTTCCAGGATCACTTCGTATGCATTTTGAAGCTCTGTGAGGGTAAATTTTTCCGGCATCAGCTGAAAGGCAATATTGGTGTACATGATCTTGTTTCGCAGGCGGTTGAGGGCATAACTCAGAATTCTGTCATGATCAAAACCAAGACTGGGGAGTTTATAAGTGGAGAACCAGCGCACATCACTCACATCGGAATCGGGACGAACCACTAAATTTTCTGATGAAATCAGGGCATAATATGCAACGGTGATAACCCGCATCCGGGGATCCCTCTTGGGATCGCCAAAGGTAAAAAGCTGTTCGATAAAAACATCCCGCACCCCGGTTTCTTCGTAAAGCTCTCGGAGAGCCGCATCCTCCAGAGGTTCTTCATATCTGACAAACCCACCGGGAATTGCCCACTTGTTCTTGAAGGGAGGATTTTTTCTGCGCACCAGCAGAACCTTTAAATCATCATCCTGAATTGTAAATATTACAATATCTACTGTGACCGCCGGGTTGATCAGCTCATCTTCGTGATTTTTCACCATAACAAGACCACTACTCCCCAATGATGAGTTCATAATTCATTTGATTTCCATCTATTCCTTCCTTGCCCCATAAATATTCACACAAATTTAACTGTGGACAAAAAGAACAATTCCTGATAAAATACATTATAAATTAATCATTAACGAGGCTTTTCATGGCAAACACAAACCTTGCTGACCAGGACACGAATCAGGCTGATGAAGCTGTCAATGAAACAGAACCGGAGAGTTCAAAAGATGAATCCTCTGGCCGGGAGAATGAAAGAAAAGTAAATCAGCCCAAACACAAGAATCAGTTCCTGACAACCCTGGAAAAATACGAGAACCAGCAGACCGGACTGGAAAAACTCAGAAAAGCCATGTCCCGGCACTTCAAGAATGCCTCCCTGGATGATCGCCAGGAACTGGTGGTATTGCTTTTCTCCAGCGACCCGGCCATCCGGGCCATCGCCTCGGCAAATTTTGCCCGGCTGGAAAGATTCAACCATCAGGTAACTCCCTTTGATGAAGCCGCCCGAGAGAAATCCCTGGTAATGGCAAGGCTGAACCTCAAGAAAGAAGAATTCTCCCACATCACCGCTCCCCAGTGGCTGACAACCCTGAGCCTCCTGGGCAAGGCCGAGGACATACCCCTGCTGTCGGCATCCTGTCGTAAGATTATCGAAGGTGAACTCAAGGGTTCTGTCCGGTTGCACCGGGCTGCCCTTAAATCCATCGAGGGAATGATCAACCGGTTCCCTGAAGAACTGACCCCGGATATAATAAAAGATACTGCAATTGTAATGATCAACAGCTTTGACTCCCGATCCGGGGAAATACAGGACAAGGCAGTGAACCTGTTCTTCCGTTTCAGCTCCATGGAAAGTTTTTCCGAGATATTTCTGCCCCTGCTCTCGGGCCTCCCCCGCACAGATCGAACTGCCGGCTCCCTGGGACTGCTGTCAAAAAACCTCCACGATGACGAACCTGACCGGGTTCTCCTGGTGAGCAGAGTACTGGAAAAATCTCTTCAGGGAGCTGACGATCAGTTTCTGACCAATGTAATAAAAGAAGTACTGCTCCCCTTCCAGGAAGAAATCCCCCGGCAGTCCCTGCCCACCCTCGCCAACATCCTCCGGGTCATCGAGCCTCATTTTGAATCTTTTCTGTCCAACAGAAAGGAAATCAACAACTTCCGGGAGATGGATGACAAAGAAAAACTGGCCCGGATAATCAGCTTCTTCCCGGCTTGAATGCAACTGATGCACCCTGCATGACCGGGGCAAAAGTTCTCCGGGACAAAACCTCTTCAGGAGAAAAGGTGTCAGTTAGCTTCGCCGTATAAATCCTCCGGAGTCACCATACCTATCTTCTGAGGAACCGTGTATTTTGAAGAAGAGTTATCCCCTCCCTGTTGCCGGGGATGATCCTCGGAGATGTTTTCCCTGATGTCTGGCACTGAAGGAGGCTCATTTTCCGAAGACTCCTCGGACACTTCCACAAACTCTATGCCCAGATCAGCAAAACAACGTTCGTTATTGACCATCTCCTTGATTTTGAGCTTCCCCGATGAATCCTTCTCCACTGCTTCCTGAAGATAGTTTGCCAGCTTTTCCAGATGAGCCTCTTCGTTCATAGGGTCAGCCTTGGACCTGAGGGCTTCCACCCGGGCAAGATTGAACTCCTTCATGGGGGATTTTTGATTCTGGCTCTGTTTCTGGGCAAGATCCAGACACCTGAGTGCTTCCTGATACATTCTTCCCTTGACAAACTGATCTGTCTTCTTGCCGGATCTCTCAATCCAGGTCTTACTCATG
Organism: uncultured bacterium; assembly: GCA_964396845.1. Lineage (GTDB taxonomy): Bacteria > Vulcanimicrobiota > JAJTBE01 > JAJTBE01 > CAYNGH01 > CAYNGH01. The sequence continues at coordinate 2,406 of CAYNGH010000191.1, read as the reverse complement.
AGCATCAGGGCATCGATGTAATCGGGATCTAACTCCAGGGCCCTTTCAAGATAAAACACCGAGTTTTCCAGATCCGTCCCCATCAGGTAATTGGCCTGGGCTCTCTTGAACCAGGCAACTGAACTATCCTGGTCAATTTTAAGAAGCCGGGTGAACTGCTCCGATGCAGCCTTGTAATCCTTCAGGTTCAGGAAAATTTCCCCCATATCCCTGATAACTTCGAGGGAATCCTGATTGAGGCCGCGGTACGCTTCCAGGGCTTCCTTCCAGCGATGGTTTTTCATATGGGCCTGGGCTATGCGGGAGAGAAATTTCTCTTCTTTCATCAGGGGTTCAAAGGCCTTTGCCAGCTCATTTTTTTTGACCGAGGCAGTGCTTAAATCCAGAGCAAGGCGATCCAGCTCATCCAGAAAACCTAACGCTTTAAAGCAAACTTCCCACAGACTCTCTATCATATTGTTTTCCATTGATTTATTTTCAGCCATGTCAATCCTCCATGCAATTCGATTATATTTGGTTTCTACCCAGGCCACAAGTTCCCTGCAGGTTATCGGCCCATGAGAGATGCACGCATGATCACCTCGGAAACCCAATAACGCAGAGGCTGGTTTGCCACATGGAAAACCGTGTCGGCAATATCCTCCGGTTGCATCATCTTCTCCAGTTTTTCCCTGGGATGAGAAACCCCCATCTTTTCGTGAAAAGACGAATTGATGGAGCCGGGACAAAGCACCGTCACCCGGACATCATAATCCCTGGCCTCCTGAGCCACTGACAGGGAAAATCCCCGGACTGCAAACTTGGTGGCGCAGTATCCCGCCATATTGGCAATGCCGTTCAATGCTGCCCCCGAGGCCACGTTGATGATATAACCCCGGCGCTCTTTTTTCATGGAAGGAAGAACCCCGCGGGTCATCAGGAAAACCCCTCGCAAGTTCGTTGCAATCATGGCATCCATATCCCCGGGGGAAAGATCCTCCACCGGCCCTTTGAATCCAATCCCCGCATTATTCACCAGCAGATCTACAAAAGAAAACTTCCTGTATATTTCATCCAGAGTTTTATCCACCTGGCCCTCATCCCCCACATCACAGGGAAATGCCCACAGCTTCAGACCTTCCCGGTGAAAGTCAGCCTTCACCCTTTCCAGATCCTCCCGGTGCCGGGCAAGGATTATAGGATTCCACCCCTCCCCGGCAAACCGCCGGGCCACAGCCATCCCCACCCCCGAGGTGCCTCCCGTGACAAGGACTGTCCTGGGGCTTCTGTTTTCATCCATATTGCAATCCTCCTATTGTATGTTATATATGACTTGCTGTCAGGTCTTAATAAGCCTGTTCTCATCCAGAAAGTTCCCGATCAATCCCCTGGGGTCACATCCTGATCCGGTTCTATCAGGTTTAAATCAACAATACTCCCGGCCAGAACCTGAGCAATGGCATAATGCCCTATGGAGGATGGATGAGTCGGGTCTTCAGCCTGAAAGAAAGCTGCCCTGGAGCTGTATTCCGGCGAAGGACAAAGGGTTAGATAATAGATATTCCGGTATTCCCCCACAGGGTCAATATGCTCCCCTTCCTCCTCAAGAAGGGGATCCCATGGAAGAAGCACATAAAGCCCTCCTCCAGGAGTTTCCTTCACCGGATGGGGATACTCTCCCCCGGCCATATGCCGGCGAATCCGCTGACACCGGGGAAGCTCAACATGGTTGAAAGACAACATGGTAATTTCATTCTCTTCACACAGGGAATAAATTTGATGCCGATAATGGATATAAAGATCCCAGGCCTTTTTCCGGCTGATAGGCTCCCGCTTTTTTGCGCCAATCTCCTCCGGGCTGGAATCCTTGAAAGCACTGCGGAGACACCGATAAAAATAAAAGCTGTTGAGCAGTCCCTTCACTCCATCAGTGCCTTCAATCTCCTGCTGATAAAGATCTAACTCCTGATTGGCCAGCTGGTTGAACCCGCAGAAAATAACAATATCAGGCTGGTATATGGGAATCAGCTCCCTGAGCAAATTATACCCCTGCAACACCGAGTAACCAAACATCCCGCCGTTTACAACCCTGATCTTCCTGCCGGGATAATGACGGTTCAGCATCGATTCCAACTGTTTTACAAAAGTCTGCTCCCGGGAAACCCCCTGGCCGATGGTCCAGGAATCCCCCATGCAAAGAATCACCGTTTCATCTGGATCTCTGGGCCCCACCGGATCTTCCCGCAATCCCAGGGAGTTGGAACGAACTACAGCCCCCTGAATCTCAAAACTGCCCTCAGGGCGCAAGGTCCACATTTCCCGGCGGTATTGAATATAATTCTCATCAGGAAAAAGCCTGCTCCCCAACCGCAAGGCTCCCTCCCACAGGGCAAAAACCATCAGGGAAGTGAGAATACCGGCCAAGAT
>CAYNGH010000190.1:0-5850 GCA_964396845.1 uncultured bacterium | reverse complement strand
ATTCTTCCGGGGTGCCAATGTCGGTCCAGCTGATTTGGCCGGGATCGTGATACGATATGACCGAGCCGGGTTCCTTTTCAATCAGGTTCCGCAGGATGGGTATTATGGAATAAGGCTCTCGGGTATCGGGAAGGTAGTTGAAAATTTCCCTGCGGTATATCCATATCCCGCCGCCGTAAAGCAGGCGGCATCCCCGGGGAAGGGGCTGGTTTTTCGTTGCTGAAAGGTTCATAACCTGGTTTTCTGAATCCACCATGACCCGGTTTCTTCCGGGAAGATCCACTAAGACCATGGTCAGCAGGGGTTTTTTCTTTCGGTGATATGCTATGGCCTCGGAGAGTTTAAGGGATGTTATCACATCGCAGTTGTGGAGGATGAAATCTTCATCATTGCCGATAAAAGAAGCAAACCTTGAAAGCCCGCCACCAGTATCCAGGAGGACTTCTTCTGGGCTGTAATATAGTTTCAGGCCCCGGTGGGTATCTTCTCCCAGATAATCCTGGATCAGATGCCCCAGGTGGTGCAGATTTATCCCCAGGGCTGAAATGCCAATCCCCTTGAGGGAGTCGATGATATAATCAATGACCCTGTTATCTGTCAGGGGAAACAGGGGCTTGGGCAGTATCCCGGTGAGGGGCATAAGCCTGGTGCCGTAACCGGCGCACAGGATAATGGCTTTCATTGGCGGGGTGAGCCTTTCACTTTATTTTCTGGCAATGTCCAGTTCAAACCAGTGGGCGGTCTGCCGGGTAAACTCCGGAGTGGAGCCACAGCAGGCCCCGATGGCGCCGGCTCCCGCCTCTACGGATTTTGAAAGGTTCTGCACAAACTGCTTGGGTTTTTCGTCATAGGTGACCTTGTCGCCGTCGATTTGGGGCTGGCCTGCATTGGGCTGTACCAGCACCGGCACCCGGGCGCATTCCACCAGCTCCCGTGTCAGCTGGACAAACTGCCCTGATGAAAGGCTGCAGTTGGCCCCCACAACACTGGCCCCCTCTTGTTGCAGTTGTTCCATCGAATCCTTGACGGTGTTTCCCATGATGGTGAAAAATCCCCTTTTCTTTTTCTCGAAGGTCATGGTCACAAACACCGGCAGCCCGGTTTCCATGGCCCCGGCAAGCCCCGCCAGGGCTTCTCTTATGTCATACTGGGTTTCAATGACCAGCAGGTCAACTCCACCATCTGCCAGTATCCGGGCCTGTTGTGAGTAGGCATTTTTTATCTCGTCGGGAGTGGCTTTCCCCATGGGATGCAACATCAGCCCTGTGGGGCCCATATCCCCAGCTACAAAGCCATGGGATGGACATGCATCCCGGGCCAGTTTCACCCCGGCATGTATAATTTCTTCGATTTTGTCTTCTATCCCGAATTTAGCCAGTTTGGGGGCGCTGGCTCCGAAGGTGTTGGTGAGGACCACATCAGCTCCCGCTTCAAAGTATGCCCTGTGGATTTCCCGAATATCGCCGGGCCGGTTCAGGTTCCACATCTCGGGGCATTCTCCCTTCTGCAGTCCCCGGTCAATCAGCTGGGTCCCCATGGCCCCGTCAAATAAGATCACCCGTTGATCCATCAGTTGCAAAACAGCTTTACTCATAGGCCCTCCTGTTGTTTATCTTTTGAATTTCTTGGACTGTCATCTTCATTTTCCTTCAGGGCAAAACGATCGGGGATTTTCCCTCCCAGGGCGAAATAAACCCGCCGGCCCAGGTCATAGAGGCCGATTTTTCGTAGCAGGGTAACCCCGGCATCTTCCAGCCATCCCCGGCGAAGCCTTATTTCCGCCTGTCGGAGCATCTTTCGCACCGGCAGATGGTATGGGCAAATTTTTTCGCATTCTCCGCAGTCCCGGCATTGGTTGAAGTGTCGGGGAAGTTTCCTGTGCTCCTGACGGGCATATGTGGCTGAAAGGATCAGGTAATTTTCACAGCGGAATATATCGGCGATGGGAATATTCTCGGGACAGCGGTGTTCGCAGTATCGGCAACGTCGGCAGAACTGGTCCGGTATTTCCCGGAGTTGTTGGATTATATCCCGGCGGTGTTCGTCGGTGATCTCTCCAAGGTTCAACACCGCCTCCACATCCCGGCAGACTTCGTCGGTGGTGGAGCATCCCGGAATTACCGTGGACACTTCCCGGTGACTCAGGATGAACCCCAGGGCTTCTTCCACGCTTTTTATATGTCCACCTGACAGGGGTTTCATGGCGATGATACCGATGTCCCGCTGTCGGGCCACTTCCCGGATTTTTTCAAAATGATCCCGTTCAACGGGGCTGAAAGGGATCTGTACTGTGTCGAACAGGTCCGATTGGAGAATCTCGCATATTATCCGGGGATTGTGGGTTGACACCCCCACATGATCAATCAGCCCCTGTTTCTGAAATGACCGGATCGCCTCCATTGCACCACCGGGGGCAGTAATTCTTTCGAATTCCTCTTTATACTGGAGGTGGTGAATTTGAATCAAGGGGATTTTTTTTTGCTGCAGGGTCCTGAGGCTTGTTTCAATCTCTTTTGATGCCCCGGATGCGCTTCGCATATAGGTCTTGGTTGTGATGTAAGCCTTGCCGGGTCTTTCTGTCAGGGCCTGCCCGATTATCTTCTCGGAATCAAAATAACCCCGGGCAGTGTCGATGAAGTTTATCCCCATGTCGATGGCGGTGGTGACCACTTCGACTGCCGATTCCTGGCTGTGGCAGCGGTTCATCACTCCCATTCCCCCCAGTCCAAGGCATGTGATCATCAGTCCTGTTCGTCCCAGCCGACGCCGGGGAATAGCCCGGGATTTGTTTTCCCTGGAGTTGTCCAATTCAAAGCCTCCCGCTGCCGTCGCCGGTGAGAAATTCCATCTTCAGCAGAGCGAGGGCACCCCGGAGTATCCGGGCCAGTTCATCTCCGGTGCTGATCCGGGATATGGTCTTGAGGATTCTTCCGGGGTTCAGGTAAAAATCCCGGTGGACCTCCTTGAAGAGGCTTATCAGCTCGGCTTTGGTGAAATGCTCCTCCCACACCGTGGGGAGATTATGACCCGGAGCAGGGGAGGCCATGAATCGATCCCAGCAGTCACCGGGGTAAAGGCCAAGATCAACTCCTTGCTTGAATATTTCCGTATCGGGATATGGGGACATGAGCGCCCACACCACGTAATCAGGGTTCAGCTTCCTGATGAATTTCATCGAATCCCGCACATCTTTCCGGGTTTTTTCTGGGGGGATTCCCAGCATCATATATGCCACGGTGATAATCCCCTCTTCTCTTGTAAACTGAAAAACTTCCCTGATTTCATCGGTGTTGAGGGGTTTTCTCAGGGATTCCAGCCCGGCATCGGTGCCGGTTTCCACGCCGTAATGAATCTTGGTGCATCCCGAACGGGCCGCCAGCCGAACCATCTCCCGGGAGCTGTTTCGACAGGTGGCCTTGAATCCCCAGCTCATCTTGAGATTCCGACGCAGAATCTCCTGGGCAATCTCCATAACCCGTTCCCCGGTGCCGTTGAAAAGATCGTCAATGAAGTGAATCTCCCCGATGCCGTATTGATCCCGGCAGTGCTCCATCTCATCGACGATACTTGACGGGGATCGGGTGCTGTAACGCTGGTATGTGTTGCAGAAGTTGCACCGGTGAGGACACCCCCGGGAAGTGATCATGGTTGTGGTGCGGGAGGCTTTCATTCCGGGAGTGTAATAATATTTTAATGGAAGCTGGTCCCGATCGGGAAAGGGGAGGTGATCCAGATTCTTCGACGGCGGGTTGTTGGGGTTTATGACAACTTCGCCCCGGGGGTTTTTCCAGCGGATTCCCGGCACTGTTTCCTTATCTAACCGGTCTTCCAGGGCATCCATCCACCGGGGCAGGGATTCTTCGCCGTCGCCGGTGAGTATGGAATCCACCGGTTCCAGTTTGATGGCCTCGCCGGGAAAGCTCCAGCAGTGAGCGCCTCCTAACATCAGGTGGACTCTCGGCATTTCTTCACGCAGTCGCTTCAGGATTGAATACACATCAATCAGGTTATGGGTCTGGGTGGTGATGCCCACAAGGTCCGGTTCATGGGCAATGGCCCTGTCCGCAGTGGTTTTTGCGTCCCAGCCCTCCGCCTGGGCATCCATCAGGATTGCCTGGTGCCTGGCATGTTTTTTTATGGCCGATGACAGGTACATTATTCCCAGGGGCGGGAACAGGTAAATATCCCGGCCATTGAATATATCGGGAACACCGGCCCACACCTGGTTTATCCGGGGCGGATTTATCAGAACTGCTTTCATTGAAAAGACTGCCTCGAAAGGTGGTTATGGGGATTATAATTCAAAGCAGTGCAAATATCAAGGATAATCCTTCAGAGAAAAACTGCAGTTTGACATGGAGGGTTGCCGTTGTTATAATACACCTTGGAACAAATAACCTGGAAACTCACAAGGGGGATAAACTTATGTTCTGCCAGGCCTGCAGTGGAAAGACTGCAACAGTTCAGATAAATCACCATGGACGTTCCATCAGCCTATGCCGGGAATGCGCCATCAAAGAGCTTGCCAGCCAGGGAGAACCGGGAGCAAAACCCACTGCTGGGGGGATTCCCCCAGAGCTGGCCCAGCTGGCAAAGTCGGCACCGCCGGGAGGTATTCCCCATATGCTGGTGCTTCAGCTTCCGGGGGGAATCATGCCGGCCCAGGCCCAGGCCCCTGATGTGAAATGCAGTACCTGCGACGGGTCATATCGGGAGTTTCTTGAGAAGGGGCTTTTTCACTGTCCCGGTTGTTATGAATCCTTTGCTTCTCAGATTCGAGCGCACCGTGATCGCACGGGGAAAGCCGGTCATTACAAGGGAAAGATTCCAGCCCGGGCATTCCGGCATCTCAAGACCCGGAAGCTCATCAACGACCTGCGGGGCCAGCTTCAGGATGAAGTTGTCCACGAAAATTACGAAACAGCCGCAAGGTTGAGAGATACCATCAGGAATCTGGAGGATGAAGTTGAAAAACGCGGTTGATGCTCCCCGGTGGACAGAGATAACATACGGCGGAAGCCACGTGGTTCTGTCTTCACGGTGTCGCCTGGCCAGGAATTTCTCCGGGCTTCCCTTTTCTCACCGGGCTGTCCGGGATGAGAAGCAGGCTGTCCTTGACCGGGTCAGGGGAATAATAGAAGAATCGGAATTTTTTCAGGATTACCACTGGCAGGAGATGGAAGAGATGGATCGATTGCGCCGATCCATCCTGCTGGAGGAGAATGTCATCTCCTGGCCTCATGCGGTGGAGGTGGCCACAGGGCGTGGTCTTGCCTTTAATTTGTCCCGCACCGAGTCCATCATGGTCAACGAGGAAGATCACCTGCGGTTCCAGGTGATATGTCCGGGGCTTGAAATGAAGAAATGCTGGCTTCGGCTGAATCGTATTGATGATGAGATTGAACGGCTGGCAGATTATGCCTTTTCCACAGAATTTGGATACAAAACCGCATGTCCCAGCAATATGGGCACGGGGCTTCGCTCATCGGTGATGATGCACCTGCCGGCAACCTTTGTGACAGGCCGGATGGAAGCCCTCGCCCGGCAGGTGGAACAACAGGGTCTTGTTATCCGGGGCATGTTCGGGGAAGGCTCTCCCTCTATGGGGAATATCATTCAGCTGTCGAACCAGGAATCTGGCGGAGCATCGGAAGAATCCATAATCGGACAGGTGGAGTCCGCCGCCCGCAGGATATCAGATCAGGAACTGGACAGCCGGGAGCATCTCCTCCAGGACAGCCGGGAACAGACTTATGATCATGTTTTCCGGGACCTGGCCAAATTGAAAAACGCCAGAGTCATCAGCCTTGAGGAGTTAATGGATCGCCTCTCGGTGGTGCGGATGGGATC
>CAYNGH010000189.1:0-5958 GCA_964396845.1 uncultured bacterium | reverse complement strand
CACGGCACCGGCACTCCCCTGGGGGATGGTGTGGAGTTTGAAACCTGCCGAACCCTGTGGCAGGATGAGGATTTGCCAAGGCATCGCCCTTGTGTTCTGGGTTCAGTCAAATCCAATGTGGGGCATCTTCTGACGGGAGCCGGCGCTGCGGGCCTTGCCAAGGTGATAATGGCCATTAATCATGAGGTTCTTCCTCCCACAGCAAATTTTGAAACACCTTCTGAAAAGGTCAGCCTGGCGGGAAGTCCCTTTGATATTTTAAAACAGCCGGAGAAATGGGCCCCCCGGGGTGAAGGGATTCCACGGCGGGCCGGTGTGAATGCCTTTGGATTTGGCGGGATTAACGCTCACCTTCTGGTGGAGGAGTTTCTCCCGGAGGTTCATAGTGGGACGGCCAAAAAATCCATCTCTGTTGATATATCCCTGCAGACACCAGAGCCTGTGGCAGTGGTGGGCATCGATGCCCGTTACGGCCCATTTGAAGGAACTGGTGACTTTGCCCGGCGGGTTCTTCCCGGCATCGATGATACCCTGCCGGCTTCAGCTGGCCGATGGTTCGGGGTGGAGAAGAGCCGGTGGATTCGGGAGCTTTTTCGCAAGGGGCTTGATGTGCCGGGATATTATATGGACGGGGTTTCCATACCTTTCGGTCAGTTCCGGATTCCTCCCCGGGAGATGGAGCAGACCCTTCCCCAACAGCTTCTCATGCTGAAGTCGGCCCGTAGTGCTCTGATGGATGCGGGGATTGCTGAGGGGGATCATACCCGTTCCGGTGTGTTTATTGGAATAAGTTTAGATCTCAACACCACCAGTTTCAATACCCGCTGGCATCTGAAAAACCTCGCTCCCCGCTGGGCCCGGGAGATGGGACGGGAGCTTTCCCCCGGGGATATGGATCAATGGATCCGACAGCTTCAGGATTCTCTTTGTCCGCCCCTGAATGCGGATCGCACCGTCGGCGCCCTGGGTGGAATCGTGGCCAGCCGTGTTGCCAGGGAATACCGATTTGGCGGGCCTTGTTTCACTTTGTCCTGCGAAGAGGCTTCCATGATGCCAGCCCTTCATTGCGGAGTGGAAAAGCTCCGCCAGGGGGAAATCGATACGGCCCTGGTGGGTTCTGTGGACATGGCAGGGGATGTTCGAAATGTCCTGTCGGGATGCCTGATGGATATGGAGGAAGGCCGGACTACAGCCCCTGCAGGAGATGGAGCCTGTGCCCTGGTGCTGAAACGTCTTTCCGATGCGAAACGGGACAGGGACAAGATTTATGCCCTGATCCGGGGAACCGGCGCTTCGGTGGCGAGCAGTTCTCCTGATAGCGGGCCTGATAAAAATGCCCTTGTTCTGTCACTGGAGAGGGCCTGTGGTGCCTCGGAGATTGAACCGGGCAGAATCGACTACCTTGAGATTCAGGACAGCAAAATCCTGAAAGATGGAAAGATTATTGATTATATTGCCTCCCGGCGGAAAGATGCCCCGGTGGCCCTGGGTTGCACTTCCGGTGAAACGGGTCTTGCCGGCGCGGCATCGGGTGGGGCTTCCCTGGCGAGGGTTATTCTGGCGTTGTATCACCGGATTCTTCCCCGGCAGAGGGGGGAATTCCCCGGTTCCCTGCCTGGTGGGGCTTATGTCCCAGAAAAAAGCCATTACTGGCTCAGGGATCGGGACCGGGGGGCCAGGATCGCCGCGGTCTGTGCTTTGGGCAGTGACGGCACTGCGTATCATGCGATAATCGAAGGCTATGAGGATGATGAAGCCACGTCCCCGGCATCTCCGGCCAATCCCGGGCTGGGTCTTTTTGCTGTCCGGGGCGGGGATCCCCGGGAGATTGCCGAGGGTCTTCTGGAGCTGAACAACTGGGCTGACCGGGAGAACGCCGGTGATATTCACCAGCTGGCGGCCCTGTGGCACCGTCGGGGGAAGCCTTCCAGCCAGGGGGATTTGTGTGTTTCCATGGTGGCGGGATCTCAGGATGAGCTTGCGGAGATAATCGGACAGGCCAGAAAAGCTATTCTGGAGAACCCCAAAAGACCACTGAACATCAATGGCCGATCCCTTTTCAAAGAGTTCAGTTGCGACGCTGTTTATTATTCTCCCCGGCCCTTGTGGAACGAAAAAAATCTTGCCTTTGCATATCCCGGTTCCGGAAATCACTATCCCGGCATGGGGATGGAGCTGAGTCTTTATCACGGGGATGTTCTGGAGAACCAGGATCGTTGCAATGCCCGGCTTCGATCCCAGATGCATACGGAGTTCTTCTGGGAGTCCCCTGATGCGAACCTGTCGGATCAACACAACGCCCTAATTGCCGGGCAGGTAACCTTCGGCACCGTGACCAGCAATCTCCTGAGTCGCCTCGGCATCACTCCGGGGCATGTTCTGGGGTATAGCCTGGGGGAAACCGCCTCGTTCTTCGGGATGGGAGTATGGCGCAACCGGGATCAGATGCTGGATAAACTCCAGTCCACGGATCTTTTTATGAAGGATCTTGGCGGGCCTTGCAAAGCGGCCCGTAAATACTGGAATCTTCCTGCCGGGGAACCGGTGGACTGGCGCATCGGCCTTGTAGATGCTCCTGCACAGGCGGTGACAAAGGCTCTGGAGGGCCTCGCCCGAGTATATCTTCTGATACGAAATACTCCTGTAGAATCGGTCATCGGCGGTCAGGGAAAGATGGTGGATGAAGCGGTCCGCCGGCTGGGATGTACTTTTATTCCCCTTCATGGGGTCACCACGGTTCATTGTCCTGTGGTGGAGCCGGTTCGTGAGAAATACCGGGATTTTCATGTCTATGAAACCACACCTCCTGATGGGATCAGGTTTTATTCCACAGGATGGGGCAAGAGCTATACCGTCACTTCTGATTCCACTGCCGATGCCATACTGACCCAGGCCATTGATGCCATCGACTTTCCCCAGGTTGTTGAAGAGGCTTACGAAAATGGTGCCAGGATTTTTGTGGAGGTTGGCCCCGGCAACTCCTGCACCAGGATGATCCGCCGGATCCTGGAGGATAAAGAGTTTGCCGCCCATTCTGTTAATGTGCCGGGACGGGGTGAGATTCGGAGTCTTCTGGAGCTTTTGGCATTCCTGATGGCACTGGGTGTGCCGGTAAATTTAGATTACCTTTACCGGAACATTCCTGCTGTCGTGCCACCTGCTGGAGAATCAGCCGGCAAAAAATCCCTGACCATCCCTGTGGGTTCAAGCCCCCTTTCAATACCTTCTCCGCCACGGAAGGGCCTGCCGGCGGTATCCCGAAAATCCCCGGAGGACATCCTCCCGGAACCGGTTTCTGTATCCCGGGGGGAAGATCCCCTTTTCCGTGGTTTTATACGGGCACAGGATTCCCTATCTGATGCGCATCAGGCATACCTTTCGTTACAAGGGAAACTGGCGAGCGCCATGGCACAGAATCTTGCCTTGCAGTCCCAGTTGCTGACCGGGAGGGAAACTATCCCCCCCGGAGTGCTTTCCGGTAGGTGTCCCGGTGATGGTTCCCTGGGGAGCATCGATACTTCAAGTTGCCGCAGGATGGAACTATCGTCTTTTTCAGCGGTGATGCCTGAGCATGCTCCGGGGGAAAGGCCGGTCCTTGACCGGAGGCAGTGCATGGAATTTGCCGTGGGTTCCGTGGGGAAGGTTCTTGGCCCACGGTTCGCTCCCATCGATTCTCATCCCACCAGGGTTCGGCTTCCCGATGAACCCCTTATGCTGGTGGATCGGATAATGCTCATCCAGGGGGAACCCCTGTCCCTGAGCCATGGGAGGGTTGTCACGGAACATGACGTGTTGCCCGACGGCTGGTATCTTGACGGTGGTCGGATCCCTACCGCCATTGCTGTTGAATCGGGACAGGCGGATCTGTTCCTGTCGGGATACCTGGGGATCGACTTCAAGACCGGAGGCCATGCGGTTTACCGGCTTTTAGATGCCGTGGTGACTTTTCATGGCCCTCTGCCGGGGCCTGGGAAGGTCATCCGCTACGACATCAGGATTCTCCATTTTTTCTGCCAGGGGGACACTTATCTTTTCCGGTTTGAGTTTGACAGCACCGTTGACGGGAAGCCCCTGCTGACCATGCGGGATGGCTGTGCCGGGTTCTTCACCTCAGGGGAGCTGGATGCGGGACAGGGGATAGTTCATACAAAGCTGGACCTGATGCCCGGTGAGGGGAAACTCCCTGCGGACTGGAAAACCCTGACTCCCATGGAGATTGAATCCTACAGCGATGAACAAATTGAATCCCTGCGCCGGGGGGATCTGGCGGGAGCTTTCGGGCCGGCCTTTCAGGATCTTCTCCTGGCCAGACCCCTCACCATTCCCGGCGGGAAACTACGGCTCATTGACAGGGTTCTGCATCTGGATCCATCAGGGGGAAGGTTCGGCATCGGCCTTGTCCGGGCAGAAGCTGACATTCATCCCGACGACTGGTTCCTTACATGTCACTTTTCCGATGACAACGTGATGCCGGGAACCCTCATGTATGAGTGCTGTATGCATGCCCTCAGGGTGTTTCTCCTGCGGATGGGTTGGGTGGCGGAATCTGGTTCCGGTGCGGTATGGGAGCCGGTGCCGGAAGTGCGCTCCGGGTTGAAATGCCGGGGACAGGTCATCGAAACCACAAAACGGGCAGCATATGAGATTACCATCAAGGAGATGGGCTACCGCCCCGAGCCTTATGCCATCGCCGATGCTCTGATGTTTGCCGACGGAAAGCCTATCGTTGAGATAACTGATATGTCCATAAGACTCTCGGGGACAGACCGGGATTCCATCGAATCCTTGTGGCAGGAGCAGGTGGAAAGAACCGCCATCCCCCCGCCCAGGGAGTCCCTTGTTTATGATAATGCCAGCATCACTGCCTTTGCGGTGGGAAAGCCCTCGGAAGCCTTCGGCGATGCCTACCGGGTTTTTGACAGGGATCGGGTCATAGCCCGGCTGCCGGGGCCGCCATATAAATTCCTCGACGGGATCACCAATGTGACAGGAGATCCCTGGGTCATGAAGGCCGGATCCACCTGTGAGGCGGTGTATCATGTGCCTCCTGGTGAGTGGTATTTCGACGCCAACCGCCAGGATTACATGCCCTTCTCGGTGCTTCTGGAAGTGGCCCTTCAGCCTTGTGGTTGGCTGGCAGCCTATATGGGATCCGCCCTTACCGGGGATGTGGATTTGTCCTTCCGGAACCTTGGTGGCGAGGCGGTGCAGTATCACCCGGTGGGAAGAGACGCGGGGGCCCTGGTGACCAGAGTTGCCTCCACCAATGTGTCTTCTTCCGGGGGCATGATTATCCAGCATTATGATTTTGATGTGACCGCAGGAGGCAGACAAGTTTACCGCGGGAACACTTATTTCGGATTTTTCTCCCATGAGGCCCTTGCCAACCAGGTGGGGATTCGGGATGCAAAAATTTATCTGCCCGAAAACGAGGAGATCCAACAGGGAGAGAAAAACATGGAATACCCTGGAGTTGAACCCTTTCCCGATGAGATGCTCCGGATGATTGACCGGGTTGACCTGTTCATACCCGGCGGAGGCCCTGCCGGAATGGGATTTATCCGGGGATCCATGGATGTGAATCCCTATGCGTGGTTTTTCAAGGCGCATTTTTATCAGGATCCGGTGATACCGGGATCCCTGGGGCTGGAGTCCATGATCCAGCTGATGAAATATGTCGCCTTCCGCCGATGGGCCGTCACCGATGAGGCAATGATGTCGGTGGTGCCGGGGATGAAGCATCGCTGGGTTTACCGGGGACAGGTGATTCCCCGGGATCACCGGGTTACGGTGGATGCATGGATAACTTCGGCGGATGACGGGAACCGGGTTCTTTTTGCTGACGGGTTCCTGTCGGTGGACGGCCGGGTTATATATCAGATGAAGGATTTCTCCCTGAAGATTTGGAAAGACCGATGATGAAGTATTCGAAGGTATATCTGGAGTCGATGGCCTACG
>CAYNGH010000188.1:0-5974 GCA_964396845.1 uncultured bacterium | reverse complement strand
TATGATTCGGTGGGCGTTTTCATATTCTTTATTATATTATGATACTCTGTCAGAACGGCGAAGCCCTCATAAAGTTCTTTTTGACACTTTAGAAGTGCCCAATATGAGTCGGGATTGTCATGATCGATGGGACATGGCCCTCGGGCCGTTGGTTATGATTCGGTGGGCGTTTTCATATTCTTTATTATATTATGATACTCTGTCAGAATGGCGAAGCCCTCATGAAGTTCTTTTTGGAGAGGTTTGGAGAACCATTTTCTTCCAAGAAAAAGGTTCTCCAAGAAACGAACCCCATTTTTTAAAAATGGGTCCCGAGAAACATTCCCCCATTTCAAATGGAGCAAGAAAAAGGTTCGCCAAGAAAGCTATAATAACTCCCCAACAGTCCCCCAATTTATATTGTTATGCAATTATTACACAAACAAACCCCCTGATGTGTTTTGCAGGGGGTTTTGCATTTATTCCGGTTTTATGGATTTGCCTTTATGGTCATCCTTCCAGGATCAGGATGGATTGGGGAACCATCACTTGGAGGGCGAGGCTTTCGGATATGGAAAGGTCGATTTTTCCGTCGGCAGGGCCTACAAAGCCCACGGTCATATCCTGGCCCAGAACTATACTGGCAAAGTGAGAGCCTTCCGACAGGAGTATCCCCCCGGACTTCAGCGAGGGAATCTTTACCACTCCTTTTGTTGCCATGGATTGGATATGTTCCATCTCAGTCATTGGGCCCTGGGGGTAACGGCGGTAAAGCAGGTTAAACCGGGCCGGCGACAGAGCCAGCACATATGGCCCGTGGAATCCGCCGGCATCCAGTTGGGTAATCCCGTTGATAACATCCGATGCGGCGCTTCCTGTTTCATCCCAGGATGACAGCTTCATTCTGCCGGGCCCTTTCATTTTGAGGAGTCCGGGGATGGAGCTGGTGCCGTTGAACAGGAGATCATCTTCCTTGCGGGCGCACCACATGGCAGCTTCTGCTACGGGGCGAAGATCCAGGGCCACGGGATCCCTTTCGAAGGAGGCCACATCTCTAATGTTGATGGAAAATTCCCTGTAAAGATGAATCAAGGGAAGAACCCCGGGGAGGGTGACTCCCTCTTCTATCTGGGTTTCTCCCAGGGGTATGGTCTTCAGGCCGAAGCCGAAAGGCCCTTTCAAATCGAGTATCCTTCTGCCTCCCAGCTGGGGTGTGGCAGAGGATTTCATGGTCTGGTCTATCATTTCCCACAGTTCGTCGCCAAAGGGCGCATCGGAGCGGGACAGGTATTTGTTGGACATATCTATTCCTCCTTTAAAGAACCGATGGTTGATTCTCCCGGCTCTTTTCCCATTAGTCTTGCCGCCAGTTCATCCACTTCCTCGGCTCCCTCCTGCATATACTGTTCTTCATCGCCGGTGAGAATATGGAGCAGTCGGGCAAACTCGCCGGCGTGTACTCTCTCCTCGTTGGCGATGTCGATGAGGACTTCCTTTGCCAGGGGATTATCTGTTGCGTCGGCGTGGGCCATGTAGAGCTGAACTGCTTCTTCCTCGGCAGCGAGATTCAGGCGGATGGCCCGGATCAGCTCTCCTTTTGTAAGTTTGCGATCAGGCACCATTCCACTGAAGGGATTCGGAAAATCCGGCATATTATCATTCCTTTCGATTGTTATTATATTTTTTCAACAAAATCCGGCGATTTCCAGTTCCCCGGATCCGCCGGACAAAAAACTTCCGGTAAGCAAATTATTCCTGATAGTCGGGTATCAATCCTTCATGCATCAGCATATGGACAGAATCCCTGGCGTTTTTGATGACCCTGGAGGATTTGTTGAACAGCTCTTCTTTTGTCATGGTCAGGCGGGCCACGCCTTGTTCCATGGCCTTCATACCCACTGCCACCGCAACTCTGGGATACACTTCCCATTCGCTCATGGTGGGGATGAGATAGTCATCATGAAGGCCCTTGTCCTCGGCGCACCGGGCCAGCTCCTCCGCCGCGGCGATGCACATTTCATCGGTGATGGTGGTTGCCATCACATCAAGGGTTCCCCGGAATATTCCCGGGAATCCAAGGGAATTGTTGACCTGGTTGGGAAAGTCCGAACGTCCCGTTGCAACGATGCGGGCTCCGGCATCTTTTGCTTCCCAGGGCCATATCTCCGGCACCGGGTTGGCGCATACAAAGACTATGGGTTCACCGGCCATGGATCGGATCCAGTCCTTCTGAATAGTATCGGGCCCCGGTTTTGAAAGGGCGATGAGGACATCGGATCCTTTCATGGCTTCTGGGATTCCGCCGGTTACTTGTTTATGGTTGGTGGTCTGGCAGATATGCCATTTTTCCTTGTATTTTTCCTTCAACTCAGTCCGTCCCTTGTGGAGGATTCCCTTTGAGTCGGTCATGATGATTTTTAATGGGTCAAAGCCCGCGGCCACCATTACCCGGGCAATGGCAATATTGGCAGCTCCGGCTCCCACCATGGCAACTTTCACATCTTCAATGCGCTTGCCCACTATCTTGAGGGCGTTGAACAGACCCGCCACGGTGACCGCTGCGGTCCCCTGCTGATCGTCATGCCATACGGGGATTTCCGCCTCGGCCCGGAGAGTGTCCAGCACGTGGAAGCATTTGGGTTGGGATATGTCCTCCAAGTTGATCCCGCCAAAAGTCCCTTCCAGGAGTCTGCAGGTTCGGATGATCTCATCAGGGTCCTTGGTTTTCAGGCAAATGGGGAATGCGTCCACCCCGCCCAGGTATTTGAAGAGAAGGGCTTTTCCTTCCATCACCGGCATCGCCGCTTCAGGGCCGATGTCCCCCAGGCCCAGGACTCTTGTGCCGTCGGACACCACCGCTACCATGTTGGCTTTATTGGTATGCTGAAGGACCATCTCGGGGTTTTTGGCTATGTCCCGGCAAGGGGCCGCCACGCCCGGTGTGTACCAGATGGCGAAGTCGTCAAAATCCCGGATACAGCATTTGGGCATCACCTGGATCTTGCCTGTGTAGAAAGGATGCATTTTCAGGGCATCTTCGCTGGGTTTCTTTGCCTTTGACAGAAGCTGATCAACGGAAACCGTCATGTTTTAAACCTCCTGATTATTTTTCGAAGGACTCTTGGGGGATTGCATGTATAAATCCACTCCATATAATTTTCTTCTGTTGACAGCAGAATCCTGTTTTGATATTGATCCCGGCAAAAAAATAATGTATATTATTGACGGAAGCGTCGCAATATGCAAAAGGATTTTCTCCATCCCGGTGAAGGATAATGAGAATAATTCTGGTATATCAAAGAACGCAGATTAAACTTAGCTGAAGTCAAGTTTACAGTCAATTCCGGAAGGAAACTGGAATTGGAACTTCTGACGTCCAGCACACCACTGGAGGAGAAGGCCAATGTCACTGGAAACAAGTTATGTTCCCCCTTATTTTCCCCTATCTGACGAACCCGCCCCCTGCCTGCTTTTCATTCATCACTACAATTTGCTTTCGGATCCCCGGATGGACTCATGGAGGCGGGCCATTGAACAGACGGTGAAGCCCGGCGACAAGGTCCTGGATCTGGGATGCGGTACGGGGATTCTCTCCATGATTGCTGCCAGGGCCGGAGGTGAAGTCACCGGGGTTGAAATTGACCCTCACCTGACGGATTACGCCCGGCATTTCATCAGGAAAAACCGACTGGACAACAGGATTAACATCATCAACGGAGATGCCTGCCAGCGGGACGTATGCTCCGGGGCCGATGTAATCATATGCGAGATGCTGGACACGGGCCTCATCAAGGAACGGCAGGTTCAGGCAATGAACAGCATCCTTGGGGGGACCATGGCTCCCGGTTGCCGTATCATACCTTGCCGGGTCAACAATTTTGCCATGCTTTGCAGAACCGACTATGATTTTTGCGGTTTCACCCTGCCCCTGCCTTTTTTTGAAACCGGCGAAGTGCGAAGAACCAGGGAGAATCTTTCCGAGGCTGTGATTTATCAATCCCTGGACCTGTCCCGAAAAAATCCAGAACAGGTTAAAGTGGGCATGAAAATTCAGGCGAACCGCCCCGGCATTGTCAATTCCATCAAGATTTACTCCGTCACCCAGCTGTGCCCCGGCATCCTGTGCGGCCCCAGCAACTGGTTCAATCCTCCCCTGGTTCTTCCGGCAGAACCCATCGAGGTAAAGAACAAAGACATATTGAGCCTCAGGCTGTCCTACTGCATGGGTGGCGGTCTGCGAACCCTCGATTATGAGGTGACCGCCCATGAATAGAGCCGAAAACCCCAATAAAACCATACTCTTTGTAAGCAGTCAGGATGCAATCAGAAACGACGCAGAAGAGATCCTCCGCCGGGAGGGTTATGACACCCTCTTTGCCGGCGACTGCGCCCAGGCTTTGAATCTTCTTTCAGATCCTGCAGAAAATGTGGTCCTGGTAACCCTGGACATCGGCCTTCTTTCACGGGAAGGCACTGAAATATACGACCGCATAAAAGAGATAAATCCCAATCTTCCCGTGGTGACCACCTCCACCGCAGGGCATTACCGTCCCAGTCTGGGCTCAGGAAGCAAGAAAGTCAGAGTAGCCGGGGGAGAAATTCTGTTGGATCCCGAGGATTCCCACTGGCCCAAAACGGGAAAATCTGCCGGGGGTAACGGCAAGACCCGGCGGAAGGCAGTCCTTATCAGCCCCAGAGGCTCCGAGAGCAACCAGCAGAATAACATCTTGAACAACATATACCAGAAACTGATGGAGATCCTCACCTTTGTTGAGATAGAGGATGTGGAGTTCATGCCAAACCTGGGGCTTCTTACCATTGGGGGATTTTTTGATGAAACCTGGGATGTGAGATATATCGAAGAAGATTATGTCACCAGGGATCAGATGCAGCCTCTTATTATGGAAAATTACGACTTGGTCTGCCTTTCGGGAGTTAATTCCCAGGCCAAGCGGGCCTATGAAATCGCCGGGCAGTTCCGGGCCCGGGGAATCCATACGGTGATGGGGGGGCTTCATGCCAGCATGCTTCCCGACGAGGCCGGCGAGTATGTGGACACGGTGATTATCGGCGAAGGGGAGGACGCATTCCCCCGGTTTCTGGCGGACTTTATCGCAGGGAATCCCCGGCCTGTATATCGATCCTCGGGATGTTTCGATTTGCGCCTTTCTCCCATGCCCCGGTTCGATCTCATCGAAAACATAACCCGGTTCAACAAGATAACTATCCAGGCCACCAGGGGATGCCCTCATCAGTGCGAGTACTGTTGCATCCACGAGGTTTACGGCCCTGTGTATCGCAAGAAATCTCCCAGCCAGGTGGTTGCGGAGATAGAAAAGATTAAGAGCCTTTATCCACGGCCCTTCATTTCCTTTGCCGATGAGAATATGCTGGTGGATCACCGTTATTCCAAGGAACTCCTCCGGGCAATGATTCCCTGCGGGATCCGCTGGGAGGGCTACTGCGACATATCCGTGGCCGAGGATGAAGAACTGCTGGAGCTTCTTTCCGCGTCGGGATGCGTGCTTATGATGATCGGCCTGGAAACTCTGAATATGGGGAATCTCCGGGAAGTGGCAGGTAGCAAGGCCCGGTTTCTTGACAAAAAAACAGGAATCGACTATTACCGCTGGGCAGTGGAGCGGATTCAGTCCCGGGGGGTTGGGGTTATGGGGCTTTTCATGCTGGGCTTTGATCACGACACCCCAGATGTTTTCCGGGAGATTCACTCATTTATCCGGGAAACCAATATGTTTGATGTGGATTTTGCCATCGTATGCCCCATTCCCGGCACCCGGCTTTACCGCCGGTGGAAGGAACAGGGCCGGATCACCTGCGAAGACTGGGACAACTACGCCTGGTATAATGTGAATTTCAAGCCCGCCAATATTACGGGAGATGAGCTGAAGGAAGGCATCATGTGGCTTTTTTACCAGTTCAACTCCCCCGAGGAAGTGGCCCGAAAGAAAGAACATTTCCAGAAGATATACCGGGG
>CAYNGH010000187.1:0-5985 GCA_964396845.1 uncultured bacterium | reverse complement strand
TCATGTTCCCCCATTCCAAATGGGGGCACTTCCAAAGTGCCCCACGGCCCGAGAGCTGTATCCCAAGGATCATGACAATCACGAATCATATTTTCCCCATTTTTTAAAAATGGGTCCCGACTCATATTGGGCACTTCCAAAGTGCCCCCTTTTCCAAAAAGGGGGGGCACGTTTCATGTTTTCCCAGGTTTTATGCTGGGATGCGCATTTTGTGGCCGTTTTCGATGACGTGATCGATTAAAACCATCTGGGCACCCAGGAGTCGATTACAGATGGGTTCAATTTCCGATTCTGACGGGGCAAAGCTTCGTCCCAGTTCCACGGTCATTCCCAGGATGCCTTGTTTTTCCTGAAAGTCATCAAAACAGCCGGTAGCGGGATAAAGTTGTGATGCGCTCATCACCCGGTAGTTAATCTTGTTGTCGTCGGCGTTTCTTATCTGTTCAGCCATTTTTTTTGCAACAGCTTCATATTCTTCGTGGTTGCCTACTTTGCCGTGGGTATATCCCGGCGGGTAAAGAATCATCCGGCCATAGGAATGAAAATTCAAGGAGCCTTTGATGCTCATGTTGTTCATCTGGAAATCCACCAGGGCTTTTGCCTCGGGTTCCGAGGCTCCTTCTGGGCCTCGGTATGTATCGGAGCTGATGCGATCCGACGCGCCGTAATCGTCCCATGTGGAGCAGGGGTTGTCGCCGGGGGGACGGTATATGTGAAGGTTTTCCGGGTTGCCGTCATAGGCGTTCCGGTTGAGATCCACTCCGATTCCCTTGGGCTTCGGTTCACCTGTGGGGGCGATGTTGTATCCCGACTCATCGGCGGTGACATTATTTTGTCCCTTGGATATATCACAGGCATCCTGATATATGGGCCGTCGGTTTTTGCGCCACCAGGCGTTGACTTCCCGGCTGTATGTATATCCGTCGGGGTTGACTACCGGGACGAAATATGTCACTGCATTATCCACCCGGTGTTTCATCTGGGGATCCGAGTCGTAGTTTTCTATCATTGACTTCATGGCAAAGAGGGGGACTTCCAGGGCAATCCATTCCCTGGCGTGGGTTGCGCCGTTAATGAATACTGCGTGCTTATCACCGACGGATTTATCGTCACCGGGATTTTTTGTCACTTTCATAGCCCAAATATCCCGGCCTTCGTGGCTTTTTCCGATGGAAAACATCTTGCACCGGTCGGGATGTTGAGTCTGGAGTTCCTGCATCTCAGATACCATTTCCTCGTAGGAGTGATATTTTATTGCCTGTGGCAGGGCCTCATTCTGGAGGGTCACCTTGAACTCTTCGATGATTTTCTTCTCATCGACATCGTAGAGTTTCGGATCCCGCAGGATCTGCCGCTCCCTGAGATAGTCCTTAATTTCCGTATCAGAAAGATAGCTGTCCTTGTTGGTGTCAATCTCGTGGGCTTCCTGATGAAACAGGGGGTGGACCTGTTCAATGGATTGTTTGTGGGTGAGGGAAAAATTCACAGCCCCGTTGCCGGGGTTTCCGCCGGGGATCTGATTTGTGTTCATGCAGTGCTCCAGAAGTATAATTTATACAGGTAAAATCAATGCCTATTTTATTTTATCATAAATGTTTCCCTGGAAACAGTGAAGGTTTGTTAACAGATTGTAAACATGCGGGAGTATCAGTATTATCAGCAGGGGAGGAGATTGGCAGTATCCGGAGAATCCCATGATAACCTTTTAGGCAGTGTTGTTTTTTTAATGAAGAAGTTTGTCGCCGTCATAATGCTGACCCTTGCAGTGCTGGTTCTTCTCACCTCCTGCCAGGGAGATACCGGCCCTCAGCCGGATCTGGTCATCTGGACGGGAGTCGGGGATCAGGAGCTTCTGGTACTCCGGCAGATTACCGAAGAATTCAACTCGGTCACAGGACGGCGGGTTGTCATTGTCAAGGTTCCCTTCAATGAGCTGAAGATAAAATACCAGATTGCCGCCCCCGCAGGACAAGGCCCGGATCTGATGATCGGCCCCCAGGACTGGATTGGGGCCATGGCCACCGCGGATATAATCGAACCCCTCAGGCCCGATGAGTTCACTCAGGAGCAACGGGACAGCTACAACCCTAAAAGCCTCGAGAGCATGTATTATCAGGGCAGAATGTACGGCCTGCCCATGCTCATGGAAACTCTGGCCATCATATATGACAGGGATATGGTGCCTGTCCCCCCGGAAACAATGGAGGATCTTATTCAACAGGCCCTTGAATACAAAGGAAGGGGCCGGGATCGGTTCGGATTTTTCTTCGAAGCTACCAATTCATATTTTGCCTGGCCATATCTATCGGGATACGGAGCCAGAATATTCGGCACCACCAACAACGAGATTGACGTTAACAAGATTGAACTCAACTCCCCGGAAACCGTCGAGGGGATAAGATTTCTCAAGGATCTCAAGACCCGGCATGATCTTCTTCCCAACGGGGCCACCACCGATATGATGAGCGGTATCTTCATGGACGGACTGATGCCCTTCTGTCTGAACGGCCCCTGGATGATGGGGGATCTTCGGGAGAAGAATATTAACTTTGGAGTGATGCCCATTCCCCCTCTTTCCAACGGCCAGCATCCCCAGCCTTTTTTCGGAGTCCAGGGAGTCATAATGAACAAACTGGTCAACAATAGAAAATTAGCGGTGGAATTCATGCATCATCTCAACCTGCCGGAAAATCAGAAAAAAATGTGCCTGGCCTCGGGCCGGATACCCACCCGTTACGACACTCTGGAGCTGATAGCGGATCAGCAGGCGATTCTTCAGTTTGCCCGGGCGGTGGACTACAGCACCCCCATGCCCAATCATCCTGCCATTAATGCTGTGTGGGAGCCTCTCAACGAAGTTCTGCAACTGGTGATAGTGCAGGGCAAAGAGCCGGAAGATGTCCTGCCGGGAGCAGTGGAGCGGATCCGGGAAGATATCCGGATTATGATGGAGTAAAAAGGAGATTTAATGAAATCCGCCCGGAGCGAAAGATATCTGCCCTACATATACATCACCCCTGCTGTGGTTCTGATGGTGTTTCTCACTCTTCTGCCGAATCTTTACAGTTTTTACCTCAGTTTCACCAACTATTCCCTGTTCCACTTCAAGGAGTTTGATTTTGTAGGGCTTCGAAACTATTATCGGATTATCTCCGGGGCAGAGTTTCAGACCTTCACCAGGGTATTCTTCTGGACCCTGGTCTGGTCTTTTCTGAGTGTTCTGGGGATGGTGACTGTGGGGATGTGTCTGGCCATTCCTCTTAACAATCCTCACCTGAAGGGAAGAAACGTTTACCGCACTCTTTTCATTGTCCCCTGGGCCATCCCTGCCTTTATCACTGTGCTTATGTGGCAGGGGATCCTGAATTCCGACATGGGCGCAATGAACCTTATTCTGACTCAGTTTCTAAACTTTTCCCGACCAATCCCATGGCTGGATCACGGCACCTGGGCCAAGGTGTCTGTGCTGGTGGTCAATATTTGGCTGGGGTTTCCCTTTATGATGAGCATATGCCTGGGAGCCTTGCAGGCCATACCCCGGGAGCTTTACGAAGCGGCCTCGGTTGACGGGGCCTCGCCGGTGAAGCAGTTTGTTTCCATCACCATGCCTCTGCTTCGTAACGCAATGCTACCGGTTATCATATCCAGCTTTGCCTTCAATTTTAACCAGTTCGGCGCCATCTACCTCCTCACCGGAGGCGGGCCTACGGTTATGGGGTCAAAAGCCGGCGCTACGGATATTCTTGTGACTTATTCCTACAAGCTGGCCTTCAACCTGTTCCAGTTCGGGCAGGCCTGCGCCTATGCGGTGTTCATATTTGCCCTCATAGCAACCCTGTCTTCCATCAATTTCAAGCTGACGGGGGCCTTTGAGGATCGTTGATTAAGGTGATTAAAAGGAGATGAAATGGAAAAGACCCGGCTGACAATCAGGGAGAAGGTGAAGCTGTTCTTCATGCATTTAGGGCTTCTGTTTGCCCTGGGATGTGTCATGTTCCCCGTGGTTTGGGTTGCCGGGGCATCTCTGAAGCCTGGCGGATCCTTGTTTTCCCGGGAGCTTTTCCCCAGGGAACTCACCCTGAACAACTATCAACGGCTGTTCACAGAAACCAAATTCTGGACATGGATGCAGAACACCCTGATTGTCTGTACTTTTGCAACTCTGCTGGCCCTGGTGGTTACCGTCACTGCGGGATATGCCTTTTCCCGGATGGATTTCTTCGGTCGCAAGTGGGGGCTGGCTACTATGATTATAATCCAGATGTTCCCCCCTGCCATGGCCATGGTTGCCATATACAAGCTGTTGCTTTTTCTGGGCAATGCCACCGGGGGAGCCATCGGCCTAAACACCCTGCCGGGACTGATCCTGGTGTATGCCGGGGGAGGGATACCCTTCAACACATGGATTATCAAAGGCTATCTCGACGGCCTCCCCAAGGAGCTGGAAGAATCCGCCTATATCGACGGCGCCACCAAGACCCAGACCTTCATCAAGATAATCCTGCCTCTGATGATGCCGATTCTGGCGGTGGTGACCATATTCAACTTCATCGGCCCTTATGCCGACTTCCTTTTCCCCTCCATCGTCATGACCGGCGAGGAGCAGTTCACCCTGGCGGTGGGGATGCGGGCTTTCATATCGGGGTCTTTTTCCACCAACTGGAGCCAGTTCGCCGCGGCAGCCATTGTGGGAGCTTTGCCGATTCTGGTGATATTCTTTGCCTTCCAGCGGTTCCTTGTGGAAGGCCTCACCAAGGGAGCCTTGAAGGGCTGATGTGTCAGAAGAACACCGGAAAAGAAACCGACAGCCCCGAACACCGCCCATCTCAAAGCCTTGTGGGTATGACCCGGGATGAGATGGAACAGTTTGCCATGTCCTGCGGGGAGAAACCCTTCCGGGGCCGACAGCTTTACAGCTGGATATATGCCAGGGGCGCGGAAGCCTTCTGTGAGATGACGGATCTTTCCCGGGATCTCCGGGATAAATTCCAATTGATTGTGAAGATAGATTCCCTTGTTCTGGTGGAGCGGGTAAAATCTAAAAAAGGAAACACCGACAAGTTTCTTTTTTCCACCTATGACGGCCATCTTATTGAATCAGTGGCGATGTATTACGACGAACAGCGGGATGGCCGATGCACCGCCTGCATATCATCCCAGGCGGGATGTGCCCGGGGCTGTGCCTTCTGTG
Organism: uncultured bacterium; assembly: GCA_964396845.1. Taxonomy (GTDB): domain Bacteria; phylum Vulcanimicrobiota; class JAJTBE01; order JAJTBE01; family CAYNGH01; genus CAYNGH01. Next base: position 794 of record CAYNGH010000187.1, on the reverse strand, counting down.
ATTCCGGAAGACTGGGCCTGGCTCGCAATCTTACCATTGGAGAGATTGTCAACCAGGTGGTTTTCATGCAGAGAATCCTTCGCCGGGAAGGACGCAGAATTCACAACGTGGTGGTCATGGGCATCGGTGAGCCTTTCGATAACTATGAAAACTTCACCGGGGCAGTCCGGCTCCTGAATGAACCCAACGGCATAGCCATAGGCATGCGAAGGCTGGCGGTTTCCACTGTGGGCATCCCCCAGTATATCCGGCGTTTTGCCCATGAAGGCCTGGACATGCGTTTTGCGGTATCTCTTCACGCTCCCGACAACGAAACCCGCAACAGAATCATGCCCGTCAACCGCCGTCATCCTGTGGAGGAACTTCTGGATGCATGCCGTTATTATCAATCAATTACCGGCAACCGCATAACCATGGAATATATACTCATCGCCGGGGTGAACGATTCCCAGAAACAAGCTCAGGCCCTGGGAAATCTGTTGCAGGGCCTTCACGTGCTGGTGAATCTGATCCCCCTCAATCCGGTGGAATCTTTTCCCCATCGACGGCCTTCCCCCCGGCAACGCACCCGGTTCAAAGAAGAAGTTGAAAAATTTGGCCACAAGGCAGCCCTCCGGAACGAACGGGGAGTTGATATCGCCGGAGCCTGCGGTCAGCTGAGGTTTTCCCGGATCTAATCCCTCTGGGTTTACATCCTTGCAACAAGTGGAGTATGCAGGCAGATGTGACAATAACATTACAACCATGCGCTTTAAAACCTCTCCCCTTGACAAACATATCCAAATGATGTAATA
>CAYNGH010000186.1:0-6054 GCA_964396845.1 uncultured bacterium | reverse complement strand
CGATTGAATTGCCCGATGGCATCCATCAGTGATTCACCGTCCCTCTGGCAGGCCCTGATGAGCCGGAAATTCACTGCAGCATCAGAAGCTCCCCGGGGTGTCCCCAGAAGCTTTATGAACTGAGTGGTCACCTCACCCCTGGATTCACCCGGCTTGAGGGATTGATCGATCATCTGATAATACCGGCCAACTTCTGGAGCCTCCAGGCAGTAATCCGCCCGGATCAGCTTGAGCATCTGGCTGGTGGCATATTGCCGGGATTCACCAGGACGAAGGCTGTTGGATATAATGACAAAGTGAGTTTTTGCGGAATCAGCTTCCTGGCTGTCCCGAGCTTTTAGAAGCCTGAGGAACTCTCTGGTGGCCCCGGTGATGGATTCACTGGGTTTCTGATGGGACCTGATAATCAGAAAGGCAGATACGGCAAAGGCAGGACTGTTTTCAACCATGATAAGACTGATAAACTCATCAGTGGCCATTTTTCGGCTTTCTCCTGGCTTGAGAGAATTGCCGATAATGACATAATGGGATTGAATCTCCCGGGTATCTGGATTTTCTTGAGCACGGAATATTCTAAGAAACTGTGCCGTGGCGTCCATGAGATTTTCATCTTCCCGAATATTGGATTGAATCACTTCCAGGTTGTCCCTGGCATCATCCAGAGTGTTCTCTGCGGTTATCAGATCAAAAAGGGCATCCTGCCTGGAATAGGAGTCATCCATGGTGAAGCTGTCATCCCCCAGAATCCTGGGACCTTCATCAATTCTTCCCTTGTCCATGAACCCGCCTCTATTCCATCTGTTATGTAATCAGCCAATTCCGGGGAAACTCTCCCACAGAGGATATCCCGGAAACTCCTTCATTTTAACCCGGTTAGAAAGTCATATCAATACGAATATTGTAAAAAAAATGTAAACATTATCGGAGAGTTTCATAGTCAACCAGGAAATTCCTATCAAGGCGGGATTTCCTCTACATCACAACATCCGGAAAAAGGCCGGAAATATCTTTTTATGTCCAGAAGTGAAACAGGAGTTTATTGCACATCCCTTATAAGACATATAATTTTACGGTTGCCCCTTGGATTGCATGTGAGCATCTGGATTGTAAAGCGGTTCTGGTTGTTGTCAATACAAATTTCTACGGCTTTTCTTGTTGTTGCTGCCTGAATTGCATTCTTGAAAACATCATGATATTCCCTGGGAAGAAATGAAAAAAGGGATGCTCCAATGGAACTGTTTTCCGGCAGGTTAAAAAATACAGATTTCCCTGGATAAAGGTCTTCAATAATGCCATCTTCCTTCAACACCAGGGTGAGATAGGGTATTGTCCTTAGCACTGTCCTTAGCCTGTCCCGGGCTGCCCGCATCGATTCCTGGGCCAGCCTTGTCTTGGTGATGTCCCGGATGACCGTAACGATTTTATTCACTATTTTTCCATCAAATATGGGAATCTTTGTAGTTTCTGTAAAAATCTTACACCCTTTGATGGACTGTTTTTCCCGGGTTACCATTATTCGGCCAGAATTGAACACCTTGTCGTACTCTTCCCTGACCCTTTCTCCAAGAAAAAAACATACATCAAAAAGATCCCTGCCCTCCAGCTGGTCATCCAGCCCCAGGTCCCTGCACCAGAAACGAAGAGTATCGTTAACCATAAGGATCCGATGATTTCTGTCAATCATGTGAATGCCGTCAGACAGGGCATTAATGGTGGACTTATAAAGGCTTTCGGAATCCCGGAGGCTCTCTTCCACTTCTCTTTGATCGGTCACATCGGTCAGGACCTCTACCCCGGCAATTACCGTGCCGTCAGAATCATATACCGGGGCAGCGCTGACCAGGATTTCCCGCAAATCTCCATTAGTCCCCCGGATAACAGCCTTCTGGTTCCGGATCACTTCCCGGTTCAAAAGGGCTCGGGTCAGGGGGATATCTCTATGACCGGATTCATCGCCGTCAACATGACCGGGAATCCACCAGTCTTCTCCGGCTTCTTTATGATTATCGCTTTTTGTGATAATTTCATGGGATTTCCCCCGGATTGCCATGGCTGCCCGGTTGGCGATTCGAATGTTTCCCTGGGGCGCATCAGCAATAATTATGCCTGCCGGGGAATTTTCAATGGCCGCCAGAAGGAGGGCTTTTATTTTTTCAAGTTCCCTGGCTGATTCTTTCCTTTCGGTGATGTCATGAAGGGAACCTATCACCTTGCAGGGGGTCCCATCCTTGTCCAGTATCAGTTTGACGTTTATGGAGCACCATTTCAGCCTGCCGTCCTTGTCTTTCAAGGGTATCTCATAATCCCGGAATTCTCCATGCTGGAGAAGATCAGCCACGCCATTGAACCAGAAGGTCTTGTCCGCATAAAGATCGATTACCGACCGGCCAATAAGCTCTTCCCTCTTGAACTTGGAAACTTCTTCAATGGACGGACTGATCTCCAGGAGTTTCCCATCCAGATCAGTTTCATAATACACATCCCGGATATTCTCAAAAACTCTCTGGTATTTGGCTTCGCTGTTGCGCCGTTCAATTTCCGCCTGCCGGGTTCTGCAGGCCCGACGAACCACGTTGACAAACTTCTCCCGGTGAACAAAACCAAAAAGATCCTTGGTAAAATAATCTGATGCTCCGGAGATAAATGCTTCCCTGGCTATCTCTTCATTGCCCTGGCCAGTATAGAATATCACCGGGATAAACTCATCATACCGGCGAATGTCATTTAACAAATCTATGCCGTTATAATCAGGCATTTCATAATCGGTGACAATGACATCCGGCAAAGATGCATCCATTTGCAAAATAGCTTTCCGGCCGTCATTAAAAGAATGAATTTCCAGCCAGTTTCCAAAGGTAATAGCAAACAACTCCAGAAAATCTTCATCGTCATCAATGTGAAATACTCTCGGCCTGTCCTGGACAGTTTCCATGGAATCACCTCGGAAACAGCAGTTTAAAAAGAAAATAAAATCCAGAATCAAACCGGATATTCTTTCAGGCAAACTGCTCTCTAATGATTATATTCACAGATTATTCCGGATTGACTTGAAAATATGACAGATTAATTTAGAATAATAACCCGACAATTAATTCATGATTCTATTGACATCTGTCGGAAAATAAAATAACCGGTCATCAGCCGGCAGATTTATCGGAGAATGCCAGATATTTTTAAACCGATAAACAGGGGCAGAGATATTGTCATTATTTGTCATATAATGCCCGGGCCAGAAACCAGCCCGTCAGAGAATTCTTCAGAAGCCCTGCAATAATCTTGTTCGCCACACCGGGAATCACTATAATCTGACGGGTATTTTCAATTTTGTCAATGGAACAGCTCACCACTTCCGGCGGATCCATCCATATCAGGTTGTTGCTCCTGTGAAGCCGGATGCCTTTGAACTCATCGGTGAAGTGAAAATCTGTTCTGGTAAGCCCCGGACATAGGGCCTGAACCTTTATGCCGGATTTTTCCAGCCCCATGGCCAGGGATGTGGAGAAACTGTTGAGAAAGGACTTGGTGGCATTATAAATAGTTCCATGGCTGGAAGGCATGAAAGCTCCCACGGATGATACATTGATTATCCGACCCCGTCCCCGCTGTTTCATCAAAGGTATGGCCCTGTATGACAGGCGAACTGGAACACTGATATGCAGGTCTATCATAGCCAGATGCTTTTTTAATTCCACCTGGTCAAAATGTCCCACTGTGCCGAATCCCGCGTTGTTCACCAGATATTCCAGGCGAGAACACCGGTCAATCCGATGCTCCAGCGTTTCTATCCCCTCCCTGGTGAAGAGATCCAAACATATCAATTCCACCTCAACGCCATAAGAATCAATAATCCGGGCGGAGAGTTCTTCCAGCTTTTCTTTTCTGCGGGCACAAATAATTAAATCATAACCCAGAGGAGCCAGCTGAAGAGCAAAATTTGCGCCGATTCCAGTGGAAGCACCAGTTATAAGGGCAACAGGCCGATCCTGTGACATAATAACTCCTAAAAAGACAAATTCATTGTAACTATTCCAACTGTTCCAACTGTTCCCGGCGGGTTAATCCATGCCCGGCAATCAATCTTATGGCCCGAAGAAGGGCTTTATCCCGGGGGAAATATTCTCAACCTGCCTTACAATGATGGGAGCCGTCACTGCAAAAGGCCCCTTTCCGGCTACAGTTTCAGTAACCGAAGCATCAGGATGTTGAGTATCCACCATGGACACAACGTTCCCTTCGCCGGCATTGAACCCGGTAACATATACAATATTACCGCCGGGGTCCACAGCCACCCCGTATGGCCCCGGGGTTACCGTCACCTTCAAGGGCTCAAGATTCAAATCCCCGGTATCAAAGACATACAGGGCATCTCCTTCGCCGGCATCATAACCGGCAACAAAAAGCTGTTTTCCATCATATGAAAGGGCAATCTCTCCCGGCTCATCTTCCAGGGAAATTTTAACCGGGCCGGGGAATTTACGTTGCTGATCAATTACCGCCAGAAAGCCTCCCTGGTCATCAATTCCGGCGATATAAATCTTTTCACCGTCAGGGGAAAGAGCCATGGATGAAGGAATCCCGCCGGTTTCATATCTCTCCGGCATCCCGCCGGGAATAAAAGTATCATAAATCCACAGGTTTCTTTCCCGGAAAGAATCCCCGGCGCAGATAACATAAAGCCGTTTTCCATCGGGAGAAACCACCCCTCCCACAGGTTTTGACAAAGTGGAGAAGGTCATCCCGGTTCTCTGAAGGGTGTCTGTGCGAAATGCCGATATGAAACCTCCCGAGGGATTGTGGCTGAACACATAGAGGATATCCCCGCCGGGAGAAATCGCCAGGGCTGAGGGAGCTTTATTGCAGGGAACTGTTGTTGCTCCTCCAAAGAGATCCCCGGTGTCAATGACCGAAAGGGTATTTCCTGAGCCGGATCCATAATTAGCCACATAAAGAAAGCGGGAATCCGGAGAAAGGGCCATGCCTGCCGGCCCCGGCCCCACGGGAATTGTGCTGGAAACCTCACCGGTGCCCCTGTTAATCACTGTCACTGTGTCATCAGTGCTGTTGGATACAAAGACAAAATCTGCTCCCTTGAATTGCCGTGCTTCATCCACGCTGACCAGAACTTTCTTTACCGTGTCGCCATATTTTGCGACTACCACCGCCACTCCCGCTGATATGCCCCACACCTGTCCCCTGTCTGTGACCCGAGCCGTGGTATCATCAGTGGAATACCATTTCACCTGGGAGGATATATCCCCAACTGTGCCGTTGGAAAAGATGGCGATGGCGGAAACCTTAATCATATCTCCGGCTTCAACTGCAACTTCTTCAGGGTTCAATTGAATGGACATGATGGAAATATCCTTAAAACCTCCATCGGAACAACCTGCCCACAGCAACCCCAGAACTGCCGACATCAGGATTAAAAACAACATCCCTGCCCTGTTGATGATAATTCTATCCTTCTGCAAGACAAACACCTCCAGAAATTGACGAACCCACTGGTAAATTCTCCCGGCAGGGCCAATAACCTTTATTTTCTGTTCCCATGGAAAAAGCCCGGGGTTTCCCCCGGGCTTCTATACAGACAAGGATAAAGAATTATCCCTTATTCATCTGACTCCAGATCCAGAACAAACTTCTGCAATGACATCCCGAAGGGATCTGTCACATAAGCGCTCTTTTCTGAATCCACGGCGATTCCTCTGGGAGTGGTGAACTCCCCTTCGCCGGCTCGCCTGGAACTTGCTCCTGCTGGATAACCGCCATAGTAATCACCAGGTGCGCCATACTGGCCGAACTGGGTAACAAAGGCTCCATCGGGGTCAAACTTCATGACCCGGGCCCGGGCATCGGTGGTATCGGGCAACAGCCATCCATCATTCTGGTTGGTATCTCCCACATACAGGAAGTCATATTCATCCACGGTAATTGAAGCAGGATAAAACAGTTCGCCAAATGCCTGCCCCGATGTGGTTATGGTGGCAAGCAAGGCTCCACCGGAAGAGTATTTCTTCACGTGGCCTGTGAACTGGGTCTGCTCAGGAAGGAATC
>CAYNGH010000185.1:0-6183 GCA_964396845.1 uncultured bacterium | reverse complement strand
AAAAGCCGTATATCACCGCCAGCCCTACTGCCATGGACACCAACTTTACCCACAACTCCTGCCTGGGCAGATCCGGCAGGGCACCATAAGCCACGGCGGCATTGAGGGCAACCATAAAGATTGATGTAAAAAAGATTCTGTCGGTTTTCATTGTTCCTTCGGGGCATAACTGCCAGCCTTGAATAATAGTTTTTTTCCCCGGCGGGTTTTTCCTTTATTCGGCATACCGGAAAGAAAGACTCATCAGGGAGGATCTTCCCTGGTATGATTTAACTACAAGAAAAACGACAAGGAGCATACATATGACCAAGACAAAGATAGTCTGCACCATAGGCCCCGCCTGCTGGGATCGGGATACATTAAGAAAAATCATCGACGCGGGGATGGATGTGGCCCGGCTCAATTTTTCCCACGGCGACCACAAAAGCCACCGGGAAGTTTATCATCGAATCCGGGAAGTGTCAGAAGAGATGGGCTCAACAGTTGCCATCCTTCAGGATCTTTGCGGGCCTAAGATCCGCCTGGGGGAGATCCCCGGCGACGGCTTCATGCTGAAAGAAGACAGTATTATCGCCCTGACGGGACAGAAGGTGGATTCGACGCCGGATCTCCTGTATGTTTCCTATGAAGAGCTGGCCCGGGATCTCAAACCCGGGGAACCGGTTCTCATCGACGATGGGATGATTCATCTTGAGGTGGATCATGTGGCAGAAGACCGGGTAATGTGCCGGGTGAAAATCGGAGGCCGAATAACCAGCAACAAGGGAGTCAACCTTCCGGGATCGGATCTCTCCATATCCGCCCTTACTCCCAAGGACAAGGAAGACCTGGCCCTGGGAATGGAATTAGGAGTGGACTTCATAGCATTGTCCTTTGTCAGGAGGCCCTCGGACATCCGGGAGCTGAAGAAGATCCTCGAGGATAACGACCGGTTTATTCCCATAATCGCCAAAATAGAAAAACAAGAGGCAGTGAACAATCTGGAAGAGATCCTCACCGCTGCCGACGGGGCAATGGTAGCCCGGGGGGATCTGGGGATAGAAACCCCCATCGAGAAGGTCCCCCTGATTCAAAAAGAGATCATCCGCAAGTGCAACCAGATGAGCAAGCCTGTCATCACCGCAACCCAGATGCTGGACTCCATGATTCGTAACCCCATCCCCACCCGGGCCGAGGTGACCGACATCGCCAACGCAATGCTGGACGGAACCGATGCCGTGATGCTGTCGGGAGAAACCGCATCAGGGAAATACCCCGTGGAAGCCGTCAAAACCATGGACAAGATATGCCTCTCCACGGAAGCCCTGATGGAAAAATCCCCCCATCCCCGGTATCCCTCCCATCATAACGTGGTGGATTCCATCTCCGAGGCCACCTGCAACATTTCCGAGGAACTGTCCGCCAGGGGGATTCTTGTTCTCACCGATTCCGGACGCACTGCCCGGCTGGTATCCCGCTACAAGCCCAACGCACCCATCCTGGCCATCACCTATTCACCGGAAACCCAGAGGCGGATGAAACTCTCCTGGGGTGTGATCCCCCTTCTGGTGGAGATGACCCCGGACACCGACAGGATGCTGGAAAACGCCAACGAAGCTGCATTGGCTTCAGGAATTGTCAAGGCGGGGGATCTGGTGGTAACCACTGCGGGAATCCCTGCAATGGTCAAGGGTAGCACCAACATGATCAAGGTGGAGGTGCTGGGGCACGTGTTTCTCAGGGGGACCGGGGTGGGGCCGATGAAAAACGTCACCGGCAAGGTATGTCTGGCCCGGAGTACAGAAGATGCCATAAACTGCCTGGACAAGGGGGATATTCTGGTGGTCAAGCGGGTGGAAGATTCCCTTGTGTCCATTGCAAAACGGGCCGGGGGGATCATCTCCCAGGAGGGTGGCGACGGCTCCTATGGGGAGTTCTTCTGTGAACGTTTCGAAATCCCCGGCATTCTGGGAGTTCCCAACGCCATGGAAGCCTTCTTCCCGGGACAGATCCTCACCATGGAACCGGAAAGGGGAATCATTTACGGCCCCAAGTCGGGCAAATAAAGATCCTTATCTTTTGCCGTAAAGCTTCAGTTTTTTGAATATCTCATCCACCGCCACAATGGAAGCGGTAACAGGCAGAATTATCAGCCAGTCATTCAGGGACAACGGGACAGTACCGAACAGGTTCTGTCCCATTGTTGTATATACCGCAAAGAGCTGAAGAACCACCGCCACGGCAACCCCAAGGATCAGCCAGCCGTTGGTAAAAAGCCCCACCGACAATATGGAATTGTAGGTAGCCCTGGCATTGAAAGCCTGAAACCACTGAAAAGCTGCCAGAGTGGTAAAGGCGATGGTGCTGGCATGCCCGGCATAGGTGACTCCCATTTCATAACGAAACAGGATCAGGGTCCCGGCAATCATTACTATTGAAAGAACTATCATTCTTCTCAGGAAGTAGGGGTTGATTATTCCTTCCCTGACATCTCTGGGGGGATCCTTGAGGACATTCCAATGCCTGGGTTCCACTCCCAGAGGAATGGTGCAGGCTCCGTCGGTGACCAGATTAATCCACAGGATCATCGCTGCGGTCAGGGGAATGGGATAATTCAGCAAGAGGGCAAGACCCAGAATAAGAATCTCCGCAAGGTTGGTTGTCAGGAGGAAAAATACGGTTCTTCTCAGGTTGGAGAATATCACCCTGCCTTCCTCCACCGCTTTGACAATAGTGGCAAAGTTGTCATCGGCAAGGATCATATCCGCAGCTTCTCTTGCCACTTCTGTCCCCGCCTTGCCCATGGCGATGCCGATATCGGCCCCTTTCAAGGCAGGAGCATCGTTCACCCCGTCGCCGGTCATGGCCACCACATGTCCCCGTTTCTTCAGGGCCTGCATGATTCTCAGCTTGTGGGAAGGAGTAACCCTGGCAAAAACCCTTTTTGAAAGGGCGGCATCCGCCAGCTGATCCTGGTCCATATGGTCAATGTCCCTGCCGGGGACTGCCTGGGTATCCTGGGAGGATATGCCCACCTGCCTTGCGATGGCCGTCGCGGTGGGGGCTTGATCTCCGGTTATCATGACAATCTTGATCCCTGCTTCCTGGGCGGCTTTTATTGCCTCTTTCGCCTCCTGCCGGGGAGGATCCATCAGTCCCCATAACCCAGCAAATATCAGTTCATTTTCCGCGGTATCTTTCGTAAGCTGAGTCCCTGCAGGAACCTTGCGAAAAGCCCCTGCCACCACCCGGAGTGCTCTGTCTGCATAATCCGTGTTAATCTTTCTGATTTCATCCTTTGCATCCTGATCCAGAGGGATCACTTCACCATCTTTGATTACGTGGGAGCAGAAGTTCAACAGCCGGTCCGGAGCGCCCTTTGCCAGGATGACACTGGTTTCTTCTTCCCTTCCGGGATACATGACCGCCATGTATTTGGCCTTGCTGGAAAAGGGTATCTCGGCAATTCTTGAGCCGTAGCCCAGTTCTTCGTAGTCTATTCCCGCCTTCAGGGAAACTGCCAGAAGTGCTCCCTCGGTGGGGTTCCCCTCCACAATCCATCTCCCCTCCTTCTGGTTCAGCCGGGCATTTCCCGCCAGCTTGCCGATGGTGAGAATCTTTTTCAGGCTAAGGGGCAGGCGGGCCAGATCAACACTATTGTTGTTATCCCGGGTCAGGATCTCCCCGGAAGGTTCATATCCGGGGCCGGAAACATTCCAGTGTCCGTCGGGAGTCCATATGTCGGTGACGGTCATTTCGTTGCAGGTTATAGTGCCGGTCTTGTCGGAGCAGATCACCGTGGTTGACCCCAGGGTTTCCACTGCAGGCATACTCCTGACAATGGCGTTCTTCTGAACCATCCTCTGAACCCCCAGGGCGAGGGTGATGCTGATCACTGCAGGGAGTCCCTCGGGTATTGCCGATACTGCTACGGCAACGGCAAAAAGAAGCATCTCCACCGTTTCATAACCCTTGAGGATCCCTAAAAGAAACACTCCAAAGGAGAGGCCGACACCGCCGATTCCCAGATAGAGGCTCAGCTTCTCCATTTTTTTCTGAAGCGGAGTCGAATCCCGATCGGTGGATCTCACCTGGGTTGCAATCTTGCCCATTTCCGTATCCATAGCCACTGCGGTCACCACGGCCCTGCCCCGGCCTGAAGTTATGGGGGAGGACATCCAGATCATATTCTTCCTGTCGGCAAGGGCTGTGTCTTCACCGAGGATTTCCGGGGTCTTGTGGATATGCTCCGACTCTCCGGTCAAAGCCGACTCATCAACTTCCAACTGCTCCGAGGCGATTATCCTGGCATCCGCGGCGACTCTCTCTCCGGTTTCCAGAACCAGTACGTCCCCTATGGCCACATCCGATGCATCAATCTTAACAACCCGGCCATCCCTTATCACAAGGGCATGAAGAGCGGACATCTTGTGGAGGGCTTCCAGGGCTTTTTCTGCTTTTAGCTCCTGGGCAAAACCCAGTATGGTATTTAACACCACCACCACAGCAATAATAACCGCATCTGCCATATGGCCGGTAAAATAAGATATTCCCGCCGCGGCAAAGAGAAGATATACCAGGGGATTATGAAGCTGTTTTATGAGAACCTCAAGGTGAGAAACCGATTTTTCCGGCTCCATGGTGTTGGGGCCGAATTTTTCTATCCGTTCCTTTGCTTCCTGGGACGACATGCCCTTTTCCAGGTCTGTTCCCAGCTTGCGGGCAGTTTCTTCCACCGAGAGGGAATGGGGATTTGTCAATGCCCCTGTTTTGATTGTCTTTTCTTCAACCCTGTTCATAATGCATTGCTCCGGCTGATATTCTTAACATTCGGATAATCCACATCCTCGTGAGGGTTATCAATCTTCAGGAGATGCGGTTTGTTTTAAATTCATTTTCTAACCTGGAATTCCTTTGCCGGTTGCCGGGGATGAATCGATTCTATGCCGTCCCGGCAGAAAGCTATTTAAGGGTAAAAAAAAGGGCCTGCCATATGACAGACCCTCGATAGCTTCTAATGGTTGTGATATTACTGGTCGGTTTCCAGATCCAGAACAAACTTCTGGATGCTGACTCCGTAAACATCACTCACATAAACCGAGCGATCCTGATCCACCGCCAGACCCATGGGCAGGGTCAGTTCGCCGTCTTCGTTGTATTGGCGATCTTCAAGGTAGATGTAGGGGAATCCCTGTCCATACTGGCCGAACTTGGTGATATAGTTGCCGTCGGCGTCAAACTCCATTATACGGCTCACCGAATCCGTTGAGGAACTGGTTTTTGATCCATACCGGAATACTGAATTGGTGTCCGCGGCGAAGAGGTTGTTATTCTTGTCCACGGCAAGGGCAGTCACAAAATAGAAGTTACCGCCTTCCATTTCCGAACCGTATATTTTGTTCAGGATGGCTCCTCCCGAGGCGAATTTATCAATCCTGGCATTGTAATAATAACCATTGACTTCATGGGCGTTAGCATCCAGGTAATCATATTCTTCCAGCACTCCCACATACACGTTTCCGGAAGAGTCCACTGCCAGGGATGTGAGGTAATTGTAAGTAGGATAGCTGGAGCTATATTCCTTCCACAATGTTGGAATTGTAAAGGATTCGCCGTTGAAGGTGGTCCTGAAAATGTATCTGTAGTCGTTGAAGTAAACAGTCTGGGTGGTGCCGTTGTCGTAAACAGCAATGGAATCAGCAGCACCGCGGCCTCTGGTTTTGTTATTTGTCAGCATCTCGGTGCTGGCAATCCATTCTCCGTTGGGGCTGAAAACAAGGATTTGTCCATAGTAAGCATCAGAAACATATACCCGGCCTGATTTGTCAACAGCAATTCCTATGGGCCAGATGTATCCGGGGCCTTCCTGTCTGGTAGTGTCAACATAATCCGACTGATAGAATATCTCCACATCGCCGTCGTTGACAATCTTAAAAACACTGCCCTGGTCAGGATCCGTCACATAGAGGACCTTGTTGCCGGCGCCGTCGTCGTAAACTGCGGTCTTATAAAGAGCTGTATGAGGATATTCCTCTGCCTGTCGATCACCAGAAAATGGAAATCTCTGGGTAAAGTTGACGGGAGTCATGGTGGGAGAAGGGTCGAGAGAAGGGTCGGGAGAAGGATTGATCACTGGGATGTCCTCTTCGTCCCAGCGCATTCCAAACACGTATTTGTCCAGGTATGCCTGAACCTCGTTGGATC
>CAYNGH010000184.1:0-6195 GCA_964396845.1 uncultured bacterium | reverse complement strand
ATGGCCCGGTCAACGGTCAGCCTTCCTTCCTTGATGGCCCGGGACAGCCAGGAGTTGTCAGAAGAAAGCTGTTCCTGGTTGTTTCCCTGCATCAGCAGTATCCTGCCGGTGCCGATATGGCCGGCGTAAAGGGTGTCCTCCACCATCAGGACAAGGCTCACCGACAGCTTCACGTGCTGGCCTTCATTTAAGCCTTGAGAATAAATCAACGTGTTAATTCGGTTGAATAATTCCCGGATCCCCTCGGTGATAACCCTGTCGTCGTCATCTTTTTTTAGATTCAGCAGGAAATCGGATTTAAAAAATTCCCCCACCATATCTGATGCCAGAGTGCTGGGATGAGTCCCGCCGGGGTAAGCCCCGGTTTCATCGGCAGTCATGGCCAGCAACAGCTTCAACCCCTGTCGGTTCTTTATAATTCGAAATATGTTCTCTTCCTGGGTGAATTTTCCCAGACGACCACTGCCGTTGGCTGAACCCCTTGTATATTGAATTGTCCTGACCATGGATACCTCGTTCTGATTTAAATCTACAGTGTCCGCCAGCTTTATTTGTCATATTTTTCCGGGGTGATGGTTCTTCCCTTTTCCCGGCATAATATTTTTATTTTCATGGATTCTTTTTGCCAGACGAAAGTTCGACTCAGCTGATCAGGGCCTGTCTTCAAAGTCGGCCTGCCCCTCCCGGCATGTCGTCAGCCCTCTGTTCATCCTCTCATCTGGCGTCGGCTCACCTCCTGAATGAGAGGGCTTCGGGAAGACTCCTTTCCCGGAAGGGCCAAAGCCGGTCACCTGTCCGGAAGGTCTGCCTGAGAATGTCAGATAGTTTAAAGACACGCTCTGATCATAAATAATCAGATTTGAATCTTTTTTGCAGTTTCTGCATCTAAACAAGTAGATATAAAGAAAATTTACAAAGGTAGTGTAAACTATCTTAACAACCAAGTTAAAGGAGGGATCATTATGTTGAGTCTTTTACCCACCAGAAGAAAAAACACAACAACGGCCCCGACAGCTCTCCACCGGTTTTTTGAAGGATTCCCGACGGATTTCTTCCAGGGACTTGACACAATGAAAGTTGGTGTCCCTGCTTTCAATGTCTATCGGGACCAGGGCAATTTCGTGGTGGAGGCATCCCTTCCGGGTTACAGCCGGGAAGACATAACAGTCGAGATGAGGGATGACCTGCTGACTATCAGTGGCACCCACAAGGAAGAAAAGAAGGAAGAAGAAAAGGATTATTATTACCGGGAATTTTCTTCCGGCAGTTTCACCAGAAGTGTCCGACTGCCGTCCCCGGTGGATCCTGCCAGCCTCAAGGCCAAATTTGACAAGGGAATACTGAAAATAACCCTGCCTGACACAGAAACTGACCGGCAAACCCACAAAATAAACGTGGAATGACCTCCCGTTTCCCCCCTGTGACAGAGGGGGCTTTTTTTATTTGGCTGACCCAAGAATTATAAATGGAAAAAGGTTTGATCTGAGGTTGTGTTTAAGTTATGATAGGACAAAGAAGAAAATGCGAGTGTGATTACAGGTGGATGAAATTCTGCAGGCTGCTTCAAGCGGTAATATTGACAGGATAAAAGAGCTTCTCAAACATGATGCCCTTCTGGTAAATTACAAGAACCGGGAGGGACACACTCCCCTTCGCCAGGCGATAATTGCCGGCCAGGTGGAAACAGCCCGAATCCTGCTGAAAAACGGCGCCAATGTGAATTCCCAGGATCAGTTTGACGCCACACCTCTTCATTATGCCGCCATCACCGGAAACCGTGAAGCAGTAGAGATCCTTCTCATCCACGAAGCCGATAAATCAATTCGAAATATTTATGGGGTCACTCCTTTAAAAACCGCAGAAATTGAAAAAAACGAAGAGATAATACGGATGCTCAAACCCAGAGATACGGGCAAATCCGTCAAGCTGATCCACGAGGCCGCCCGGGAAGGTGACCTGGACAGGGTCACATCCCTTCTCAATGAAGACCCGGTTCTGGTGAACGCCAGAGATGAGAATGATTATACTCCTCTGCGTATGGCAGTGGTATTCGGTCGCCTGGATATGGTGGATCTCCTCATCAGCCGTCTTGCCAATGTCAACGCCAGGGACAAATATGATGCCACCCCGTTGCATTATGCAGCCCTTTCCGGCCACCGGGACATCATCCAGAAACTAATCGACAATAACGCCCAGATAAACGTGAAGAACAAGTTTGACGAAACCCCCCTGGGATGCGCCATCGCAGAAAAACACGCCAAGATTGTGGACCTGCTCAAAGAACACGGCGCAAAAGAATAAAAATTGCAAGGTTTTTTGGGGGAGTTGTTGGGGGATATCTTGGAGGAAGCCTTTCTTTCAAGGTTTTGCTGATTAACCTTTTTTCAACAATCCTACTGAAAAGAGCTCCCCTGATAACAACCATGACATAAGTCTTCTTTGGTTTCTCAGGGTTGAGCCACCGGTGTCAGAAGCTGGATTCTCTTCATCACTGCCCTGTTGCCCGGGGAAATCTTCAGGGCTTTTTCATAATACTCCCTGGCTCTGTCATTCTGGCCGAATTTCCGATAAACATCGCCGAAGCGGACATATCCGGTAAGATAACGCATGGGGCGGTTCACCATCTTGTTAAAGAAACACTCGGGATAATCAGGGCCATGGGCCAGGCTCATATATTCGTTCACCTCTTCGATGCAGACTTCAATCCCTTCGTCCCATTCCATGTCCACCATTTCAGAAAGAATGTAAAGGGTCTGATCCACCTCCACCTGGGGAAGCTGAAGCCTGTCCCGGTAAAGATCCCGGTAATACCGACGGTGAGTGAACATCCTGCCCGGCGGAACTTCACTGCCCAGCATCACTTCCTGAAATACCAGGGCATATTCCCGCAGGTAAAGACTCCGGGAATACTCCCGGGGCTTCCAGTTGTCCAGAAAGGCCACCAGCTGGTTGAGATACTGCTGAGATTTTTCGTTATCACCCAGTTCATGATACAGACTGGTGAGGGCCATCAGCACATCAATCCGGGTGGAAGGAAAAATATTCCCAGAACTGATGGCATTCTCGTAAGCTTTTACCGCCTGTTTTTTCTGATCTGTCAGCAGGTGAAGGTTCCCCGCCAGCACCTGAAACTCCCACTGGGGGTTGTCCCGAACCAGAGGGATGATAATTTCACCGGCCATCCGGGCATCTTCCTGCCAGCGGGGATCTCCCTTCTGTTTTCTGCCGGCTCCCTGCAATAAATAAGCATCCGCCTTGAGGCCCTGGCCGAAGGGATCCAGCCTGCCTGTTTCTTCGATGGTGGCTATACACTTCAAGGCCTCGTCAGGGCGATCCAGAAGCATCCAGTTCCGGGCCATCCGCTCCAGAGGCCATGGATCATCGGGACGAATCCCGTGGGCCGTGGTATATGTTTTCAGGGATTCCCGCAAATTTCCTCGGCGTTCCTGAATCTCCCCCAGAGCAACCATGGCCCGGCTGTTATCGGGATCCCCCTCAAGTATTGCCCGGGCTGACTTCTCTGCATCATCGAAACGGTTGTTTTCAATATTACGGTAAAGCTCCTCCATTTCCGGGGTCAATATGGGGGGCATATACTGGTCAATCCTCCCGGGCAGGGGGGAATCACCGGGCATTACCGGCACTGCGGGAACGGCTGATGCAGGGGACAAATCAGCATCACCTGTGGAAGGTGCAGGATCCTGCCGGCCAAGATAAATAATAATCAGGCCATGGAGAACCAGAATCCCCAGAACTATCAGGAGGAATCGGGCCAATGGTTTTTTCCTGTCATCAGCAACCATGGGATCAAAATTACCTTTCGGCGGAGGGGAATATCACTTCCGGGGATGCCTCAGCGGGCATCGATGTTGAATGCTTTCTTCCCGGTTCTGGGCCGGGAGGATGTTTCGGTATAGATGATGTCCATCTCGTCAAGGTTGATTCTTTCATTGCTCGGGGTCAGCTCCTGTATGGCGAAATAAAACCCGGAATTACCGCCGATAAAGCGGTAGGTGGTTTCCAGGGTGTTCTTACCCGGCTTGAGATAACGGGTTATTTCCACATCCGCCTCTGCGTTGTATGTGCCAATCTTCTTGCCGTTAACCAGGACATCCATGGAAAAACTCCCCTGGGCATAGGACAGCTTGAAATAATAACGGCTGTCAAGAACCTTATCATCATTGGTTACAAACCGGGGAGAAACAATAAAGTTGGCAGGAGCTTCCAGATCGATTATACTCTTTTCCTCATCGGCCTTGTAGCGAATTCCCAGGGCGTTGGAAACATCCTGGAGGGGAACCCAGACCTTCCCGTTTATCTCCATGGTTTCCAGCCTCAAGGTTTTTTCGTTGAGCCTGATGGTGTATTTCCGCTGAGCGTAAAGCCCTCCCGCCAGCAGAAAGAACCCCAGCAACAACAAAACTGCAACAGTAATACTCTTCTTTGCCATTTTTAATTCCTCCCCGGGAAGGCCCGGTGTCGCCGGCGTTCCGTCCCGTCAGTAATGCCCCGGGGATTGCTCCCCATGGGAAACCCCCACATGTCACATAGATGCACACCAGGTGAGATTATTTCTCTGCGAACCTCTTAATAATCCTGTTTGAGAAAAAAGTTACAATAAAAAGAAGAAACAGCACCACCACAATGGCGGCACCGCTGGAAACCCGGGCGTAATAAGATGCAATCAGCCCCGAGAAAGTAGAAAAAACCCCCACTGCCACGGAAAGAAACACCACCTGGGTAAATCTTCGTCCCACTAACAGGGCGATGGTAGCGGGAATAATCAGAAGAGCAGAAACCAGTATCACTCCCACCACCTGAACCGACATCACAATCACCAGGGACAGGATGATAAGGAGGGAAAAATACAGAAAATTCACGTTAACCCCTGCCACCTGGGCTGTTTCCTCGTCAAAGGCAAAGAACTGCAGCTTCCGGTAGTAATAAATAATGAAAGCCATCACCGCCAGCCCCAGAAGGGCAATCATAACCACATCCTGCCGATTTACCGCCAGGATATTGCCGAACAGGTAACTGAAGACATCCTGAGTGTACCCGGTGCGAAGGTTCAGAAAAATAACCCCCAGGGCCATGGAAGTGGTAAGAAACAGGCCGATGGAGGAATCCTCGGAAACCTTTCCCCGCCGGCTCACAAGGCCGATCATGACAGCCACCAGAATGCAGAATATGTTGGTGGTCACATATATGTTCAGGTCCAGAAGAATGGCAAAGGCGATACCGCCAAAAGCCGCATGGGCAATCCCCTGGCCGATGAATGCCATTTTTTTGAGCACCACAAAAACCGACAGCACAGAACAGAGAATCCCCACCAGCAATCCTGCCAGGGCGGCATTCTGCATAAACTGATAACGGAACATTGAAAGCATCAGGAAGGGGCCTCCTCTTTTGCGGGATGCCGGCCCATAGTCTTCTGAAAGGCTTCGAACCCACAGGCGAATATGCCCCGTATATCCTCCCGGGTCAGGTGATCCGGGTTGTCGTGATAATGAAGGGTGCGGTTGATGCAGGCCACCCGGTCAGAGAAAAGCCCCAGAGCTTCAAAATTGTGGGAAACCATCAGGATGGTCAGGTTCAACTCCCCCTTGAGGGTCATCAGAAGATCGATGAACTGCATAACCCCGGCCTCGTCAATCCCCACGGTGGGTTCATCCAGAGCCAAAAGAGCAGGCTTCCCCACCAGCGCTCTGGCAATCATGGCCCTCTGGAGCTGACCGCCGGAAACCTCGCCGATGGACTTGTTGCGGATTTCCCATACCCCGGTACGGTTTAAAAGCCACTGGACATAATCTTTTTCTTCCCTGGTGGGGCCGGAAAACCCCGCAGTACCGTAAAGGCCCATTTCCACCGTATCCTGAACCGTTGCAGGGAACCTCAGATTGAGGGTGCTTTTCTGGGGGACATAGCCCATGCATTGATGGTGGAAATTCTCCTGGCCCCGTTTATATCGGCACAATACATCCACCTTTCCCCGGTAACCCTTGAGAAGCCCCAGGATGATCTTCAGAAGGGTTGTCTTGCCCCCACCGTTGGGGCCGAGAATCCCCATGGTTATGCCCAGGGGTACTTTCAGGCTGATGTCGGTGAGAACTTCCTTCTCGTCATAAGAAAAAGAAAGGTTTTCAATGGTGATAAGATCAATCCCCGGCTCAAGGTTTTCCATTTTTTCCGCCATCT
>CAYNGH010000183.1:0-6210 GCA_964396845.1 uncultured bacterium | reverse complement strand
CAGCATATGTTGAACTTTCTCAATGGTTACAATTCCGCAACAGATATGCTGTTGAATATTGTAACCATTGAGAAAGTTCAACATATGCTGGACAGCCAGAGATTGAATATCCAGATTAAAATGGGTATGGGAGAACTATTCCAGGACCTGCCCCATCGGCTATTCGAACTGGCCAGAGAAAAAAACCTGAATCTTTCCGCCTCAGGCATGCACGGCATGGATCGGGAGAAGATTGAAAGCCTGTGGATAGAAGCAGGCATGGAGCTGTCCCGGAGGGATCCCAATCTGGCAACTCCCAGATCCATGAACCAACTGCTGGAGCTTATTCTCACCGGCGAACTCCTGACTCCCCGGGCCAGAGAAGAGGTGCTGGAGATCCTGCAGAGCCAGAAACTCAAATCCCGGCTTCCTTATATGCTTCCAGATATGGTGGTTACCGCTCACAAGACCGGCTATTATCCATCGGTAACCAACGATGTGGGAATCATATACATAACAGATAAACAGCCGGTAATCGTCAGTGTTTTCACCAAGGACAACGACCAGCTCCCTCAATATGAAATGAAGCTTCTCATTGCCAGAGTGGGCAAACTGGTTTATGACCATTACCGCAAATAGCACAGTCAAGTCTTTCAAAAGAGAACAAAAATCCGGCAGTGTCAATCTCCACAAGTATTGCCCGGTCTATACGGACAGGAAAGGTTCCTCCAAGTAAAACCGAATAAAGCCCCAATATGAATCAGTAAAAATAAAAACCCCCGGACTCAGGAATTTCCGATCCGGGGGTTATGCTTATCCTCTTATCTGGTTTGCTTTTTATTTCCGGGGTTTTTTGCCCTGGTCCGGTTTTCCGGCGGGCCTGACGTTATTGACCCCCCGGGTGACTGCGGTAATCTCGCTCCAGGGATGAGGAGTGCCCACCACCTGAACCGGGGTGTTCTCATCTGTGCCATCGTCGCCGTTGCCCAACTGGCCGTTGCTGTTTCGCCCCCAGGCCCACACGGTGCCGTCGGTGCCGATGGCAAAGGAATGATTGCCTCCCCCGGACACTTTTATTATGTCGGCGAGGAAGCCCACTCCACCGGGGCCAACCACCCGGACAGGGATATTGCTGTTTTCGTAATTATCGTCGCCGTTGCCCAGCTGGCCGTATTCGTTGTATCCCCAGGCCCATATGCTGTCATCGGCTCTGATGACAATGGTATGTCGTCCCCGGGTATCCATGGCTTTTAACCCTGTGAGGAATCCATCCTCGCCGGGAGCCAGAACCTGGACCGGAGAATAGCTGTCTTCGTAATTATCGTCGCCGTTGCCCAACTGGCCGTAAAGATTTTCTCCCCATGTCCATACTGCGCCGTTGGAATCAAGAACTGCAGCATGATACCATCCGGCTTTCACTTCGGTAATGCCCGTGAGGAAGCCTTCTCCTGCATGCCCCACTACCTGAACCGGGACAGGGGAATCATCAACATCTTCGTCATCATTGCCTAACTGGCCGTATGCGTTGTATCCCCAGGTCCACACGGTGCCGTCGGATTTGAGGGCAACTGCAAATTCATCCCCTATGGCTATGGCAACGATGTCTGTGAGGAATTCTGATCTGGTGGCTCCCTGGGAAGTTGGCACGGTGCCGGGGGCCACCACCTGAACGGGAACATTACTGTCATTGTATTCATCGTCGCCGTTGCCCAGCTGGCCATAATCATTGTCCCCCCAGGTCCATACGGTGCCGTCGGCCCGGAGAGCTCCGGCAAACTCATAGCCTGTGGCGATGGCTACTACGTCGGTAAGGAAACCTTCCCCTTCGGGGCCTGCCACCTGAACAGGAACATTGCTGTCATCGTAAGTCCCGTTGCCCAACTGGCCGTTATAGTTGACCCCCCAGCCCCAAACGGTGCCGTCGGCCCGGAGGGCCAGAGTGTACTCGTCCCTGGCATAAACAGAGATTATGTCGGTGAGGAAGCCTTCTCCTTCAGGGCCTACCACTTGAACGGGAACATTGCTGTCATTGTATTCATCGTCGCCGTTGCCCAGTTCTCCGTATGTGTTGCGTCCCCATGTCCACACGGTGCCGTCGCCTTTCAGCCCGGCGCTGTGATACCAGCCACCATTCACCTGATAGAATATGGGATTCATGGAGAAGTCATAGGTTGTGGTTTCGCCGGCAGTCACATCAACAGTCCCCTCGTAACCTTCGAAACCTTCTCTGGTAGCGGTGATGTCGAGGCCTGTGCCGGGAAGAACTCCCTCAAGGGTATATTCACCCTGCTGGTTGGTGAGGCCGGTGACATCGCCCACGGTCACTTCGACACCCTCGACAGGCTGTAAGGCCCTGACGGCATCCTCCAGCAGAGGCTGAGCAACTATGACAACACCGGTCACAGTGCCGGTTTCCGGGCCTGCCGGGGTCATCTCAAAGCTGACAACAGTAGTCTGTTCGCCTTGAACAGTAATCTCTTTTGAGTAGTTGTCGTAACCCTCAAGGGAACCTGTCAGGGTGTAATTGCCCTGCTTTACCGACAGGATCAGGTATCTTCCCTGACTGTCGGTGGTGGCGGATTTCTCCCCCACGGTGATGGCAACGCCTTCCAGAGGATTTTCAGTTACGGCATCAGTCACGATACCTGCCACTGATCCCAGATCGCCGACTCCTTCAACTCCGCCGGAGCATCCTGCAAACAGGAATATCACCGACAACAGTAAAATCGCCGACAGCATTTGTAACTGTCCAAATTTTCTCATTCAACATACCTCCGATTATAAATATTGACATACATTCATCAGTACCCGAATTTGTCCTTTCACAGAAGGCCAACACCCTCAAAAGGGATATAGTTCCTCAACAAGTGGTTACAACGGAAAAATCCCCATGGAGAGAATCTTCATTCCACCGGAGAATTTTTATGCCGGCCAGTATCCCGGACCATCCCGCGGATTTTATCTATACGAGAGGCCAGATCCCGATGGGAAGCAAAGTCCTCGATGTTCAGGGGGAATTTCCCTGACCAGTTGCTGTCCCGGGATGGATTTGACGGGTCATTGATCCGATCGTAGTTCACATCATCCCCATACAGGCCGGGGACCTTTCCCCACAAATCCTGGAAGGGCAGAATGACAAAGATCGAACCCGACGAGAAAAGCTTCTCCAGCAGGCTCCAGTGGAAGTCATCGGTGTATTCCTGTGAGTATTTCTTCCGGCCCATGACAAACTTCCACAGATCTTTTTTCTGGGTTTCCAGGCTTTCCTGTTCTTTTTCGTCAGCTTCCCGGTGTTCATAATGACCCGCCATGGTCCAGAAATCATGGGTGGTGGTGGTGGCCATGGAAATATAATCGTATTCATCGGGATTGAAGAAGGGAGAACCCTCCTCCTGCCAGTCCCGCTCCCAGATGATCACCTTGTATCCGGGAATCCCCATTTCCGCCATCACCTGACGGCAGGCCCTGGGGATGGTCCCCAAATCCTCCCCGATGGGAAGCATGGTGGAAGACCTGACCATCATATCCAGCAGATTTCTGCCGTGGCTTTCCCATATGGGCTTGTGATGTCCCCCTCCGGGATCCTCCGGGTCGAAGTAGCCGTTCCAGCCGGCAGGGGTTCCCCGGGGATGCTCCAGGGTAATGGGATATGTCCATATCCGGAAAAGCCCCACAATGTGATCTATCCGGAAGATGTCATAAAAATGCGAGGCGTATTCCAGCCGTTTCCGCCACCAGAGATAGTTGTCACGGCAGAGGTTGTCCCAGTTATATGTGGGGGAGCCCCAGTTCTGGCCCTGGGTGGAATACTGATCCGGGGGAGCGCCGGCGCATACATCCCGGTTGAAATACTGGGGATGCGCCCATACATCGGAGGATTCATAATCCACCAGCAACGGCAGGTCCCCCTTGAGGTGCATTCCATCTTTCCGGCATCGGTTGTGGGCATCCACCATCTGGGTATATGCCATCCACTGAACATATTTAAAAAACTGGATCTCATCGGCATGATCCCGGCGGTATTGAGAAATGGCATCATGATGCCTGTAGCGGTAAGGCTCCGGCCAGTCGTTCCATGATGTCCACCCCAGGGTATTCTTCAGGCTTCGAAAGGTGGCGTAATCCTCCAGCCAGTAGCGGTTGTTGGCAACGTATGAAAGAAAACCCCGCCATCTCTCGGAATTCCAGGGGCGGTTCCGATCCACAAAGTCCCGGTAAAGCTGGTATAATGCACCAAACTTGAAAGCCCGAATCCGGTCAACATCCACCTGCCGGGAAGCCTTCTGTTCATCCACCGTGTGCCAGTTAGCCCGGAGATAACTGTTTATGCCGTCGGATCGATCCTCTTTCATCTCGGGGATCTGATCGATGGCAATATACAGAGGATCCAGAGCAAAGGCCGAAAGGGAGGAATAGGGAGTCTTCCCCCGGCCCATATCGTTGATGGGCAGAAGCTGGATGATACTGCCTCCCATATGCCCCAACAGATCCCCGAAGGCGTTAATATCCTCAAAATCCCCTACCCCCTGGTTCCTTTTCGAACGCAGGGATACCAGTTGAATCAGCGTCCCGAACCGGGGCTGGCAACCTATTTTCTCCCATTGACTGGCGGTGGGCAGTCCTGCAAACTGTTCCTCCCGATTCTTCCCCGATGTCGGGGCTTGTGTCCTTACCCTCATAAAATCCCTCCATTTTATATATTCTTCATAAATATTACTTGCCCCCGGCAGGTTTCCTGTCTGAATTGCCAAAACAGATAATGGAGGAAAAAATGTGAACCGGTTGTGTGGCAATCTTTTATCTTTTCCTGAACCCTCAGAAGTATGATAAATTTCTCCGGAGGTGTCCATGAATTCCACAACAGCAGTTATAATGGCCGCTGGCAAATCCAAACGAATGAAATCTAAAACCCCGAAAGTACTCCACCCCCTCATGGGAAAAGCCCTCATCGAATATGTTCTGGATTCAACACGACAGGCGGGAATCGACAGGATCATCATGATCGTGGGCCACGAAAGGGAACTGCTGATGGAATACGTCGGCCCCGGAGTGGAATATGCAGTTCAACATGAGCAGAAAGGCACAGGCCACGCAGTAATGCAGGCACTGCCCCTTCTGGGAGGTCTGCCAGGGCAGGTTCTTGTTCTCTCGGGAGATATGCCCCTCCTCACATCGGAAACCATCAGAAATCTCATGGAAACCCATCGCCGGGATAACGCGGTCCTGTCAGTGCTTACCGCCAAAGTTCCGAATCCGGGGAAACTGGGGAGAATAATAAGAAATAGAGATAACCGCATTGAAGCCATCGTGGAAGCCTCGGACGCAACACCTTCCCAGCTGGAGATCCGGGAAATCAATACCGGCACATATATCTTTGACTCAAAGTTTCTAACCCAGGCCCTTCCCAGAATTGGCGCAGACAACGCCCAGGGAGAGATATACCTGACCGATACCGTGTCTATGGCCATCAGGGAAAACCGCAAAGTCTGCCCCGTCATATGCAGTGACCCGGCAGAATCCCTGGGAGTCAACAGTCGGGAAGACCTGGCGGTGGCCTCGGAAACCCTGCGCCAAAAAATCAACAGGAACCTGATGCTCTCAGGAGTCACCATATACGACCCCTCTGCATCATACATAGAAAAAACAGTCAGCATCGAACCAGATACCCTGATATATCCCGGATGCATCATCACCGGGAACACCATAATCGGCCCTGACTGCGTCATCGGCCCTCATTGCCGAATCGATAATTCCACCATCGGCAAAGGCTCAAAAGTTGCCGAGTCGGTGATTCTGGAGTCCGCCATCGGAGAAGAATGCACAGTAGGCCCATATGCCCACCTCCGCCCGGGAACCCACCTGGATAAATCCGTAAAAATCGGGAACTTTGTCGAGGTGAAAAAATCCGCCATCGGCGAAGATTCCAAGGTTTCACATCTGTCCTATGTAGGGGACGCATCCATTGGACGCAGAGTTAACGTGGGCGCCGGAACCATCACATGCAACTATGACGGCAAGAAGAAAAATCCAACCATCATAGGCGATAACGCCTTCATCGGAAGCAACTCCAGCCTGGTTGCCCCGGTGCGAATCGGAACCGGCTCCGCTACCGGCGCAGGCTCCGTGGTCACTAAAGATGTCCCGGACCATAAACTGGCAGTGGGACTGCCAGCACGCTCCATCAAAACTCTCCACCCACCGGCACGTTAACCCCCCCCCATTTGGAATGGG
>CAYNGH010000182.1:0-6211 GCA_964396845.1 uncultured bacterium | reverse complement strand
CAGCATGTCCCGCTGAGGGCCGAAAACAATAATGGAACCTTCCGTTGCCACATCTTCATAAGTAATCTTACGGTCAAATTCCCACGAAGGAACCAGGCAGCCGGAAGCGCCCCCCACCTGGACAGCCTTTGCACCCTGACCGCCGACTTCTTTTAAAAGTTCGTTGACGGTAACACCCATGGGCATCTCGTATATGCCGGGATTACGGCAATCGCCGGAAACGCTCATAAGCTTGGTGCCAGTGGTTTTTTCCGTTCCCAGGGCCTTGAACCAGCCGGCTCCCTTTTCGCAAATAAGGGCTGCATCCACAAAGGTTTCCACATTGTTAACCGCAGTGGGGAAACCGTCAATTCCAACCACCACCGGGAAGGGAGGCCTGTCCCGAGGTTCGCCCCGCTTGCCCTCGATGGATTCGATGAGGGCGGTTTCCTCTCCGCATATGTAAGCCCCTGCACCCATGCGGATCCTTATGTCGAAGCTGAAGCCATCTTTGCCCAGAATGTTTTTCCCTAAGAGATTCTTTTCCCGGCGATCCTTCAGGGCTTTCTCCAGCATGGGACGCATGTATGTGTATTCCGCCCGGAGGTAAAGAATGCCTTCGGTGGAACCAATGGCATAAGCGGCGATGGTCATTCCGTCGATGAGAAGGTCTGTGGAATGGGTTAAAAGAAGCCGATCCTTGAATGTTCCCGGTTCTCCCTCGTCGGCGTTGCATACCACATATTTCTTGTCGCCCACCGATGCCGCGGCAATCTGCCATTTCACCGCGGTGGGGAATCCTGCTCCCCCGCGGCCCTTGAGGCCCGATTCCCGTATGGTGCTGATAAGATCCGGCCTGGTCATGGCCAGAGCTTTTTTAAGACCGCTGTGGGTTGTGTCATTCCCCTGCAGAATAGGCCCTGCCTTGCGGATGTTTTCTTCTACAGTTTTCATATCGTCATAATTCCGGCATGCACCGCTTCTGCAGTCCCGGATTATGTCAACCACCCGGTCCGGGGTGACTTTCGTGTATATTTTGTCATTTATAAGAAGAGCCGGCCCCTGATCGCACATCCCCAGGCAACTGCAGTATTCCAGAGTGAACATCCCGTCCTGGGTTGTCTGGCCGAAGGTTATCCCCAGCTCGTTTTCCAGCTGGCGGGCTACCTTTTCCTTGCCCAGCATATCGCAGGATATGGTCTGGCAAAGATGAATCACATACTTGCCCTTGGGAGTAGTATGGAGGAAATGATAAAAGGACATGGTGGAATAAACTTCCACAGGCCTTATGCCCAGGGCATCGGCAGTTTCCTGCATCATCACGTCGCTGACGTGGCCATATTTTTTCTGCAGATCCTGCAGTATGGGTATGAGGGCCGAACGGCCACTGCCATGCTCTTTTGTGAGAGTCTTGATCTCGCTGGTTATGTTTTTCCTTTCAATGGTTGGCATCGCTGTTACTCCTTAGGTAA
Organism: uncultured bacterium; assembly: GCA_964396845.1. Taxonomy (GTDB): domain Bacteria; phylum Vulcanimicrobiota; class JAJTBE01; order JAJTBE01; family CAYNGH01; genus CAYNGH01. The sequence continues at coordinate 4,760 of CAYNGH010000182.1, read as the reverse complement.
AAGATTCTCGATGATTTCAACTAACTTGTCGGCATCGACGGGTTTTTCCAAAAACTCATTCACAGGGAGCATCTCATCATCCCTGCCAAATTTCATCCCCGATATCCTGCCAACATTAGTCAGCATCACTATTGGGGTTTCGATTCCGTCCCGGCGGAGGTCCTGGGCCATGGTTATGCCGTCATCTTCGGATTCCATCATAACATCCAGAACTATCAGATCGGGATTTTCATCCTTTACCGCTTTCAGACCTTCGGTGCGGTTGCCTGCAGAAACCACCTGGTGCCCTGCAGATTTGATGTTGGTTGTGGCGATCATAATCATGTCAGGATCGTCATCAACAACTAAAATTTTTGCCATGTTCTTCCCTCCTGTGAAAATATATTGCCACACCCGATTTGACGGGTCTGGCCGGGGCACCCCCCGACATTAAACCAAGCTAACCAAAAGCAAAAGATTTTTTTCACATGCCCCGGAGAAAAAAAATGCCGTCCCCAAGGCATTGTTCCTATTATATCACTCCCGGAAGATTTCCTTCCCGGAAAAATTAAAAACCGTGACAATTTTAACAATCCTTTTAATTTTCCTGACAGGATTATAAAGGTTCGTGAAATATTTCTCATACCGGAACTATTGCCAAGAAGTTACTGTTATTTAAAGAAATAACTATTGCAAGAAGCAAAAGTTTGGTGTATCTTAGGGGTTGTCAGCAGTAAAAAAGGGATTTGACCTGCCAAGGCAAAGGTTGTAATATTAATTATATACTTTACAGGAAGAAGGAATCCTGATGTCACAAAAGACCATACTTAACTTCATCGATCATGACCTGATTGAAAGAACCCTTGAAGAAACTGAATCCTGGGATCAGAAGAGGCTTCTGGAAGCAGTGGAAAAAAGCCGGGAGCTTTCTGGGATTTCCTTCCAGGAGATTGCCGGCCTCCTGAACTCCCGGGACCCGGTGGTGACAAAGGCTCTCTTTGAAGCGGCCCGTTATGTGAAAGACACCATTTACGGGGATCGTCTGGTGCTTTTTGCACCGTTGTATATTTCCAACCTTTGCAAAAATGACTGCGCTTACTGTGCCTTCCGGGTAACCAATCGAAAACTGACCCGCAAGGCCCTGACCCCGGAGGAGATAAGCCACGAAACCGAGGCATTGGTATCCGAAGGCCACAAGAGGCTTCTTCTGGTGGCGGGGGAGTCTTTTCCCGCCGAGGGCTTCGATTATGTCCTCAACGCCATCGATGCGGTTTACAAAGTTCACCGGGAGCGGGGAAACATCCGGCGGGTGAATATAAACGTTGCTCCCCTGGCGGTGGAGCAGTTCCGCCGGCTCAAAGCCAAGGGAATCGGCACATACCAGCTGTTTCAGGAAACATACCACATGCCCACCTACAAAAAAGTCCACCTGTCAGGGCCAAAAACCGATTATCTATGGCGACTTACAGCAATGGATCGGGCTTTTGAAGCGGGCATCGACGATTTGGGCATCGGCCTTCTCTTCGGCCTTTATGATTTCCGCTTTGAGGTTCTTGCAACCATGCTCCATGTTTATCATCTGGAAAAGACCCACGGAGTAGGGCCTCATACCATCAGCGTTCCCCGGATGGAGCCCGCTGACGGGTCGGATCTGTCCATGCATCCTCCCCACCCTGTAAGCGACGAGGATTTCATGAAGATCATCGCCATATTTCGAATCGCTGTCCCATATACGGGGATTATTCTCTCCACCAGGGAAACCCCAAAGATGCGCCGGGATTCCTTTGCCCTGGGGGTTTCTCAGATATCCGCAGGATCCAGAACCAATCCCGGAGGTTATTCGGAACACAGCGACGGCCACAACTGCGCCCAGTTCTCCCTGGGAGATCATCGATCCCTGGATGAGGTAATCCAGGATGTGGCGAAAATGGGCTATGTGCCTTCTTTTTGCACTGCCTGCTACCGGCTGGGGAGAACCGGACAGGACTTCATGGATTTGGCCAAGCCGGGAATGATCAAGTATCATTGTGGCCCCAACGCCCTGTCCACCTTCATGGAATACCTGCAGGACTATGCATCTCCGGAAACCCGGCAGATAGGAGAGAAGCTCATCGAAAAAAAGATAACCCAAGCCGATGATCCCCGGTGGCGGGAGATTGCCCGGGAACTGGTGGAACAGGTGCGGGGAGGCCAGAGGGATTGTTTTATCTGACCCCCTTTGATGAAAAATGCGAGGTGGCAAAATGAAAGGCACGCCGGGATCTCTCCGGCTACATATCGGCATTCTTGGCCGTCGAAATGTGGGGAAATCCTCCCTTATCAACTCCATAGCCGGGATGGAGGTTGCCATTACAGCTCCGGAGCCGGGGACCACCACGGACCCGGTGAAGCTGTCGATTAATCTTAATCCTCTGGGGCCTGTGGTTCTGATTGATACTGCGGGTATTGACGACATGGGGGATCTTGGCAATCTCCGCATCGATTCTGCCCGGAAGGCCATGGAATCAATGGATATGGCCATGCTGGTGGTGACGGGGGATCAGTGGGGTTCTTATGAGGAAGATATCCTGAACCGATTCCCAGGGGAGAATATTCCAGTGGTGATTGTCCAAAACAAGTCGGATCTGGGGCCTCCCGCAAAAGAGGTTTCCCAAAGGATCATAGAAACAGGCCTGCCCGCTGTTGCCGTATCGGCTCTCAAGGGGATTGGCATGCAGGATCTCATCGGCAGGCTTATCGATTCTGCCCCGGCTTCGTGGATTGAATCCCCTCCGGTTTTAGGGGATCTTATCAAACCGGGGCAGTTGGTGGTTCAGGTGATGCCCATCGATATTGAAGCCCCCGTGGGCCGGATACTTCTGCCTCAGGTTCAGGCGGTGCGGGAGGTTCTTGACAGCGGGGGAATCTCTGTGGTGATGAAGGAAACGGAATTTCAAAGGGCTATGGAGGGATTTTCAAGTCCGCCCCATATGGTTATTACTGATTCTCAGGCTTTCGGGCTGATAGCCCCCCTTACTCCGGAATCAAGCCTTCTCACATCTTATTCCATTCTCTTTGCCCGGCACAAGGGGGATCTGGCATCATACATCCGGGGAACAGAAGCTTTAGACAGCCTGTCCGACGGAGATCAGGTTCTTATGGCCGAGGCTTGTGTTCATCATCCCCTGGGCAATGACATAGGCCGGGTGCAGATTCCCCGAAGGATCAGCCTTTATTCAGGAAAAAAGCTAAATTTTACTCATGTTCAGGGGAAGGACTTCCCGGAGGATCTTTCACCATATCGGCTGGTGGTTCACTGCGGAGGCTGTGTTGTGAACCGCCGGGGGATACTTCACCGAATCCAGAGAGCAAATCAGCAGGGGGTTGCAATTACCAACTACGGGGTTCTTCTGGCCAAGGTGAACGGCATATTGAACAGGGCAGTGAAGCCCTTCATTTCAGTTTACCCGGAACTTGAGAATGTAATTTCCAAAATCAGCACAGGGGGCAAAGATGGTTGATGTTTCTTCCAGAATGAGGCTTCATGTGGGGATATTCGGACGGCGGAACGGGGGGAAATCGTCGATATTCAACCGTTTGTCCCGGCATCAGGCAGCCATCGTATCTCCTACCCCCGGCACCACCACGGATCCTGTGAGAAAGGCCATGGAGCATCACTTCCTGGGGCCTGTAATGCTCATTGACACCGCAGGCATCGACGATACCGGAGAACTGGGAAAGAAACGGGTTGATCGCACCCTGCAGGTGGCAGGCAGGGTTGATCTGGCCCTTCTGGTTGCAACCCCCGGGGAGTGGGGGACATATGAAGAAGATATAGCCTCTCTTCTGGGGGAGAAAAAAATCCCCCTCATTGTCCTGTTCAACAAGTCGGATCTTGCCCCGCCGGATCCCCGGGAAGTCCAAAGGGCGGAAGACTTGTCATTGCGGTGGGTTTCCCTGTCGGCCCTTACAGGAGCAGGCATCGAAGACCTTTACCGGGAGATTGCCCATAACCTTCCCAACTACTGGCTGGAGTCCCGGCCCCTGATCCGGGATCTTTATCCTGCCGGGGGAATGGCAGTGCTGGTGGTGGAAAGCCCTTATGAACTTCCCCCGGGGAGAATCCAGAATCCCCACAACCGCATCATCCGCGATGCCCTGGATAACAATGCTCAAATCGCCCTGGTTCAGGAAGACCGTCTTGAAACCTTCAAAGAGTTCTATATGTCGCCTCCCCACCTGGTGGTGGCAGACTCCGGGGTTGTCCGAAAGGTGCTGTCATTTTTCCCACAAACAGTCCCCGTCACTACCACATCCATTATTATGGCAAAGCACCGGGGGGATCTGATGAGTTATGCCGGGGCATCAGCCAAAATCAGCAAACTCCGGGAAGGATCACCAATACTGATGGCGGACATGACAGTTTCCCGCTGGGAGGAATCATCCCGGAGCCTTGAAACCATTGGGGATCTTATCACCCATAATGCCGGCATCACACCCCGGTTTATATTTGCAGGCCGACGGGAGATTCCCGACTCTCCCGGTGACTTCGCCCTGATTGTCACATATGGGGAAGAATTCCTGACGGTGAAAAAAACCCTCCAGAAAATGCAAGCAGCCCGGGGAAACCAAGTGCCTGTTATAAGCAGTGACTTTCTGAGGGGACTGCTGGAACCGGAACTTGATAGAATCCTGAAACCAGTATCAGAGCTTTTTTAAGAGAATCTTGCTCAAAACTTTTCTTGGAGAACCCTTTGTTGTGGCTTATTCGGGGGAACCCTTTGTTTTAGTTTAATAGGGGG
>CAYNGH010000181.1:0-6324 GCA_964396845.1 uncultured bacterium | reverse complement strand
TGCTTCTTCTGCGGAGGCTGCCTGCTCATTAGCCCCCTGGGAAATCTCCTGGGATGCCTTGGATAACTGCTGGCTTCCCGAGGAAACATTTTCCGATGCAGTCTTGATGTCGCTGACAATCCTAGCCAGCTCCTCCACCATCCGGGAAAGGGCTATACCCAGAGTATCCTTCTCCGAGCGGATATCCACCTGCACTGTCAGGTCCCCGGCAGATATCTCCTGAGCTACCAGAGTCATTTTTTTAAGAGAATCAATGGTATTTTGCAGAGCAACCCCCAGCTTATCTTTATCAGATCGAATCTTGACCTTGGCAGAAAGATCTCCCAGGCCAATTAACTCCGCAGCGTGGGTCATGTTGTTCATGGCTTCGATGAGGCCATTGATGTTTGATTTTAGCCTGTTGAAGTCACCCCGGTATTCTTCGGCAATAGGTTCAGGAATATCTCCCAGGGAGATTCGATCAACATACATAGCTGCCACCTTGATGGGTTTGATCAAAGTATCCAGAAGCCCATTGACTCCCTGGACAATACTTTTATAATTTCCCTGATATCCCGAATCATCAGCCCTGGTTTCCAGATGCCCGTTATCGGCAGCCTTGACAAGCTCCAGAACATTGTCAGTGATCTGGGTTTCTTTGGATATATCCACAACAAACTCCACAGCACCGGTAATATTGCCATTGTCATCCTTCAGAGGCCCACCGGTATAGCGGATGGGCAGTTCTCCTCCGGGAAGCTTTGCCACAGTGTCCCCGGTGAAGCTGCCATTCATCTGCATGGCCTGCCCGCATCGGCATTCACTGGTATTACAGTGGGGAGTTCTGAATAAATTGAAACACTTCTTGCCATTGCACTCGGCAGTTGTTGAGCCAAGGGCCTGAGCAGCGGCTTCGTTCACAAAGGTGATGTTGAATTCCCTATCGATGGCCACAACAGGCGTCGGCACGCGGTTGAGGACCTGCACGGCCCTTTCCGCCTGATTCCTGGCAGCCTGAAGCTCAGTCCCATCGGTAATAGTTTCCACCACTCCCCAAATCCTGCCGGCATCATCCCGAAGAGGCGCGCTGGCAAACTGCAGGTAATAATCCTTTCCCATCACCTGGTATTTCCCCGACAACCTGCCAGGAGTTCCCCCGGACAGGGACATATGGGCCGATGTGCCATTTTGTGAAGAATCTCTGGATTTAAAAAGATCAAAACATTTTCTGCCCGTCGCCTGTTCTTGAATAACTCCAAAAATCTCACAGGCCGCGGGATTTATCTTCAAAATAGTCATCTCCCGATCCAGGATCATCACCGGGCCAGGAAGTAGATCGATAAAATCTGACAACTGCCGAACAGCACGGTTGAAGTTCTCTGCTATGGGAAAAATCCTCTCATCAAGACCATCGGTTTTAATCCCGCTTTCCATATTGCCCCTGATACTCTCTCCAAGGGTCAGCTCCATCCGGCGGGAGATATCCTCAAGTTCCTCTTCATAACGACGACACAAGTCCCGGGAGGCTTCCTCCTGGCTCATGACGCTGGCTCGGGCCGGCGCAGAAAACAGCCTGCCCAGCTTATCAAAAAAATTATCCAGCATTTTTCGACTTCCTTTCTTTTTCTTTTTTTCACTTCGAATCTCGACAAACAGTTGCAGTATCAAAGCAGTTAATCAGATCAGTCTTATCAATTCCTGTCCGGGGCCCCAATCCATCGATTAATGAAGTAGCCCAAAATCCATATCCCCTTCGAAACCATTTATCGGAAAACAGGCATTTATCTGAAGATATACAAAAACTTTCAGGTTTCATCTAAACATTTGAACAGTGTTTTTACTAATTTCAATCAATTAATCTTATTTAATTTTTGCAATATAATAATACCAAATTGCCCGGATGTTCAGAGAAATTTTTTTGCAGGGATCCGGGATGTTTGAGAATAATCTTCCCTGGGGCTTGTTTATATGATATGATGTTATTCATGGAAGAGTTCTCCTGAGGGAGCATAATAATTTACAGGGATTTCAGGTGATATTATGGCATTGATGCGAATCAGGGTTGACGAGGACCCGGTTCTTCGAAGAAAAAGCAGTAAAATTGAACGGATGGATCCCACCATCCTGCAATTGATGGATGATATGGCAGAAACCATGTACAAAGCGCCGGGAATCGGTCTTGCCGCGCCCCAGGTGGGAGTGAACCTGCGGGTCATAGTGGTGGACGTGGGAGAAGAGTCGGGGCTTTTAAAAATGGCCAACCCAAAAATTGTGGAAACCGAAGGCATGTGTATGATGACCGAGGGTTGTCTTTCTGTGCCGGGCCTGTTGGGAGATGTGGAGCGTCCGGAAAAAATCATCGTGAAGGCCATGGGCCCCGAGGGGAAGTACTTCCGCATGGAGGCTGAGGGGATGCTGGCCCGGTGCCTCCAGCATGAGATTGATCATCTTGACGGAATACTATATACCGACAAGGCTATAAGTGTCTGGGAACCCACCGAAGAGGATCTGGAGGAATCCCCCGGCGAGGTGGCAGAAGCCAATGCCCTGAGGAATACCGGCAGTGCCGTCGAACCGGCTTCTTCCGACAAGAGTGGAGATACTGAAGTCAGGGGAGTGCCCCTGTCCCGTATGGAAAATCAGCCTGCGGCACTGTTTCAGGTGGAGGGTTGATCTGCTATGAAGATCCTGTTTATGGGGACCGATGCCTTTGCAGTGCCATCCCTGGAGGCTCTGGCGGAACGTCATCAGGTGGTGGCGGTCATCACTCGGCCTGACAAACCCAAGGGCCGTGGCAGAATAATCGAGGCGACCCCGGTGAAGATATCCGCAGAAAAACTAAGCATCCCTGTTCTGGAGCCGGTTAGCCTCAAGAGTAAAAAATTCCGGGAAAACCTGGCAGAGTTCGACTTTGATCTGGTGGTCCTGGTGGCCTATGGCAAGATCCTCCCCGATGAGTTTCTGGATCATCCCCGGTTGGGGTGCATCTGCCTTCATCCATCGAAACTGCCCCGATACCGCGGGTGCAGTCCCATTGAAAGCGCCATCCTTGACGGTTGCGATGAAACCGGGGTATCTGTGTTTCACATCGACACCGATGTTGATACTGGTGATGTAATATATCAGGAAGACTTCTGTATCTCCGACGGGGATACCGGTGGCAGTCTGAGGCGGAAGATGTCGATGGCATCTCCCGGCGCTCTGCTTCAGGCCATTGAAGACATTGAAACCGGCAAAGCCTGCCCCCTGCCCCAGAATCCCGACTCAGCAGTATGGGCGCCAAAAATCACCCGGGAGGATGCCCGAATTCGCTGGGAGGATTCCGCCTGCAGTTGTCGCAACAGGATCCGGGCTATGGAACCCAAGCCGGGCGCTTACACCACCTATATGAACAGCATTCTGAAGGTACACCAGGCAGAGATAGCCAACTGCGATGATTCCCCGGCCCCGATTGCTCCCGGAACCATAATTGCCCTGGAGAAGAACCGGGGCATGGTGATATCCTGCGGTGTCGGCTGTCTTGTTCTCACCAGAGTACAGCCCCAGGGAAAAAAAGAGATGGACGGCTGGGCTTTTGTCAACGGTTATCATCCCAGCATCGGCGACAAGCTCGGCGAATAAAAATAGACCGGAGAGCTTTTCAGCCCGCCGGTCATCAATATTACCGGATTATATTCTCAAACCTCACCGCAGGTTTCAAAAGACCTTGTTATAATTGCCCTTTTGTCCACCGCGGTTTCGACGGAATTTGCCGTGGATTTCTTCCAGGGCTTCAAAGAAGTCAGGATACTGAGCCTGGTATTTTGACTTGAACTCCTGCAGGGCGCTACGGAATTCCTGTCGTTTTGCCCTTATGGCCTCTTCATCCCCAGACTCTCTCAGACTTTTCATCTCCTCAAAGTGAGCTTTTCTCATTGTCTGCCCTTCTTTTACCATTGCCAGAAAAGTTGCGTCATCCTGATATTTTTCCATTATTTCTGCAATCCTTGCCTTTCCGGGGTTTCTGTTGGCCCATTCCCGGCGGATTTTATCCCGGAGAGCATGTTTTGCTTCAAAGTAGTCAGGAAAGCGATCCTGGTATTTTGTTTCAATCTCCTGCATCTTTTCCTGATTGGCCTGTCGTCTTGCTTTTATTTCCTGCCAGTTGAAACCGGATTTCATCCCGTCCATCGGTGGCATCTTTTTAGCCTGTTCATGACGGAGGGTGCGGATTTCTTTCTCCATTGCGATGAAATCGGGATTATCCTGGTATTTTTCCCGGACCTTCTGCAACTGCTGAAACTCAGGGGTTTCCTTCATCTCCATAAACCGTGCTCTCCCCATCTTGAGCATCTTTCCAGCCTCTGCAAAAAAGTCAGGAAACTTCGACTCATACCTGGCCCTGACATCTGATAGCTTTTCCTTTAACCCGGCAAAATGAGCATTTCTGGTTTCTGCATCAATCTCTTCTCCGGAGCTTCTGAGCTTTTCCATCTGTCGGCGATGATCCAGCCTGATCTCACGGATTTCTCCCAACATTGTCTGAAACTCCGCATTATCCCGATATTTTTCCATAATCTGACGCATCTGTCCCCGGTGTCCCCATTGTCCCCGGTTTCCCCGGTGTCCTTTCGCGCCGTTAACACTGAGAGCCTGACCCCACACAAGGGCTCCTGTCAGAAGAACCAGGGCAACAGCGATAAAAAGTTTTTTTATTGATTTCATAATTTCATACCTCCTTTGTTTTACATTTTAATAGACCCGCCACCTGAAAAAAAGTTGCTATGGAATTTCAAAAATATCTGGGGAAAAAGGGTTTGTCAGAAATATGAAGTAATCATAAAAGAATTGACAGGAGAGGAAATGTGAACAATATGAAAAGAATACTGATATTTGCCCTGATTTTCGGACTGATCCTGGCGGTCGTTTCCCCGGGAGCATCAGCCGGGGAATCAAACACCAAACAGGGAGCCACCGCAGTCAGAAACATCCAGCTTCTGGCCAATGCCCTTGAATTGTACGCCAATGATCATCACCGGGAATACCCTTCAGAGAGAGTTTTCTATCAGGCACGGTATGGACGGGGTGATTTTTCAAAATATATAAGAACAGCTCTGGGCAAGTCCGCGGGAAACCTTGGAGATTACTTCCTCTGTGATAGCGGGCAGTTGCTAAGCTACCGTCCCTTCACTGACACTCTGGGCTTCAAGCTGTCCTGTCCCCGTCCCGAAAGATTTGGTATGAAGGCGTTGTATTTCAGCACCGCCCATGGTCTTGTCCGGGACACCGGCACTGTTAACAAAGGGATCGAAGTAAAAAAAGAAGCTCCTAAAGATCAATGGGAACAGGTATCAGAAGAAGAACGCCAGGAGATTGTGGCAGTCCTCACCAGCCTGTGGGAGGCATATAACGAAAGGGACATCGACCGGGTGATGGATCTCCAGAAGGTCGCCGTGGAAAGGGCCGCCCGGGAGATGGAACAGAAAGGGCCTTATTCCGCCGACGATGTGCGGGATGCCTTCCGGGGAACTGCTCAGGATCTCTTCGACACCCATGACTTCCAGATGGAACCCCTGAATATTGCCGGGCTGAAATATGAAAAGAAACAGAACACATACCAGGTTTCAAGCTTCATCCCCATCCTTGCCAGCAACAAGGTTCAGGTGGCATCCCTGAAAGTCCGGCTCAAAGTGGGCAACATCCAGCTGGAAAAAATCGAAGGAAATTTTGTCATCACCCATATGCAGATGTATTGATAAATATCTTATCTGTCAAAAACATGAGCTGTTTTAAAGAGGCTCCCCGATTTCAGGAAGCCTCTTTTTATATGGAGTAATATAAATGAAAAGGTCAGGAATTCATCACATACTTTTGAATGAAGGCAATCATCCTGGCAAAGGAGTTGAACCGGCTGTCATTGCGGTTCAAGCCATGTCCCTCCCCTTCCAGAACATCCTCTTCAAAGACTTTCCCCCCGTCGTGGAGGGCTTTTCTCAGCTGATACATCTCCCCGATGGGAATCCGGGGATCATTCCTGCCATAAATCAACAGCATGGGACACTGGATCCTGTCAGCAAAGTTGATGGGAGATCGGTTATAATAAAAGGTGGGATCTTCTCCCGGTGGTTTGAAGCCATATTTGTTTTCAAGAATCGGTTTTGTCCATGACGCAGAGTTGAGATAAAAAGTTTCCAGATTCACCGGCCCCATCATGTTTATCCCACCGGTCCAGACATCAGGATAACGGGTGACTGCCATCATGGTCAGATACCCTCCATAACTGCCTCCTCCCACCACCAGGCTGTCCCCGCGGGCATCGGGATCCTGCCGGACAAAATCCACCGCCGCCATTATGTCTTCCAGATC
>CAYNGH010000180.1:0-6357 GCA_964396845.1 uncultured bacterium | reverse complement strand
CTTCCGGCGACAGCTTTCAATTAACCGGAAGATGAATTAATAAGAAAACAAAACCTGACAACGCCCACTGTCACATAAACAACGGCCCGAGGGCCATGTCCCAAGGATTATTACAATCCCGTGTCATTTTGGGCACTTCCAAAGTGCTCCACGGCCCGAGGGTTGTATCCCAAGGATCATGGACATCACGACTCATTTTAGGCACTTCTAAAGTGCCCCACGGCCCGAGGGCTATATCCCAAGGATCATGGACATCACGACTCATTTTGGGCACTTTTAAAGTGTCCCACGGCCCGAGAGCTGAATCCCAAGGATCATGACCATCACGACTCATTTTGGGCACTTTTAAAGTGTCCCACGGCCCGAGAGCTGTGTCCCAACGATCATGACAATCCCGACTCATTTTTCCCCGGTTTTAAACCGGGCGACTCATGTTTTCCCCATTTTCTAAAAATGGGTCCCGACTCATATTCCCCGATTCTAAATCGGGCACTTCCAAAGTGCCCCCCAGTTTTTAAATGGGTTACGAACAAGGTTCCCCTGAAAATATGAAATGCGTAACTCCTTACATAGTGATATATTTTTAACTTGTTTGGGATCCTGTTTTGATTCGACGGGGTGTCCGGGAGGAATTTTAACAGGGGTGGGAGAAAAGAGGCTGTCAGGAAAAGACGGTGATTCGATTTATGTTTGGTTTCGGTTTTATTTTACCCGATTTGACGGGCATCAACGATAATTGATTCAGAGAGGTAGGCGTCAGGTGAAAAAGAGGATATCAAGCACGCTGATGGTGTTTCTGCTGACCCTGATAATTGCCGGGGTGTGCTGTGAAGCTGCCTTTGCCGGCAAACTGTGGTCAAACCAGGTCCTGTCAGTGGAAGATGATGTCGTGATTGTGGGCATCGACAACAAGTTTGCCTCGGTTTTTGGAATCGGCCTCAAGGACATGCGGAGGCTCTGGAAGGCAGATGTATCCAAGAGCCTAGAGGTTTCCATCAACCTTGACGGGGATGTGGTGTACCTGGTGGCCCCGGAGGATGTGGGCTTTGAGCCGAATATTGTAGCCCATCGCACTGCTCAGAAAGAAAAGCTCTGGAGCAGAAAAATCCGAAAATTCCAAAGAAAATCCCCGGTCTTTATCGATGACGAAAACCTTTATTTTGCCGCGGAGGTTCCATACCGCAATGTGATCCTCACAAGAATATATGCCATCAGGAAAGAAGACGGCAAAAATGCCTGGGAAGATGACTCCTATTCCACCACAGGAAGTTTCCGATATATGATCCGGGATAATTCCGGTGATTTCATCTTGTTTTCCATCCCTGGAACCGGTGATGCTTCAGCACCCACTCTGGTGTCAAATATTCAGATGACCAGAATCAACCGGCGCACCGGCAGGGAAGTCTGGAATAAAACCATTAAAGGGAACCTGGCTTACGAACCAAAAGTTCTGGGAGATACCGTCAGCTATGTGGCCAGGGAATATGCCCAGACCAGAAGTTATGACCGCATCGAGATCGTCAGTTCAGGGGACGGTGAACTCCAGTGGATCCACAGACTTCCAGAAGGCAAGATGCCCTTTACCGACCCGGTGGTATCTGGAAACAGTATGATTCTTCTAACCATATCCGGGGACATCTACTTCATTACCGCCGGAGATGACGGCGAGCCTGGCAGTATCCAGTGGGAATACAACACCGGCGATACTCCCCTGATGGCCCCCGTCGTCCGGGATGACAGGATCTTGACCCTGGCGGGCCGTGTGGATGGCCAGCAGGCCTTTACCCGGATAACATCCCTGGATCTTACCGATGGCCATGTTCTGTGGGACATGGAGATGAAAGGTTCTCCCGAGTTTCCGGTGGTGTTTTTTGAAAACCTCTTGATTACAGTCACGCCGGAAATCAGGGATGTAGAGAAGGATGGCAGTGAACACAAGGAGTATTCCCTGAACTACCTGGCCATTGATGAGATAACCGGCCAGCAGATATGGGAAAGCAAAATTCCCGGTCGCACCGAAGGCGAAACCAAAATCAAGAATGGAGTGCTCTACAGCTTTGTTTTTGACCGGGAAATCCGGGATAAATTTGATCAGCCGATACACCAGCTTCTGGCTCTTGACCCTGCCACGGGAGAAAAAAAGTGGGTCTTCCACAACACCGGCTCCATCAATCCACAGCTTCAGGTGCTGGATGGACATCTTCTGTTTGGGACAAAGGACGGCCTGGTGGTCAGCATAAATCCTGCCACGGGTCAGGAGATATTCAAGAAATTTGTGGGGGCGGAAAACGAGCTGGATACCAACATCGTCATGGCCAACGGTTTGCTGGGGTTTGGCACTGAGAACGGCAATTACTTCATTGTAAATTCCCAGGGAGAACCCAAAAAGAAGATGATGATGAAGCCACTCTTTGCAATGCACAAGCTTCCCATCTTTATCGGCTGTCTTATTCTCTCATCGGCAATCTCCTGGTATATTTACCACGCCCGGAAGGGCAAGGAGATGTTCATCCGCAAGATTGCCGGGCTTTCCGCCATCGATGAGGCGGTGGGCCGATCCACCGAGATGGGAAAGCCGGTCCTTTACATCACCGGTCTTGCGGATGTGGAGGATATTCAGACTCTGGCGTCCCTTTCGATATTGGGGCATATTGCCGCCAAGACCGCGGAATATGACACTCCCCTTATTGTCCCCTGTTGCCGGTCAGTGGTTATGAGCACCGCCCAGGAAGTGTGCAAGGAAGCCTACCTCAAGGCAGGCCGTCCTGAAACCTTCCGCCGGGAGAACATTCATTACCTCACCGATGACCAGTTTGGTTATGTGGCCGGGGTTGACGGCATCATGATTCGTGAAAAACCTGCCGCCAATTTCTATATGGGCAAGTTCTTCGCAGAAAGCCTTATCCTGGCGGAAACAGGACACTCCACCGGCGCCATCCAAATTGCCGGCACCGCGGAGGCATCCCAGCTACCCTTCTTTGTGGCTGCCTGTGACTATACCCTGATTGGCGAAGAGCTTCTGGCAGCTTCCGCCTATCTTTCCAAGGATCCCTTGCAAATAGGCTCTCTGAAGGGACAGGACATTGCCAAGGCAGTAATCCTGATCGTCATTATCCTGGGGTCGATCCTCTATAGTATCGATGCTGAATGGAGCGACTGGGTGAAACTGCTGTTCACCTCGGGTTAAAAATGTTGAGCCTGTGAATATGACAATCCTGAAATATTAAGGAGCTAACAGCAATGAGAAGAGAAATACCCATGGCAATAACCACCATCTCCGGCGTGATAATGATCGTGGTGTTCTTTGTGCCGGTGCTGGAGAACTGGAGTGACATCTTCCTCAAATGGTTCAGTGTCATTGCCGGTTTTGCCCTGGTTCTGGGAGCAAGTTCCCTGTTGCTTGTCAATTTGAAGAAAATCAGCCGGAAGGCTTCAGGATGGGGATATAACGTAGTACTCCTGCTGGGACTCTTGATAATGGCCAGTCTGGGCATTTTCTGGGGCACTGATGTTGACACCCCATATGGATTCATGTTCAGCTACATGTACACTCCCCTGTCGGCCACCATGTTCAGCCTCCTGGCTTTCTACATAGCCTCGGCGGCATTCAGGGCATTCAAGGCCAAGACTGTCGAAGCGGGATTTCTGCTGGCAACGGCTTTCATCGTGATGATGGGCCGGGTTCCCCTGGGGGAGATAATCTGGGCAAGGCTTCCGGTGCTCAGCTCCCTGCCCCTGTCAAAGATAATCGAAGACTGGGTAATGGGGTGTTTCAATACTGCAGGACAGAGGGCAATCATCGTGGGGTCCTCCATCGGGATTATATCGGTTTCCATGAAGATCCTCCTTGGAGTTGAAAGAGCTTACCTGGGCGGGGGTGAGTAGGAAATGTTCGAGAAGATAAAAAATATCGACCGCCGGTGGATATTCCTGATGATTCTTGTGGCGGTCATCCTGCCCTTGATTTTCCCTCTGGGATTGCCCATGGAAACCAGCAAGCCGGTGGAGAATATCTTTAACTACATCGACAGCCTCCCCGAAGGAAGCGTTATTATGATGAGCTTCGACTTCGGCCCTTCCACGGAAATTGAACTGAGGCCCGCGGCGGAAGCTGTGGCAACCCATGCCCTGCGAAAGAATCACAAGATTGTGGCCATATGCCTGTGGCCCCAGGGCGCTCAGATGTCCAGGGAGATTCTCCATAAGGTGGCCAACCTGCCGGAATTTGGAGGCCGGAAGGTTTACGGCCAGGACTATGTTGACCTGGGCTACAAGCCTGGTGGGTCTGTTCTGCTGGTGAGCCTCAAAAGCGGTTTTGCCACCAATTTTCCCACCGACAACCAGAACATGCCCCTGGCGGAGCTTCCCCTTATGAACGAGGTGAAGGATCTCAACAGCGTTGCTCTGGCAGTCAGCTTTTCCGCTGGAAACCCTGGCATGCGGGAATATGTTCTTATCGTGTCCACCCAGTTCGGCATTAAGGTGGGAGCTGCCTGCACTGCGGTCAGTGCGCCGGAGATGTATTCATTCCTCGATTCAGGGCAGTTGTTGGGCTTGATGGGCGGACTCAAGGGAGCGGCGGAATATGAACAGCTTCTGGGGGTCAAAGGCGACGCCCGTATGGGTATGGATGCCCAGTCGGTGGTTCATATGGTTATTGTGCTATTTATCATACTGGCCAATGTTATACATTTTTATGACGAATACCAGAAGAAAATGGAAGGATAGCCCGAATCCGGGACAAGTTATTCGAAAGGGGAATAATGGTAAATGATTGCGGGAATTAACAGCATATATATGGCAGATGTTCTTTCGGGCAACAGCTTTCTGGCAATAGCTACAGGAGCTGCGGTCCGGAGGTTCACCCTGCGGGAAATCATCGGAACCTGGATAGCAGCAGCTCTGACCCTTTGCATATTCAGCTTCCTCTACGAGGACAATCCCTTCTACAAGTTTGCCGAACACCTGTTTGTGGGGGTATCTGCCGGCTATATCATAGCCACCACATTCCAGAATGTGATGATACCAAACCTGTTTGGCAACATCGCTACAGGATACCGTCTGCTGGCCGAGGGCAAGGGTGTTTCATGGGGACACTGGTCTTTTCTCCTGGCAGGAGTCCTGGGGATTATGATGCTGATGAAGCTGGTCCCCAGCGTCAACTGGCTCTCCCGCTGGCCCCTGTCCTTTATGGTGGGGATTGCGTCGGGGCTGGGCATCGTGCTGACCATGGAAGCCTTTGTTCTCAAGCAGGTGAACGCCACCATCGTGGAGCTGTGGGTTCGATCCATTGACGGGTCGGTGATGCTTGACCAGACCATCAGGAACTGGATAATCGTCCTGGGGGTCTGTTGCGGGCTGATCTACTTTTACTTCTCCCTGGAACACAAGGGACTGCTTTTAGGCACTACATCCCGTATCGGAATTTTCGTGCTGATGACCGCCTTCGGCGCTGCCTTCGGATATACGGTCATGGCCCGTGTTTCACTGCTCATCGGAAGGATGCTTTTTTTCCGGGAGGAATTCTGGCCGGTGGTCAGGCAGACCTTTGGAATTGGATGATGACTGGTGCAGGTCATTGCCATATTCTCAGACAAGTTTTTCAAAATGGGTTGCCTTATACAGGCGGCCCTTTTTTGATTTGATTTGGAGTAAAAGGGATCATCTGCCATATGGTAGAACATGCAAGCACTTTTTATGCATTCAGGTATCATTGTGAGATGAATCGAAAATCCCCGACTGCGACAATCAAAGCTGTGGTGATGGTGGTGGCGGTTATATTTACGGTCATGCCATCCATGGCGGATTCCATGCTCACTTCCAGCCCTTGGGGTGGCGAAGTGGATCCTTTTGATTTTGAAGGAATTTATGAAGGCATTCTGGAGCTGATACCACCCAACCCCAATTATACCGGGGCCAATGGACATCGGTTATGGGGGCCTTGGGCAGAACGGGAAAAGCCTGTGGCAAAACCTGCCCCGGAAGCAAAAAAAGAGCCTCCCCCCATCAATGTCCGTTACCGGGCTTATCTTGGTAAAGCCGATGGCGGACAATATAGAACTGTTTCACCCAGGGACGGCGGTAATCTGGTGTCGGTGAACATAACCCCGGTCATTATCCGGGAAGCAGCAAAAAACGGCATCCCTCCTCTTTTATTAAAAGCCATCATCCAGACAGAATCTACCTATAACACTTATGCCGTTGGCCCCACCGGGACTCTGGGCTTGTGTCAGTTAGCTCCTGCCACTGCCCGGAGCATGGGGGTGAAGGATCCTTTCAACCCCGAGGAAAATATCGCCGGCGGTGCAAAATACTTAGGCTATCTATACCGGAAATTCCAGGGAAACATGGATATGA
>CAYNGH010000179.1:1954-6461 GCA_964396845.1 uncultured bacterium | reverse complement strand
ACCGTATCCCGGTTCTTCCCCCCCTGAAAGAAGCGGGCTATGCCAAAATCCACCAGGTAAACTTGTTCCTGCTGATCAATCAGGATGTTCCCCGGCTTCAGGTCCCTGTAAATTATAGAATTCTGGTGGAGAAACTCCAGAAGCCGGCATATCTGCAAAGACCACTGCAGGATCCTTGCCTCATCGGGGAAATTCCACCCCGCGGCAATCTCTTCTGCAGGTTTGCCGTCGATAAACTCTTCCACAAGGTAATGGTTGTTGTTTTCCACGAAATAATCGATCACCCGGGGAAGTCCCCGGTGTGACAGGTTGGCCAGTATCTTGGCTTCCCTCCTGAACTGGGAGAGAATATCCTCTTTGTCCTGGCCGGGGAAGATATCCCGGGTTTCCTTCATGGCCCAGCGACTCTGGAGAACAAGATCCTCCACAAGATAGACAGTACTCATACCCCCACGGCCAATGACCGATGTCACCCGGTAACGATCTTTCAGTTTGTGGCCGGAGTCAAGCATTCAACATCGCTCCACGGGAATAAGAAAAAGTCAACACAGGGCCAGTTAATCCCCTGACCCCATAAGATTGGCGCATTACCCAAGCCACTTTACCTGTGGGCTTCCGGTGCAGGAGCATTTTGCTGTCCTTTTTCATGTAGTATCACCAGCACTTCCTGAAGGCATCCATGAATTCCGCGGACTCCCGAGTAATCATCAACAAAAAACTTCTCCACCATCCGCCGGGTTTTTTCCTCGATAAAATTAAGTCCTTCCCATACATCCCTGGGACTGGGGTTTTCCATCCGGGCCAGCCTCAGCAGGGGTTGAGTGACCTCTATACAGCCCTCATATAACTCAATAAGGGAACCGTCAAGATAATACCTGTCGATGAACTCCCCGGGAAGCCCAATTCCCCGGAGCTGTTGAAAAACTCCGGAAATCTGACGATAGCTGTCGGGGTTTTCTACAAAATGCCAGGGCCTGGCTTCCTGATTCCCCAGAAGGCTGGGAACCTGATACTGAGAGAGAAAGGAATCCACAATACCGTCATTGCCGATGACATTCTGCCTCAGGGATGCCATCAGTTTCATCAGGGAGAGAATCACTGCTTCTCCCTGGTATTCTTTATCGATTTTCTCCCTTGTCCACATACGCAGGCCTTCCATTATCAACATAAACATCCGGAGATTGTCCTGCAGGTAAGAAGCAAGGCTCTCTGCAAGTTCCCGGTGGCATTTCCTGTCACAGAGGTGTTGAACCATTTTCTTATAAAAATCCAGGGGTACTGTCTGCTCAGGTTTAATCATATCATCCTCCAGGGCAATTATTCTTCCGCAGGGACATCTTCCCTTCAGGGGCAATTAAAGTAACAGACCCAATGCCAGAGAATATAAAAACTGGAGGATAGAAATCATGGTCAGACTTTATTATATTCCAACCTGCCACCACTGCATTGATGCCAGAAAGTTCCTGAATCAACAGGGTATTGAATTTGAAGAGATCAACATCACCAAGGACCGGGAAGGCCTTGCCCGGATGAAAAACCTGACCCAACAGATGGGTGTTCCGGTCATAGAGGTGGGAGAAAAAATCCTCATCGGTTTTGACCGAAAAAAACTGGAAACGGCTCTGAATTCACGCCAGAATTGATATCCTTTGCTACGACTTATCCCGACAGCAGGAATTTATACTTGCTCTGTCAAAATAAAGAATATTCAATTATTAACACTGTCAACACCGGCGGGAGTCGCACAGTCATTTATGGAAACCGGGGCTTTGTAAACAAATCCTTCAAGCGGGGCGGTAGATTTGCCCGACAACTCCAACCCCATAAAAAGAATAATTTCCTTCAGATCCTTCAAGCCGGGACAGGGCCGGTTCATGACATCATCCCGGCTTAAATACTGGGGACTGTTCCTATTCACATTCATATCAATAGCCATGATCCTGTCCTGGAAGTATTTCCCTGCCCGCAATTACCAGGAAGGGGTTGTTTCCAGCCGGGACATTATGTCGCCCCGCAGTTTCGATGTGATCAACAAACAGGCGACCCGGGAAGCCCAGAGTGAGGCAATGAACGAGGTCCAGCCGGTTCATCGGATTGATCCTTTTATTCTCAACCAGTTGGATCGACAGCTTCGCACCCAGTTCAGGCTGATAAACGAAATAAAAAACCTCAAGGACAAAGACGACCATCTGCAACTGAAGGAAATCAAGTCCCGACTGCCTATTGCCATATCGGATCCATCCCTGGCAACCTTTATCAACTCTGATCCCCAGAGCCTCGAACAAATGGAAATCCTCACAGGAAGCCTCGTAATGAGGCACATGAGCAAACCCATCCGGGACAACGATGTGACAGCCATCAAGCAGGTGCGCCAGGAACTCAGACAGGCGGCCTCAGAATTGACCCTGCGCCAGGATCAGAACAAAGCAGTGGCGGAGCTGGCCTCAGAAGCCATACGCCCCAATTCCAGAGTGGACTGGGATGAAACATACCGCCTGAAACAGGCCAAAAAAGATTCTGTCCCGCCGGTCACCATCAGGATAAAAAAAGGTCAAATCATTGTCAGCAAGGGACAGATCATAACCCCGGATCACCTGATGATCCTGGAAGAAATGGGCCTTCACCGTTCCAGGGCAAATACTGCAGGAATTGCCGGCACTGCCATCCTCTCCTTTCTGATTATTACCCTTGTCTGGCTCTATATCAAAAAATCAAAGCCCTATCTGGCACAAAACCCGAAGCACCTTCTTCTTCTGGCCATAATAACCGTGGTGAACCTTATCCTGTGCAGTCTTCTGGTTCAGGTGAATCCCTACTGGGCGCCGGTTCCCATCGCATCAATTCTTACTGCCATCCTGCTGGGGCCAAGAATTGCCGTCATCATCACCGCGGTGATGGCAATGATCGTTGGTATTCTTACCGGGGAAGTACAATACCTGGCAGTTACCCTGATAACAGGAATCGCAGCCTCACTCCTGTCGTGGCGGGTTCGGGAAAGGCTGGATCTCATCATCGCATCCTTGATGATCTTTATTGTCAACGAGCTTTCCATCACCCTGTTTTCCCTGCTTCAGGGAGGAAACACCAGAGCACTGCTGGAGGATCTTGTATATGGAGGCATCAACGGCTTCTCCTCGGGGATTGTAGCCATCGGCGTTCTGCCCATTCTGGAGTATGCCTTCGGCATTACCACCGACATCAAACTGCTGGAGTTGTCGAGCCAGTCAGAGCCTCTCATGAAACGTCTTCTGCTGGAAGCCCCAGGCACTTATCATCACAGCATCATCGTGGGGAACCTTGCAGAAGCCGGCGGGGAGGCCATCGGTGAAGACGCTCTGCTGTGCCGTGTTGCTGCTTATTATCACGACATCGGAAAACTGCGGAGGCCATACTTCTTCATTGAAAACCAGCTGGGATCGGAAAATCCCCATGACAAACTGACCCCCAGGCTGTCTGCCCTGATTATTACAGCCCATATAAAAGACGGACTCGAACTGGCGAAGCGGTATAAAATCCCCGAACCCATCCGGGATATAATCTCTCAGCATCACGGCACCAGCACCGTGGCATACTTTCTACACCAGGCCCGGCAGTTATCACCCCAGGGAGAAGAACCCCGGGAAGAAGACTTCCGATATGCGGGGCCCCGTCCCAACTCCAGAGTGGCCGCCATTGTGATGCTGGCAGACTCTGCCGAGGCGGCAGCCCGCACCCTCAACAACCCCACGCCCCAGGCCATCGAAACTCTTGTCCGATCCATATTCAAGAAAGCCCTGGACGACGGCCAGCTGGATCAGTGCCCCATTTCCCTCAAAGACATAAACAACCTCATCAATTCTTTCACCACAATCCTCACAGGCATATATCATCACCGCATAGAATACCCGGATCAGATAATCGAGAATGGCAATGCGCCCACCAGTTTCACGGCATCAAAAATAACCCATATCAATAAAAAAATGGGATGATTTCCGCCGGGCAGAATTATTAACATAACTAAAAGAAACACCCCATAGAGAGTGTTTCTTTTATTGCTTGATGCTTAAAATATCCCAAAAAAACTGGTTACTGGAGGGCCAGCACCGGTTCAATCACGGGCATTATAACTTTTCTCAGGGAATCCTCCCCCACCTCCCTGAGGTCATAAGTCACCCGAACCGATGGTTTGGGGATTGTCAGATGCCGGCGCAGGTCGATGGGAGTGCCGATGATCACCAGATCACAGGGAGTTCTTTCGATGGTCTGGCGAAGTTCTTCCATCTGCCGATCCGAATATCCCATGGCCGGCAGGAGCGCACCCATATGAGGATACTTCTCGTAAACCTCTTTGATGGATCCCACTGCATAAGGCCTCGGGTCAATAATTTCTCCAGCACCGTGAGCTTTTGCCGCCAGCACCCCGGCGCCAAATTCCATCTCACCGTGGGTAAGAGTCGGGCCGTCCTCGATGACCAGCACTTTACGGCCTTTTACTTCATCAGGCTTGGTGAGGGTGATGGGAGATTCT
>CAYNGH010000179.1:0-1944 GCA_964396845.1 uncultured bacterium | reverse complement strand
AGCCGGCGGATGTTCTTTTCCAGAGTTTCCACCGCTTCAGGAGTGGCGGTATCAACCTTGTTGATCACTACCATATCAGCCATTCTCACATTGACTTCCCCGGGGAAGTAGGTTGACTCATGTCCCAGGCGCAGGGGATCTGCAACAGTGATGGCAAGATCAGGCAAATAGAAGGGGATATCGTTGTTACCGCCGTCCCATACTATGACATCAGCTTCTTTTTCTGCCTCGTTGAGGATCTTCTGATAATCGATCCCGGAATACACCACCCTGCCACTGGAGATGTGAGGTTCATACTCTTCCATCTCTTCGATGGTGCATTTGTGGGTCTTGAGATCCGCCAGAGTTTCAAAACGCTGACACACCTGCTTTGTCAGGTCACCGTAGGGCATGGGATGACGGATAGCCACTGCTTTTAGGCCCTTTTCTTCGATTATTTCAAGAACTCTCCTGGTTGTCTGGCTCTTCCCGCTGCCAGTCCTCACAGCGCACACCGAGATAACCGGCACTTTTGATTTCAACATGGTGTGCCTGCCTCCCAAAAGCCGGAAATCAGCCCCCGCGGCCATAACAATACTTGCCTTGTGCATCACGTAAAGATGGGGGACATCACTGTAAGAAAACAAAACCTGGTCGATATTTTTTTCTGTAATCAGCTTGACCAGGTCAGCTTCATCGTGGATTGGGATACCCTGGGGATATAGTTCTCCCGCCAGCTCCGGCGGATACTTTCTGCCGGCGATATCGGGAATCTGGGTAGCGGTGAACGCCACAACTTCATATTCCTGCCTGTCACGGAAGTAAGTATTGAAGTTGTGAAAATCCCTGCCAGCTGCTCCCATAATGATTACTCTTTTCCGGTTAGCCATAGGTCCTCCATTAATTCTTTCAATATTTCCCGGCCAATACAGCCAGGTTTCGAAAAAAATACCGCTGCACTGGTATTATTGTTATATCAAATCACAGATCCCTCTTTTTGCCTGCTTCTTTTATAGCATAACAGCAGAGGATTTTATCAGGTAATAGAAAAATACTAATAAAAGGCAATGGGAGAGTAAAATGGACGAAGAGAGCCTGTCGGAAAAAATCAGAAACGAGCTGGAAGAGATCACCCTGCGCAAGGGGCATCTTCTGGATTCCAGAAAGTCAGGGGACAGAATATCCCTTTCGGTTATCAATGAGTTTCTGAAATACAGCCGGGGAGAGCTTCACATCCATAAGAACCTTCTCTCGGCAATGCTTCTTATCAGCAATCACCTCATCAATGAAACCGTGAGCCAGGTGTTCCGGGAGCTGAAGAAAAAATCCGAGGAATCCACAGTTCTCAACCTGTATCTCCACCTGCAGATGTCCAGCAACTTTCTGGATGGCTTTCTGCTGGGACATTCCTTCCTGAAGGTGCTGGAAGGGAAAAATATCCTGGGATACAGAAACCTCGATGTACTGGATGTATTTAAAAAAATTTACCTTATTCGTATGAAACATCGTGAATCAACCCTTGTCAAAATGATTGACAAGGAAACAGGACTCATTGCCCACTTCGAAAAGGCATATGAAGAGCTTTTCCTGTCGAATTCAACCTTGCTCCAAAGCATGGCTCAGGATAACATCGACCGGGTTGTCCGTTATCTTGTGCTGACTTTTTTTGACGGTATCCTCTTTGCAATGGTCCTGTCAGAAAAAAAACAGCCCGAGGATCTCACTTGAGATTACCAGTAGCACTCAGGGAATATATCCGATAAAATCCAGTATTTATTCAAGGGCAGATATTGTTTTAGAAGGAATTTTGAATTATTTTTTTAATAAGACCTTGCACATGGAAACAGTTTTATCAAAATTTAAAAATCCCAGTGCAGACAACAAGGATTGTCAGATTTTATGAACCAGGACCCGAATAACAGGGCCAACAGACCAAACCTGCCTCCAAATGTCAGGGGGCCGGTC
>CAYNGH010000178.1:0-6532 GCA_964396845.1 uncultured bacterium | reverse complement strand
ATGAAATCCAGAACCCCCATCTCCACAAACCGATCCACAGAGGCAAGACCCATGGGGATCTCATGGCTGGCAGGGAGGGTGTTCAAGGCCAGCTTCAGGACTTTTCCCCTGCTCCGGGCATAACGGGAAACCTGGCCAATAACATGATCCTCGGCTTCAAAGGCCCTGGTGCGACGGCTCCAGCCTTTAGGCCCCATATAAACCATATCAGCCCCGGCATCAAGGGAAGCAACCGCCATCTCACCGGTACCGCCGTGAGCAAGACCTAATTTCTTTTTTCTTTTTTCAAAAAATCTGCTCATGATATTCACTCACCGGCACTGCCGGCAAAAATAAATATAACACAGTTTCTTCCCGAGGAAAAGATGAAGATGAAAAAGGATGCAAGAATCTCAGAAAGAAGATAAACTGCCGGCGACAGGTTGCAGGTGCCTGAAAGGATACAATGAAAAAAACCGCAGTCCTCATACAGCCCCACGATCCCCGGTATCACCGGGAACGGGAGATGCTGAACCAGGTTTCCGGGGTGGAGGGAATAGAACGGATCCCCAATCTGGGTCTTCTTTCTGTTGCCTCGTGTTTTGACGACTCCTGGGAGCTGGATTTCATCGATGAGGATTACCTTGCCCAGGAGAACCTGCCCCGGGATTATCTCCACAGGGATTACCACCTGGCCTGCCTGACAGCCATGAACCACCAGGCGCCAAGGGCTTATGAGATAGGGGATCATTTTCGCAGTCGGGGAATCCCCGTTGTGATGGGCGGAATGCATGCATCGGCCCTGCCGGGAGAAGCCTGTGCTCATGTGGATACCGTCATCACCGGTGAAGGGGAGCAGGTAATGGCAAAGTTTCTTCGTGACCTGGAATCAGGCAGTCCCGGCAAAACATACAGAAGCCCCGGCACTGCCAACCTTGCATCCCTGCCCCCCCCCCGGTTTGATCTGATCCCCGATCCTCTCTGGTATGATAAAATCCCCCTTTTCGCAACCCGGGGATGTCCCCGTAAATGCCGGTTCTGCTGTCTGGGGCAGGTTTACGGCCCCCACTATCGGAAAAAAACTCCCCGGCAGGTGGCCCTTGAGGTTCAACATGCCCGGCAGTTTCATCCCGATGCTTTCATCACCTTTGCCGATGAAAATATGCTGGTGGACAGGGCCTGGGCACGGCAGCTTGCCCGGAAGCTCAAGCCCCTGAACATCAAATGGGAGGCTTATTGCGACGTGTCGGTGGGAGAAGACCCGGAGCTTCTGGATCTGTTAGCGCAATCAGGCTGTGTGGAGCTTCTCATCGGCTTTGAAACCCTTAACCCCCGGAGCCTCAAAGAAGCGGAGCCATGGAAAGCCCGGCAGATTGACAGTTACGGCAGGTATATCCGGCAGATTCAACAGGCAGGGATAGGTGTGCTGGGCTGTTTCGTGGTGGGGTTTGACGACGATGACCCCGGGACCTTTGACCGGTTGAAGCTGTTTCTGGATGAAAATCCCCTCTTTGAGCTGGATATTGCATCCCTCACCCCGATGCCCGGCACTCCTCTGTTTGACGAGCTGGCCAGATCCGGAAGAATCATTGACCGGCGGTGGCATCGCTACACGTGGTATCATGTGAATTTCCAGCCCATGCGCCTCACGCCCCGGGAAATCACCGAAGGGATCCGGGAAGTCTTCCGGCACTACAACTCCAAAGAAAGCCAGAACCGCCGTCGCCGGGTATCAGGCCACATCCAGTCCCGTCTTCCCCATGATACTGGACGCAACAGCCCGGGGAATCCTGATGATCAAAAGCCTCTCCAATAAAAACAGAACAAGACATACTCATTTTATATTGTCGGGGGAACCTTTTTCGTGACCCATTTTTAAAAAATGGGGAAAATATGAGTCGCGATGGTAATTAATCAGAAGGCCAAAATAATCGGGCCGATTCGGGCTTGATCTTTTTTCCAGCCTCGGTAATTGGTTTCCCCCGGCCCCCCTCCAAAAAGCTTTAAATCACGTAATACCAAGCATTTGTAATGCCTGGTATTACTTTTATTAATGTGTGATCAGTTAAATTTATTGCAGAAAGCACCTTCTTCTTTTTTGCACATTATCGGATGTTTTTTCGATGAAATTTAAGTTTTCCTAAAACACACTTCTATCAACTTTCTACTTTGAGTAACTCCTGACAGAAATAAAACCCCGATGATTATTGGGCATGTTTTTCCCGGCGAACCCTGTGCAATGATGCTGACATGGCCAAATTAATTAACTCCCGATGGCGGGGCTGTGCGAAAGGATATTCCATTTACAAATAGAAATGAAATGCCGGATAGCACTAAAATTCACAATCGGGGGTATGCATGAGCAAAGATTTTATCATAATGGTGATTAATCCCGGCTCCACCCATGACGAGGTGGCAGTTTACAAGGGCAAGGAACCGATTTTCAAGAAATCCATCGGCTATTCCATCGAGGACCTTCATCCCTTTGAAGAACAGAATGTCACCTCCCAGTTTGAATTCCGCAAGAACCATATCAAAAAAGCCCTCCGGGACAACGGCATGGATCTATCGGACATTGATGCGGTCATTGGCCGTGGCGGGCTTCTGCACCCGATTCCCGGCGGGGTTTTCAAAGTAAACCGGGCCATGATCGAGGATCTTATCTCGGCAAAATATGGAGATCATCCCTGCAACCTTGGGGGAATCCTGGCCTATGCCGTGGGGAACGCCTTTAACAAGCCCGCATTTATCGCCGATTCGGTGGTTGTGGATGAGATGTGGCCCCTGGCACGCTATTCAGGACTTCCCGAGTTGCCCAGAAAATCCATATTCCACTGCCTGAACCAGAAGCGGGTTGCCCGCATGGCAGCAGAGGAGCTGGGCCGGGACCTGAAAGACTGCCGGTTCATCGTTGCTCATGCCGGAGGAGGCATAACCATCGGCGCCCATGTGGGAGGCAGGGTGGTTGATGTCAATAACGGCCTTGAAGGGGACGGGCCTTTCACTCCCCAGAGATCCGGCGGTGTCAGTGCCCTGGGTGTTGCAAAGATGTGTTTTTCCGGGAATTACACCTACGAGGACATCAAGGTCAGAGTAACCCGTCGGGGCGGTCTGCGGGCATACCTGAACACCTCGGACCTGCGGGTGATTGACGATTACATCGAGGGAAAACACGTCCCCGGGGAAGCCAATCTGAGCAAAGGACTGGCCAGTCCCCAGGAAGTAAAGGAAATCCTGGAGGCCATGTGTTATCAGATTGCCAAAGAGATCGGCGGACTGGCGACGGCCCTGGAGGGCAATGTGGATGCTATCGTCCTCACCGGCGGTGTAATGTATGATCCATACTGTCTAAAGTGGATAAAGAAAAGAATCGAATGGATTGCCCCGGTAATGGTATATCCCGGAGGCGACGAGCTGGGAGCATTGCGGGATGCTGCCCTGAGAGTTCTGGCCGGCGAAGAAGTCCCCCAGGAATATACCGGTGTCATAGCCGAAACAGTAGAGGGTAAAGACTCCGGAAAAAGAAAACTTTCACCAGAGCTTATTAAAAATTAAATCTCAAGGAGGAACAAATTGAACATAACTAATTTTTCCCAGATCGAAGAGGCGGCGAAAAAAATTCATGGCCGGGTGGTAGTGCCAATGGCCAACAACGAAGAAGCCCAGACTGCTGTAAAAGAAGCTCTTGAGGACGGATGGCTCAAGGGAGGGACCCTCATCGGCGGTAAGGACAAGATCCGGGCGGTGGCACAGAAGGTGGGCCTCGACACTTCCCCTTTTGAAATTCTGGATATAGATGATCCCGCCATGGCCGCCAGAGAAGCAGTAGCCATGATGGCCCGGGGCCAGGGAGATTTCCTCCTCAAGGGAATCATCGATACAAAGTATTACCTCAAGGCAATCCTGGACAAGGAATATGCCATGGTCCCCGAAGGAAACCTGCTTTGCCATGTGGCCCTTATGCAAATCCCCGGATACCACAAGTTAGTAGCCCTCACTGATGTGGCCATCAACATATACCCTGGTGTTGAAGAAAAGATCAAAATCGTCAACAACCTGGTGGAAGTAATGCACAAATTAGGCATCCAAAAACCCAAGGTGGCCATGATATGCCCCGTGGAAAAATTAAACCCCAAGATTGAATCCACGGTACACGCCAACGCCGTGGTGGAGCATTTTGCCGGTTCAAACAAGTGTGTGGTGGAAGGGCCTTACGATACATACATTGCCATGTCAAAACATGCCGCCCAGGAAAAGGGAGTCAAAGGCGAGGTCTGCGGTGATGCGGATATTCTGGTGTTTCCCAGCCTTGATTCTGCCAACCCTGTTTACAAGCTGATGAACCAGTTTGTGGCTGGCATCAAGTCCGCAGCGATTGTGGCGGGGGCAAAAATCCCCGTGATACTCCCCTCCAGAGCGGATTCAGCCCAGACAAAGAAACTCTCCATCGCCCTGTCTTCGTATCTTGCCCAGGCATCCCAGGTCAAGGCATGACAGCAATAAAAACAAACAAACTAAAAGAGGGCTTCGGCCCTCTTTTTTATTATAAAGAGGCTTTTTGCCTGTGACTTCGAAAATAGCAGAAAATTTTTACTGCGAGGACAGCATGGCCAAAAAGAAACAAAAAAAGCAGACCAGTTCCCAACCCGACAAGAATAAAATGGAACAAGCGGAAAAAGAAGGAACCATAGCGGTATTTCTTGGTGCTGCGGTTTATCTCACCGTGGAGCTTATAGCAGTTTTTCATTTTGATGTGTTAAAGAATGTGATGGGCAATATCCTGGCGGCGTTTCTCTCCCTGATTGTAACCCTGCTCCCGTCGCTGTTCATAATGGATCTCATATACAAGAAAAAGAAGCTGAAAATGGGATATAACTACGGGGTTCATACAATCCTTCTGGCTTTTATTCTCCGGGGCCTGATACAGTTAGGGATTTTTTTCCTCAGCCGTCCCCCGGCGCAGTAAAAAGCCCCGGCCGGCAAAAGCTCCAGCGGGTTGTTTGTCTGCTGTGAAGGCTGTCTGATTTTCCATCTTCTGATAAAAAAAACTGCCGGCATATCATATTCCGGTTTAAAAGAAGTGCATGATGTGAATAAGGATAAATTAAAACAGCGGATGTTTGAATTGAAACCGACAATAAGAGGAAACCGGGATTTCACATAGAATAAAAAACTACCGGTATTGGCCAGTCCACCTTGTGTGTGGCAGCCCCGGGGAGGACCTGTGCACGAATATAATTATCTCAACAAGGACATGTACATAAGGCTTGCCAAGTATTTTTTTGGCTTCGGCTCTGCCTATGGTATCACCATTTATTATTTCATCAAGGAACGCAACCAGCTGAGCATTGTCATCCTTGGGGGATACCTGATAATGTGCGCTCTTTTGTCTTCGCCCTTCTACAAAGTAGTCAGCCAGGTTTTCTTTGAACGAATCGTGGTGACCCAGCGGGATGTGTCATATCACCGCAATTTCAAGACCATCACAATCCCCTGGGAAAAGGTGCAGTATTTTATCCGTCTGCCATCGAGAGGGTTCTTCGGCGAGCTGATTATTTACTACGAGCTGGGGGATTTCAAGCAGAAACTGAAATTCGAGAGCACCATATCAGGCAGGGATGAGCTTATCAAATTCATCCGATCCCATGTGGGCAAGCTCCGGAATATCCGTAAAGTTTATCGCTAAGGTTTGAAATAAACATAAATTAAAACAGACAGATAGGTAAAATATATATCCGACACCTCACCAGGGAATCCCTGACCGGTTTCCTGTTTCTTTTTAAGGAGGAATTAAAATGAGTAAAAAGGCAAAAATTCTCATCACGGCATTGATTGTAATTCTGGGGGTTATTCTGTTTATTCCCGGCAATGACGCTCTGGCATACCAGACCGTCATTACCGTGTGGCATCCCCTGCCCGGGGAGTATTCCCCCCTGTTCGAAAAACTCCTCAACACATACCCCGAAAAAACCAACGGACTGGTACAGCTTAATATTCGACGGTTTGATACTGCCGACGAGCTTCACCAGGCGCTTTTATCGGGAGAAGACAAGCCTGACGTGGCCCTGATTGAAACCCGCTGGCAGGAGGAGATTGACAGGGTCAGTCCCCTGGTATATATGGAAGATTTGATCCGGGAAAAAGTGGGCAGTTCTGTTTTTATCGTCTTCAAGATGGACACTTTCTCCCAGATGTGGGATTCATCCATGAAGAACGGCAAACTGATGAGCCTTCCTTTTACCGGTTACAACCGGGCCCTCATCATAAACAATGACATACTGGGCAGATATACCGACAAACGGCCCCAGGTATGGCAGGATATTGTTGACATCGGCAAGAGTGCAATCAAAAAAGCCCAGGAATCCAACGAGGAAATCCCCATGGCCTTCCTGATTCCCAACCATGCCACTCCAATGGAGTTAGCGGAGTTTTTCCAGGTTATGCTGTGGCAAATGGATCGCTGTGTTTTTGAGCCATTCATGGACGGAGAACTGGTGGGTTTTGACGGGCCTGAGGGAAAGCAAATCCTTTCTTTGATGGTGGATATGATTCA
>CAYNGH010000177.1:0-6658 GCA_964396845.1 uncultured bacterium | reverse complement strand
ATTCAGGGAGATTCCATCCATGTCAGTCACAGCGACGGGGAAGCCCTTCTCCTTCGCTGTTGCAACAGAGCAGAGAAGCCAGAAAAAGGCCAGTCCCGTCAAAGCCCACAGGATTATTCTCTTGTTTTCTCTGGTTGGTTTCAATCTAATCCCCGGTTTCATTGAATATCCCCTGGGGAAGTCCCCAGCGGAAATAACTTATAAGCCCCGGCAAATCCACACTGTCCAGCTGAAATTTAACAAAGTTTTCCTGACTCCGGGCAGGAAGTTTCAAACCCTGGCAGATACCTTCGAGGATCATGGCATCCTCGGGAGTTTCGCAGGGATACATTATCCAGTTATCAGGCAGGTATGTAAAATATTTCTTCAGATCACCTTCCCGGTGCTTCTCCCGGATCATTTCTTCAATCTCCCGGAAAACCAGCAATCCTTCCTGAAGGAACCAGTAGTCAACAAAGCGGTTATTATTGTTGGCAAATCCGGTAATGGCAAGGTTGTAAGGGTCCGCCATCATGAAATCCACCCGGATCCGATTTTCCGGCTCCCTGTTGCCAAAGGATCGATATTCTACAAGAAAGTCGATGATACAATCCTGCCAGCGATTGTTTCCGGTAAAATAAAGCCAGTGGGCCAGGGGCATATGAACCCGGCAGGTGAAGGCTCTCCGGCTGATTCCCGCTGAACCCGAGGAATCCCCCCCGGGACTGTGGGTGCGCTCTTCAAGATGGGTTCGGGTAAAATCTCTCTCCTCGCCGTCCAGGGGCTGAATATTCATCTCCCGGCGGTATTCTTCGATGCCTCTGGGAAATTCCCGGGCAAAATCACTCCGGGCCCATTCATCGAAAAAGTTGTAAACCCGCATGGTCACCTGGTAACTGGATGCCTCGGAGTTGATCCAGCGGTCTGCCTCTATGCCATACCAATAAGTGAGCATGGCCACCAGATCCTCCACCGCAGAGGGGCCCAGATGTACTGCGCCGGGAGGAATCCCCTTGAGTTTGTCCATCAACCCCATAAAACGCTCCCTCTAAAAAAACCCTGCCGGGATGGGCAAGGTTCTTTTTGCGAAAAAGCCTCGGACCCTGACCCGGGGACCTGTCGGCAGAAGCCCCCCTGCAGGTTTCCTGGCTGTGGTTCATCGCAACCCGGCGCCTTCCCATCGTGTGACAGTGGCATCGTGCCGGGTGCTCCCCACTTACAGTGGCGGGCACCGCACCGGTTAATCCGGTTTCCCTGGCCAGAGGCTTCCATTGTCATTATTATATCCCAAATTACCCCCAATGGCAAGAATAATATAAAAGAGGGTTAAGCAAATGCTTTTTCGAAATGTTTAAATAAAATCTGATACCGATAAAGGGGACAAAACATGGGCAATCTGCACACCATTGACCTGGTATTCATTATCCTTTACTTTACCGGAGTTGCGGGAATAGGCTGGTGGTCCAGCAAGAAAAGCCTCACCGACAGCAAGTCATACTTTCTCGGGGGCGGGTCTATCGGCTGGATGGCCATCGGAGCCAGTCTTTTTGCCAGCAACATTTCCGCAGAGCATTTCATCGGCCTTGCCGGGTCCGGGGCAGCCAGCGGTCTTGCGGTGGGACAGTTTGAATGGCTTGCCTGCTTCATCCTGCTCCTTTTGGGATGGGTCTTTGTCCCCTTTTATCTCCGCAACGGAGTTTTCACCATGCCCGAGTTTCTGGAGAAGCGGTTCAACTCCCGGTGCCGGACATATCTTTCCGCCATCAGCCTGATTGCATATGTTTTCACCAAAGTAAGCGTGGCCATATATGCAGGGGCGCTGGTGCTGAATGTCATCCTCAAATGGAATATATGGCTGGGGGCCATCGTCCTGCTGGTGGCCACAGGTGCCTACACCATATTCGGCGGACTGCGGGCTGTGGTTTACACCGACTTTTTCCAGGCTTTCATTCTCATAGGCGGGGCGATTATCCTCACGACCCTGGCAATAGGCCGGGTGGGGGGAGTTACCGCAATGATGAGCGCTGCAGATCCGGCATTTTTCAACTTGTGGAAATCAGTTTCCCATCCAGAATTCCCCTGGACGGGGATCCTGTTTGGCGCGCCGATCCTGGGTATATGGTACTGGTGCACTGATCAGATGATCGTCCAGAGGACCCTGGCGGCCAGCAACATATCCGATGCCCGGCGGGCCACGATTTTTGCCGGCTTCCTCAAGATCCTGCCGGTATTCATACTGGTTCTTCCCGGGATTGCCGGCTCAATACTTTTCCCCGGCACAAAACCCGATGAAATCTACGCCAAAATGGTTGACACCCTGTTGCCTCCAGGAATCAAGGGACTGGTGGTGGCCGCGCTATTGGCGGCGCTTATGAGCAGTCTTTCCAGCGTGTTTAATTCCAGCTCCACCCTTGTGGTGATGGATTTCTACAAAAAATACCGCCCCGATGCCACAGAAAAAGAGCTGGTCCGGGCAGGGCAGGTGTCCACCGTGGGACTGGTGCTGGTGGGACTGGCGTGGCTTCCCTTCATCGGTTATATCAGCGATCAGGTATTTGTTTACCTCCAGTCGGTTCAGGCATACATATCACCGCCCATTGCAGCAGCCTTCATTCTGGGGATTAGCTGGCGGCGCATCAACGGACAGGGAGCTTTTTCCGCCCTTATTTCCGGGTTTGTCATCGGAGCGTTCCGCTTTGTGGTTGAGATCGGGGTAAAGGCGGGCTGGATTACCGCACCGGCCATGGTTGCCTTTGCCAATATCAACTTCCTCCATTTTGCCATCATCCTGTTTATCATATCCGTAGCCGTGATGATAGCAGTGAGCCTCGCCACACCGCCACCGTCAGAAAAGAACATGGAAATCTTCGAACCAAAATCGAAAGATGAAAAACCTATAAAAACTGCCCCGGACAGGAGGGAATTCAGGCTCAACTTTGCCCTGAGTGCTGGTCTTGTAGCCCTGGTCCTGGTGATGTGGGCCATATTCAGCCCCATATTCTTCAAGTGATAAGTGATATTGCAAGAACCGGCAACCCGGCGGTAAGCTGAATAATTGCCCTATGAAAGGGTATGCTCCGGCCTCAGGTCGAGGTTCACGATACGGCCGTCCAGGGTGGAATATGCAGGACCGCCCTTTTCAAAACGTTCTGTGAGAATATCCCGGAAGGACCCCGCGGAATCCCGGCGGTTTTCGTGGCGGGTCAAAACATCAAGGCCCAGGATGCCATTGGCGAAACTTCCTCTGGTGGCCACCCGGTATGTTTTATCATCCTCTAAGGGTTTCCCGTCGGCGGTGAACACATTCTCTACCCGTTGTCCCGCTGGTTTTGTTGTGTCGATGACAACCCGCAGACCCGATACCGCCAGCCCCTTGGCAGGGCCGGAAATCAGCGCATCCATGGCTGTTTTTATATCTTTCCCCTTCAGATCGATGGCTGTCATGTTGTCTTCAAAGGGGAAAAGCTGGTTTATCTGGCCTGCCTTCACCTTGCCCCGGTAAATATTGCTCCTGAAACCTGCAGGACTCAGAAGACAAATATCCGCCTTCATATAATTCCGCATGGTATCAGTTATAAAGTTTGCCAGCCGGGATTCTTCCTTCCACTGGCGGGGGTCCCGCTGATCCAGATCCACCATGGATCGGCCAATCACACGATTAAAGGTGTTTTCCAGCCTGCCGGAATAACTCTTGAATATGCTCATCACCTGGCGATCCGGTTCTAACTTGCAGGTGACGGGGATGTTTCGGGATTGAACATCCACAACCTTAGCCCCGCCATCGCCGGTCTTAAGGCTTATGTCCAGCCGTCCGAGGCTTCTGCCGAATTTGCCTGCCTGATGAATGGCGGTATTGTTGATAACCTCGTGGCTTTCCATGTCGGTATGGGAATGACCGCCGATGATGACATCAATTCCCGGGACATTTTGTGCCAGCTCCCGGTCCCGGTCAATCCCCATGTGGGACAGCACCACAACAAGTTCCGCGCCTTCTTCCTTCATCAGAGGTATTGTCTGGAGGGCGGTTTCCCGGGCATCGTAAAACTCTACTCGATCTTTGTCCGCCAGGGGTATCAGCTCTTTGGTGTCGGGGGTGGTAAGGCCCAGAATGCCTATTTTTTTCCCGGATACTTCTTTTATGACATAAGGCTGTATCCGGGGACTGACAGATTCATCATCCAGGTAGCGGGTGTTGGCGGAGAGAATCGGAAACTCAGCTTTTCGCGTGACATCAGTAAAGGCGTCAATACCATAGTCCATCTCGTGGTTTCCGATGACCATGGCATCGTAGCCTATCTGGTTCATGGTTTCCACCATGGGGATGGTCTTGAAATGATCCGACACAGGGCCGCCGGAAGATATATCACCGCCGTCGAGGACCAGTGTCCCTCCGGGGTTTTCATCCCGCTCCCGGCTTATGGTGGCGCCGAGGTTGGCTATGCCTCCCCGTTCAAACCCATCACTGATCTGGGGATCCATGTGTCCGTGAATGTCGTTGGTATGAAGGATGGTTATCTTGCTGACATCATGGCCAGATATATTGGCGGTTTGAACAAGACTGTCAACAGGAAGCTTAACATCGTCGATGGTCGGTGATGTATATGGCCCCGGGGGTTTTATCTTCCCAGGACTGTTGGAAATCTTGTTTGAGTGAATATCCATGAGCAAAAAAACTCCCAGCAGGATTATAAGCAAACTGCAGTGTCCATCATCACGGCCACTGTCATTGCTCCGGAAACTGCACCCCTTCCAGCTTCGACAACAGGCACATCCTGCCATTGTCATTATACTACATGGAGGCCAGATGATCCACAACTTGACCACATGTTAACACTTCGTTAACATTTTGCCTCATAATAAATCCTGTGGACAAATATTCCCATCCATGGTATTATTTTGAAAACCTTGCCCGTTGTCCCCGTTAGGAACGACTGCAGAGAAAAGTCTTTCCAGAAGCTGGCGACAACCTGAGGGATACATATCAGGAGGCAACATGAGTATTACAATCAGATGCTGTGACCATGAGATTCAGGCAGAGCCGGAAATTACAGTATCAGAAGCCCTGAAAGCCATGGACAAAAAGCTGTTAAAACAAGCCATTGCCGTTGAAATTGACGGTGTGGCATCTGATCTATCAGCAAAAATCCAAAAGGATGCCCGGATCAGAGTAATCACACCCCAGGATCCAGCAGGGCTGGAGATTCTTCGCCACAGCACATCCCATGTGATGGCCTCGGCGGTAAAGAGAATTTTCCCCGATGTTCAGGTAACCATCGGCCCTTCCATCGAATCAGGCTTTTATTATGATTTTGATAAAAAAGAACCCTTTGTACCGGAAGATTTGACAAAAATAGAAAAGGAAATGAAGCGGATTGTCAAGGAGAACAAGCCTTTCGTGCGGGAAGTTATTCCCGTGGAGGAAGCTTTGAAGCGGTTCAGGGAATCCGGCGAAAAATACAAGGTGGAGCTTATCGAGGATTTAATCCGAGAGCATGGAACCAAGTCAGTATCTCTTTATTCCTGCGGTGATTTTGTTGATCTGTGCCGGGGGCCTCATATTCCTTCAACGGGGAAGATTAAAGCCTTCAAGCTCCTGGAGGTTGCCGGGGCATACTGGCGGGGAAACGAGAAGAACCAAATGCTCCAGCGGATATACGGCACCGCCTTTGACACAAAAGAAGAGCTGGCCCAACACCTGCAGAGGCTGGAGGAAGCCCGCCTGCGGGATCATCGACGACTGGGAAAAGAACTGGATCTTTTCTCCTTCCACGACGAAGGAGGCCCGGGGCTTGTATATTGGCATCCCAAAGGAGCAATGATCCGTTACCTCATGGAGGAGTTCTGGAAAAAAGAACACCTCCAGCGGGGATATCAATTCTGCATCACCCCTCACATTGCCCGGTCGGTGCTGTGGGAAACATCGGGACACCTGGGATTCTACCGGGAAAACATGTACTCCCCCATCGACATAGACGGTCAGGAATATATCCTGAAGCCTATGAACTG
Source organism: uncultured bacterium (assembly GCA_964396845.1). Taxonomy (GTDB): domain Bacteria; phylum Vulcanimicrobiota; class JAJTBE01; order JAJTBE01; family CAYNGH01; genus CAYNGH01. The sequence goes on along the minus strand of CAYNGH010000177.1, from coordinate 673 downwards.
CCCTTTCCACATTCTCATATACAAGACAAAAAAACGTTCATATCGAGAGCTTCCCCTTCGCTGGGCAGAGTTAGGGACCGTATATCGATATGAACGATCCGGGGTTCTTCACGGACTGTTGCGGGTTCGGGGATTCACTCAGGATGACGCCCATATTTTCTGCACTCCGGAACAGTTAAAAGACGAGATGATCCGCACGGTGAATTTTGCCATATTTATGGTCAAATCCATGGGGTTCGAGAACATGGATATTTTTCTCTCCACCCGGCCCGATAAATATGCCGGCACTCCCGAGGAATGGGATCGGGCCGAGGCGACATTGCAGACTGCCCTGAAGGAAGAAAGCCTTCCCTTCCAGGTGGATGAGGGAGGGGCAGTATTTTACGGCCCTAAAATCGACATAAAGCTCAGGGATGCCCTGGGCCGTCACTGGCAGGGGCCTACTATCCAGTTTGATTTCAACCTTGCCCGGCGGTTCAATGTGACATATATCGGGGCTGACGGCGCGGAACACCAGTGCGTGATGGTTCACCGGGCCCTGTGGGGTTCCATGGAAAGGTTCTTCGGCTGTCTGGTGGAGCATTTCGGCGGGGCATTTCCCCTGTGGCTCTCGCCGGTGCAGGTGAAGATACTCCCCATTGCTGATCGTCACAGTGACTATGCCGACATGATA
>CAYNGH010000176.1:0-6684 GCA_964396845.1 uncultured bacterium | reverse complement strand
CGTATCAGGCTGGTGGGACTGCCGAAACGCTGGATGTTGGCGTAGGGGTCATCAGCAGTGGTGGGAGGATAATAATCTGACCCGGCAATAAGGTCTTTTGTACCCCTCAGGGCCACCATGGTGCTGGAAAACACGGCCTCTGGCTCATTGGCTCCTGAATGGGTTTTGACAATAAGCATCGTAACTTCCATCACATCAAGATTTGTATTATTGGTTACGGGATCTTTTGCCCAGCGGAAACCACCCACAAGGAGAGTCTGTGAGAGTGAAAAGTCATAGTACTGCAGGCAGACATTTTCTGACAGGATGCTGGTGGTGTCGGTTCCGCCGATGGTTTCCGTCCGGGTCAGATTAGCCACATGATATGTGCAAACAGGCGCACCGACGGGATGGGACAATTCCCTGACATTGTCTTTATTTCCTTGGTATCGCACTCTTATGCTGGCATCGGGGATGGAGTTGTCAGCCACATACTGGTAACGGCGGAAGTCTATGTTGCTATACCATGATCCATGCAAGCCATATGTGCGGTTAGGCTGGGTGAAAGCATCGGTGGAAGGCACCGCCTGGCGGAGATCCGTGGTAATCCTGTCCATGATATTGCGAAGTTCGTGTTTTATCTCGGTCTGAACTACGCCCCGCTGATATGCCCGCAATCCCCCGGTGGTGATGTTAAAAAGGGCTGTCAGAAACAGAGCCAGGGTAAAGGCCACAAAAAGAAACTCGATGAGGGTGAAACCTCTGTATTGAGAGTTTCTGATAATTCTTCTCATGATATTTTTCACATCAAACACTGAGATAAAAGTATATCTGTATAATTTAATATACCATGAATAATAAACAAAGTCAAACAGGTCATTGACAATGAATATCGGGAAAAGAAGTGTTATGGCCGGGTCAGGCTGGTGGGACTGCCGAAACGTTGGATGTTGGCAGTAGGATCGATTTCCAGGGTTGGAGGATAATAATCGGAATTTGATAAAATATCTTTATCGGACCTGATGGCGATATTGGTCTGAGTTTCGATTACCTCCGGTTCGCTGGATCCAGCATGGGTTCGAAATATATAAAGCCTCGCCTGGATCACTTGTCTGTTGGGCATTGGAGGTGCAATAGGGTAAAGTTCATCATAGCCAGGATAAGATATGAATCTGAATCCGCTGGGGACCCTTACCTGGCCACCGAAGTTTCCGGCCATAACGACATTCTCCGACAGGGTCTGGGTGGTGGTGGTGCTCCCTGCCATTTCAGATCGTGTCAAGGGGCCATATATCATGTGGTTTACAGCAGTGTCGAGGGTTTTGGTGGCATCAATGAAATATGTAATCTGGGTATTGCTTTCGGGGATGGAATTATCCGCTTCGTACTGGTGGCGCCTGAATTGCATTGTATCCCTGAACTGGCAAGTGTAATCAGGCAAGGTGAAAGAAGTGGGCAGAGCCTGACGGACATCAGTGGTGACCCGGTCAACGATGTTGCGAAGCTCATGCTTTAGCTCGGTTTGCACTACGCCCCGCTGATATGCCCGCAATCCCCCGGTGGTGATGTTGAAAAGGGCCGTCAGAAACAGAGCCAGGGTAAAGGCCACAAAAAGAAACTCGATAAGGGTGAAACCTCTGGATTGAGAGTTTCTGATAATTTTTATCATGCTGTTTCCAAGTTAACAAAAATGGAGCAAGTACAAAAAGTACAATTTAAAACATTGTAACACACATGTCAGATACAGTCAAACAGTTATTTGACTGTATTTATCGGCGAATGATATGTTATGGCCGTATCAGGCTGGTGGGACTGCCGAAACGCTGGATGTTGGCGTAGGGGTCATCAGCAGTGGTGGGAGGATAATAATTTGACCCGGCTACAAGGTCCTTGGTCCCCCTCAGGGCCACCCTGGAGGTGGAGGATACAGCCTCTGGCTCAGTGGCCCCGGCATGAGTCTTGACAACGGTCATCTTTACTTCCATCACGTCAATATTGGTATTACTGCTCAGGGGATCCTCCGCCCAGCGGAATCCTCCGTCAAAAACTGACATCGAGTTGACATTGTCAAGATACACCAGGGAAACATTTTCTGAAAGGATGCTGGTGGTATCGGTTCCGCCGATGGTTTCCGTCCGGGTGAAGTTGGCCACATAATAACCGTTTCCGTCACTGCGATCAATGATGCGGAAATTGTCGGTGTGTCCCTGGTATCGAACCCTGATGCTGGCATCGGGAATGGAGTTGTCGGCCACGTACTGGTAACGGCGGAAATCAGCGCCGAACTGCCAGGTGCCATGCAGGTGGTATGTGCGGGCAGGCTGAGTGAATGCATCGGCGGCAGGTACTGCCTGGCGGAGATCCGTGGTGATCCTGTCCATGATGTTGCGGAGTTCATGTTTAATCTCGGTCTGAACCACTCCCCGCTGATATGCCCGCAGTCCGCCCTGGGTGATGTTGAAAAGGGCCGTCAGAAACAGGGCCAGGGTAAAGGCTACAAAAAGAAATTCGATGAGGGTGAAACCTCTTTTGCCATAATATTTAAATCTGTTGTTCATCTGACTACTCCAATAATAATTATGCTGTCAGGAGTAATTATAACAAAAAAGAACCAACTGGACAACATCCATCCTGAAACATTATGGCCGTATTAGGCTGGTGGGACTGCCGAAACGTTGGATGTTGGCGTAGGGAGCATCGGCAGAAGCGGGCGGGTAATAAGCAGAGTTGGTAATCAGCCCCCTGGTGGAGCGAAGGGAGATTCTGACGATGTTTTCAATGGTTTCCGGTTCAACGGAACCTGAATGGGTGCGTAACAGCTTGATATGGAACCGGACGGTGTCGATATTTGCAGTGCCACTGGGATAAGGATCATGATCCCAGCAAAAATGGGTTTTGCTGATATATTTCCCTGTTGAGTCATCCATTTCCACACAATGGCTGGAAAGAGTCTGATTTGTGACAGTTCCTCCGGCGTTCTCGGTTCGGACAAAATCACTGACGGAATAGTTAACTCCACCCAGAGAGAGAGGACTCCCTGCATTTACCCGGTAAACCACCTGGGTATTCCCCTGGGGCAGAGTGTTGTCGGCAACATATGTATAACGGTAAAACATGAATGATTCCGTGGGTTCTGTTGACCCTGTTGTGTAGTAACGATCAGGATTTGTACCTGCCTCCAGGTTCAACTGGCGGATGTCGGTGGTGACCCGGTCAACGATGTTGCGAAGCTCATGCTTTAGCTCGGTCTGAACCACTCCCCGCTGATATGCCCGCAGTCCTCCCGTAGTGATGTTGAAAAGGGCTGTCAGAAACAGGGCCAGGGTAAAGGCCACAAAAAGAAACTCGATGAGGGTAAATCCCTTGTATTGCCTTGAATTTTTCATTTTAACTGAGCCTTTTATTCGGAATATAAGATTATCTCTGGAGTATAACATAACAAGGCATTTGTTTTCAACCATGAATCGATGGAATTTATGATTATTCCTGGTTTTTATCGGATGAACATACTCTCTTGCTACCTGTTCTGGTGATCTTGGAGAATTTTCATAACTTCTTGATGTTGCTTCATTTTTGCTACATCCAGGGGAGTCATTCCGTCCTTGTCTTTTATGGTGGCGTCGGCGCCATTATCCAGCAATATCTTGGCAATGACGGGGAAGTCCCAGAAAGCGGCAAGATGCAGAGGGGTAATGCCGTCGATGGTCCTGATGTCTGGATTTGCTCCCTTTTCAATCAGAAGGCCGGCGGTTTCTGCCTGATCCCAGCTTACCGCATTGTGAAGGGGGGTTGAATTCTGGCTGTCGGTGGAGTCGATTTTAGCTCCCTTCTCAATAAGAAACAGCACAGTATCCCTGCTTCCTGCCAGGGCGGCCCTGTGCAGAGGAGTTTGACCACTGCTGTTCTTCTGATCCGGTTTGGCTCCTTTTTCCACCAGGAGGCGGACAACCTCATAATGGCCATGGCCTGCGGCAAGGTGAAGGGGAGTCATTCCTCTGGTGTCGGTTTCATTTACTGACGCTCCCTGCTCAATCAGCTGGCGGGTTATTTCCAGATTTCCCAGTCTGGCAGCCTGGTGAAGGGTCATGGATGGTTCTGTAGCGGTGGCGGAGTTGAAAGAAACAAAGAGGCATGTTGCCAGGAGAATCATTGATAATAAAGCCCTTGTAGCAGATGTGTGTTTCATATCAGATGCCTTTCTTCTGTTGCCATTATTTCATGGGACTTTCCTGCCATCATACTGCTTCAACAATCATATGAGAGTATCCTTTTGAGGTATTTATAACTAAAAAAGGCGCCCCGGCGCCTTGATAATTATTACTGATGAACCCCTGCCTCGAACCAGGATGAAAAATATGATGTAAAAGATACTATGACAACGCCTGGTTCCTTAACTGTAATTATTTTACACGATGATTCCTTTGTTGTAAATAGGCCACATGCATTAAAGGGGATTATACATGTGTAGGTCAAATGGACTATAATAAGAGGGTTTTTATGCTATTCGGCTAATGTTAAACTTGGGTTTTAATGCCCCCCGGTTGTTTATTTCCCGTTATAAACCCTGTCTGATTTTAAATCAAGGAGTATTTTATGTTCAAAAGGGCTGTCATTATTGTTATGGACAGCGTCGGCGCAGGAGCAATGCCTGATGCTGACCAATACGGCGACCTGGGCAGTGATACCCTGGGGAATATTTCCCGTGCCCTGGGAGGAATCAAACTGCCCAATCTTGGAAGCCTGGGGTTGGGAAACCTTCACAGCATCCAGGGAGTCCCTCCGGCGGAAGAACCTCTGGGAATGTTCGGCAGGATGGCCGAGGCATCCCAGGGCAAGGACACCACCACCGGTCACTGGGAGCTTGCCGGCATCATCAGCACTCAGGCCTTCCCCACATATCCCGGCGGATTTCCCCGGGAAGTCATGGATGCCTTTGAGGAGGCCATCGGAACAAAAACCCTGGGCAATTATCCTGCCTCGGGGACCGTCATCATCGAGGAGCTGGGGAAAAAGCACATGGAAACCGGCTGGCCCATCGTTTACACTTCTGCCGACTCGGTTTTCCAGATAGCCGCCCACGAGGAGATTATCCCCATCGAAAGGCTCTACGAGATTTGCACCATCGCCAGGAATCTCCTGGACGGCCCTCACCGGGTAGGCCGGGTAATTGCCAGGCCTTTCGTGGGGGAACCCGGCAAATTCTCCAGAACCAGAAACCGTCACGATTACTCTGTTTCGCCACCCCAGAAGACTCTTCTTGACCACCTGCAGGAAAAAGGTCTTGATGTCATCGGGGTAGGGAAGATAAAAGACATATTCAACGGCTCCGGGGTAACCGAATCCCATGGCATGAAGGACAATGCCCAGGGCCTTGAGGTTACCAGGGATCTGTTGAAAAAAGACAACCGGGGACTGATATTTACAAACCTTGTGGATTTTGACATGCTTTTCGGTCACCGCAACAATGTCCGGGGTTATGCCGATGCCCTGGAAGAGATGGATGCATATATGCCTCGTATCTTTGAAGCCATGAGGGATGATGACATATTGTTCATCACCGCGGATCATGGATGCGATCCCACCACCACCAGCACGGATCATTCCCGGGAATATGTGCCTCTGCTGGTTTATTCACCTTCCGTCACCGGCGGGGTTGACCTGGGGATTCGAGGCTCATTCTGTGACATCGCAAAAACCATCGCCACGATTTTCGGGATACCGGACAGGATTGAATGTGGCCAAAGCTTTGACCACCTGATCAGGCAGAAATCCAGGGTATGAATAATTTAATCAAGTTATAGACGAAAGGAGATCAAGATGCTCGAAATCCGCCAGAATATGATTGAAGCCGCAGATAAAATCCGACAGCTCTCCGGCGACTTCTCCCCGGAGGTGGGGCTTATCCTCGGCTCCGGCCTGGGGGCCCTGGCCGACGAAATATCCAACCCCACAGTTATACCATATACCCAGATACCACATATGAAAACATCCACCGTCAGAGGTCATGCGGGAGAACTGATTCTGGGGACCCTGGAGGGCAGAAAGGTGATGGCCTTCAAGGGACGCATTCATTATTATGAGGGATATTCCATGGTGGACATCACCTTCCCGGTACGTATCATGCAGGGAATGGGAGCCAGGTTCATGGTCATAACCAATGCCTGTGGCGGTGTCCGGGATGGAATGAAGGCCGGGGATCTGGTGATTATGAAGGATCATATCAACCTCATGGGGGATAATCCCCTGATGGGAGTTAACGACGACAAGCTGGGCCCCAGGTTTCCCGACATGTCCAACAGTTATGACAGGGAGTTGCAGAAGGTTGCCGCGGATGCCTTCCGCCAGTTAGGTCTTGAGCCTGACTATGGGGTATATGCTGCGGTGCCGGGGCCAAACTATGAAACCTATGCGGAAACCCGTTACATTAAGCTTATCGGTGCCGACACCATAGGAATGTCAACAGTGCCAGAGGTTATTGTTGCAGCCCATGCGGGAATTCGTGTGGTGGGAGTTTCCTGCGTCACTGATGTTATCCATGAACCCGGGGTTGAGGTGAGCCATGAGGAAGTGCTGGAAGTAGCAGAAAAAGTCCGCCCCACCTTCCTGAAGCTCATGCGGACTATCATTGGCCGACTGCCGGTAAAGACCCCCGCCTGACATTTTTTAGGAGTTACTCAGAGTTGAGCTTAGATAGATGAGTGTTTT
>CAYNGH010000175.1:0-6702 GCA_964396845.1 uncultured bacterium | reverse complement strand
GTGGCCCCGGTGATGAGGTCATCGGCGCTACCATGAACCAATCGGGAGCTTTCCGTTTCCGGGCTACTCATACCGGGGCAGATACCACCCTGTCCCAGATTATCCGGGTGGTTGAAGAAGCCCAGGCTTCCAAGGCGCCCATCCAGAGAGTGGCCGATGTCATCGCCTCTTACTTTGTGCCGGTGGTCATGGTGGTGGCGGTTCTCACCTTTGCAGGTTGGATGATATGGGGGCCGGAGGATTCTTTCCGGTTTGCCCTGATGAACTTCATCTCCCACCTTATCATCGCATGTCCCTGCGCTCTGGGGCTTGCCACACCAACAGCCATAATGGTTGGCACTGGCCGGGGCGCTCGGGAAGGCATACTGATCCGATCCGGGGAAAGCCTGGAGTTGATCCGCAGGATTGACACCGTGGTGATGGACAAAACCGGCACCCTCACCGAAGGGAAGCCGAAAGTTGTTGCAGTTGTTCCATGGAATACCGACGAGGCTGAATTGCTCCGATTTTCTGGGGCAGCGGAGGATTTATCGGAACATCCCCTGGGCCGGTCGGTGGTGGAGTATGCTCAAAAAAAGGGCATTCAACTGCCCCCCGCGGAAGATTTTTCCTCGGAGCCGGGCAAGGGGATCAAAGCCTTGATTGAAGGCAGGACTGTTCTGGTGGGCCGGGGGGATTATCTCCGGCAGGCGGGCATCGACCCGGCACCCCTGATGGATGAAGTCAGAAAGCACGAGGATTCGGGGCATACCGTGGTTTATGTGGCCCTTGACGGATCCCCTGCCGGGATCATTGCCATTGCCGACACATTGAAGGAAGGCTCCCGGGAAGCCGTGAAAGAGCTGGGCAGGATGGGGCTGGAAGTGGTGATGCTCACCGGAGATTCTGAAAAGACTGCCATGGCGGTGGCGGGAATGCTTGGAATCAACCGGGTGATCTCCCGGGTTCTGCCGGGAGGAAAAGCCCGGGTTGTTACAGAGCTTCAGGAAGAGGGACGCAGGGTTGCCATGGTGGGTGACGGGGTGAATGACGGGCCGGCCCTGGCCCAGGCTGATGTTGGCATTGCCATCGGCACCGGCGCAGATGTGGCCATCGAAGCCTCCCAGGTGACCCTGATGAGGGGAGATCCCCGGAAAGTTGCCCGGGCAATTCGTCTGGGCCGGGCAACAGTGGGAATCATCCATCAGAACTTCTTCTGGGCTTTCTTTTACAATGTGATGGCTATTCCTGTTGCCGCGGGGGTTTTATATCCCTTCTTCAGGATTCTGTTATCTCCCATCTGGGCATCTGCTGCCATGGCTTTCTCATCAGTGTCGGTGGTTGCCAACTCTCTGCGCCTCAACCGGATCCGCCTGACCTAAAACCGCAGGATGTTTCACATAGCCATCGAATCAACCTGTATGAAAAGGGAATATGAGGACAGCAAGAGCAGTTCCCCGTTATCTTCCAGGGCTTTTAAAATATCATTCCTGGAGGACTTTATCTCATCCCTGGGGAGGCATTGGTATGTCCCTGTGATACTGGGTTTACTTTGTCTTATGGTTGCATACCTGCTCTCCGGGGCCAGGAGTCTTCGTTTTCTGGAATACCGCACATACAACTGGAGGGTGGCCCTTCGAAGCCACAGGTATTTTTCTTCTATTCAGGCCCCGACCCATTTCCGGAATCCCGATGTTGTGGTTGTCCCTATTGATGACAAGACCCTGGATGAGATAAAAGAGCCGACTTTCTTCTGGACTCCCTTTTTTGCCGAGGTCTTTGATAGCCTCACCAGCAACGGAGTGAAGGTAATCGCCCTTGACTACCAGTTTCAGATTTCTCCTGATGAGTATCTCAACCGGCGGATTTTCTCTGTGTTTGAGGATATGATAACCAGTGAGGATCTGGACTTGGATCCCGATCTGGTCAGGGGTTATCTGCCCAATACAGAAATGATGATGATGCGATCCCTCCTGAGCAAAAAGGTAGCCCTGATGACCTTCATCCGGGGAGATGGAAGCGTGTCCAAGCCTTATTACAAGTTTACCGCAGTAGCAGGCAGGGAAAACCTGGGGCTGGTGAATACTGCTCCCGATGGGGACGGAGTGGCCCGCCGTCAATTTCTTCAGGCAGGAGGACATCTGGAAGACGGCACCTGGGAAAGTTTTCCGATTTTGATGCTGGTAACCGCAGCCCGTTATCTTGATGCAGAAATCCGGTTTCGAAAGGAATGGCACCTGAAGAGAGAAGAGATTCTCCGCTGGGAAGAGCTGATGAGAATCCTGGGGGAGAAAAAATCACCCCCGGCGCAAAAGCTGTATGATATGCTGGACACCGCAACCCTGGAAGTAATTGAGCTTTGGAAGCCTGACCGGGAGATGACGGTTCGGGAAATGGACACAGTGGTATTCGGGCTGAACAAACTGATGGACAGCAGAGAAATAGCGAAGGATCCTGTTTTGAATGAGTTTTCTCCAGTGGATCTGCCAGGCAATGCCACGGATAGAGTCATCCGCCGTCACAACCGCAGGATCCTGGAAAAAGTTCTGCCAGGTGTTATATTTCCGGCAGAATCAGGATCCAGCCACGGAAAATTTCATCTGGGAGAAGATGTCATCCCCCATGATGATGAATACAGGATTCTCATCAACTATGTCGGCCCGCCGGGGACATTCATGAGTCGGTATTCTTTTTCTGACCTGCTGAAGAAGGCCCGGGAAGGGGATGATGAATTCTTCCGGAAAAACTTCCAGGGGAAGGCAGTTCTCATCGGCCCCGGCCATTCTGGTTCAACGGACCTGGTGGTGACACCCTACAGCACTTTTGATTCCCTCGAAATGTACGGCATCGAGGTTCATGCCAACATCCTCAATACCATCCTGAACAGGGACTATATCCACAGGGCCAGTCCCTGGCTCAATGGACTGATACTGCTGATCTGCGCCATTGGCGGTTCCCTGTTGTGTTATTACCTGCGTCCCGGGGTTTCCGCAGGAGCATTGATGTTGACGGCCCTGATTGTCACAGGGATTGTCTTTTTTGTCTTTTTCCGATACAACTTGTGGCTGGATCTGGTCCCCCCTCTTTCTGTGATGCCCATATCCTTCGGGGTTGTATATTCATTCCGGTATCTTTCTGAAGATCGGGAAAAAAAATATATCCGGGAAATCCTGGGGCGATATATCTCTGAATCGGTGGCCCATGAGATACTCAGGGATCCCCGGAAACTGGCCCTGGGGGGAAAACGATGCGACTGCACTATCCTGTTCTGTGACATCAACGATTTTACCACCTACAGTGAAAAGACAGAACCTGAGAAGGTCATTGCAACCCTCAACGACTACTTCACCCGGATGGAACCGATTATCTTCAAATACCAGGGCACTCTCAAGCAGTTTGTTGGGGATGAGATCATGGTCATCAGCGGTGCGCCTCAGCCCGATGAGGATCATGCCTGGAGGGTGTGCAAGATCGGCCTGGAGATGGTGCGGGAGCTGGAACGCTGGCAACAGGAACGTCGCAGGGATAACCGGTTTGCCTTTGATGTGAAATTCGGCATCCACAGCGGTCCTGTGGTGGCGGGGAATGTGGGTTCTCCCCATCGCACCGAGTACACCACTGTGGGAGATGTGGTCAATACTGCTTCCCGAATAATGGGGCTGACCAAGGTAGCGGGAGCCGGCATCATCATATCTTCCCAGACATATCAGCTGGTTCGGGACCTGGTCCGGGTTCGGGACCTGGGAGAATACCCGGTGAAGGGGAAGCAAAAACAGGTGCGGATATATGAACTGTTGGAGGTTTCTCCGGAGCCGTCATCACCTCTGCCGTCAGAAGATGAGTCCGGGGATTCTCCCCGGGAGAAATAAAAAACTGCCCTTTTCACCAAGAACAGAAGGATTGTCCTGATGACTTTTGTTATATATAATTATTCCGCAAGGAGGTTTCCCATGAATAGATTGACTGAAAAAATAAAACCTGGAGGATCCGGTCTGTTGGTTGCCCTGATTGTGATTGTGATTCTGTTTCTGGGGTCAACAGCCGGGGCCGTTGCCGGGGAAAACTCTGTGGGAATGCTCCTGAAAACCCAGGGGGATGTGAAGATATTCCCCTGGGGGAATCGCCCCAGGCCAGGATTGCCCCTGGAAGATCTTTTCGCCGGAAACGAAGTAGCCACAGGCTCTGGCGCCACTGCAACCCTGGTGCTTTTTGCCGGGGGGCGGGAATATGCCCTGACGCCCAATACCCGGGTAAGGATTTATGCCGACAGAATTGAAAAGGTAGCCGGTAATGTTCAATCAGGCAGACCAGGGGTTGCCCTCAACCTGCCCGAAGGCTCAAAAATCAAATCCCTGCGACTCATGGGAGAAACCACCAGAAACGGTTCTGTTTTCTCAATTCACAGCCCGGTGTCCGGGAGCACCATCCGGGAAGGAGCCTACACTTTCCGCTGGAGTTTCAAAGCTGACCCTGACCGGGTTACCGTCATAATTCGGGACTTTGATTTATGGCACAATGCAGACATTGACAAGGTGGATCTAATTGAGTTAGAAGAAAAGGCCACCGTTGCCAGGCTTCCGGTATCCGGCACCAGTCTGTCATATCCTCCGCCGGGGCTGGCCCCCCTGAAAGCCGGAGGCAGATACTCTCTTTATGTGGTTCCCATGGGGCCTGGGGATCGGGTGGAAGATGTGATAGTTGACGGTTATCCCGAGTCGGAGTTTTATGTTTTGCCGGAAAAGGAAAGGGATGTCCTCCGGGAAAAGGAAAAAGCCGTAGAAGATTTATCAAGAAAGAACCCTGCAGATCCCGTTCCCCTGATGAAGCTGGCCCGGATTTATATTGAGATGGATCTTTACGACGAAGCCTTGAATACAGCCCTTCGCCTTCAGAAGATGATGCCGGAAAATCCGAATGTTTACAGGATGATGGCGGGCATCTACAGTAGAATGGGGATGCCTGGAAAGAGAGATGAAGCCAAGCGGAAGGCTCAAAAGCTTGAAAGAAAGATTTGACGGGGGTGTTGATTATGAAAAGATTTAATGTTTCCGGGAAGACCTTTTTAATTATCATTTTATTGCTGGTGTTGGCCGGCGGATTCTATCCGGGTCATTCCATCGCCGGGGGGGCCATCGGGATGATCCTGTCGGCAGAAGGCACTGCCCGGGAAATCAGCAGTAGCAGTCCCCGGAAGGTTTATCCCCTGGATCCGGTTCTGGAAGGATCCGTCCTGTCCACCGGCAGGGACGGCAGTATTACTTACGTGGATTATTCCAACGGGAATGAATATCACCTGGCCCCTTCAACCACCGTGTCCTTTGTGGACGGCAGGGCAAAGGTGACCGCAGGAAACCTGAGGATTGTATCGGGAAAAGCGGGGCTTCCCCTGCCGGAAAAGACCACCATTGCTTCCCGGAGAATAATTGGCGAATTTACTCGGGGGCTTAAAACACCCATGCCTGTTCCTCCCCCAGAGATTGAACCGGCACCGGAACCAGCGCCAGCGCCAGCCCCGAGAATCTTTGTGGCTTTCAATTCACCGCAACCCAATTCCAGTGTATATCGCCTGAAGGTTCCTGTAAAATGGGCCGGGCCCCAGGGGGAAAATTTTGCCCTATCCCTTTACCGGCTGGAGGACGAGGAGGATGTTCTTCTGGAACCCTTCCCGGTGGAGGTTGAAAACTCCGGGACTTATGTGCTGGAAAATACCGGGGAATATCCCTGCACTCTCTGTTTTGGCCGGGAATACCGGGTGACTCTGACAGATTCCCTGGGCAAGAATCACTCGGTGGTTTTTAATACTCTCCCCGGAGATGAAGCCCGGGGCTTGATGAAAATAGAAGGCATATACCGGGATATGATTCAGGAAGATCCAAAAAACGCCCGGGCCCACATGCTCATGGCGACTCTATTCTATGAACGGGGCCTTTACACAGATGCCCTGGGCCCTCTCAAGAGCTTGCAGGAGCTTGATCCGGACAATCCCAGGATATATTATTTTCTCGGCTCGGTTTATGAAAGGCTCGGCCAGACCATCACGGGCCAGGGCTACATGGAGCAGGGAAACAAACTGATGCGGGAGCAATCTCCGGCTTCCGATGCAGGCACCAATGAAAACCTTGATGAGAACAGCCATCAGGAAGAGGAGAAATGATGCCGGCAAAAAGGACAGTCATCCTGGTGATTCTGTTGACAGTGCTGACTTTTTTCCCTGCCCTGGCACAGGACAGGGAAGAGTTATACGGGATTGAGCCTGGCTGGAGAGCCGGGCCGATTGTCTTTGCCATGACCATGGAACAGGTTCAGGGCATATATGGGGACGGGAAGATATACATCAATCCCGGCGGTGATTCAGGTGTTGTTTCCCGGGTACTTCAGTATGAAGAGCTGGGGTTGGAAATATACTTCAAGGGCCAGTCCATGGAGGAGATCCATATCAGCTACCCTTATTATACTGTGAAAGGATTTGTAAAGGTCGGCTCCGGAGTGGATCGGGTTCGGGAGATCATGGGCCTGTCCTATATCCAGGAGAACTATCAGCATTCCTATCAGACTGATCTTCCCGACATGAGGATGATTTACAGGGGTATAATCTTTGAGGTTAAAAACAACCGGGTTGTCAGAATCATCCTCCGGCGAAGCAGGTAATTCACTCCCGGCAATATTCGAAGGCCTCCGGGGAGTTTTTATTGAAATATTCTACAATGGCAAGAGCAGGACTCG
>CAYNGH010000174.1:0-6708 GCA_964396845.1 uncultured bacterium | reverse complement strand
CATCCCGGAGGGGCAACCGATGGACCTCCACCAAAGATACCGCCGCGGCAGTGCTGGCCATGATAGATTATGTGAATATCACCCGGGAAATGGATCCCCAGTTTACAGCCCGGATCAGCCTCAACGGGAAGCTGTTGCGGGAAGTTTCATTCGACAGTCAGGACATCGCCTCCGGCGGTCTTGAGATTGCCGTGCCGGGAGAAGAGCTTCTGCCGGGGGAAAATATTCTGGAGGTCACAAAGAAAGGCTCCGGGCGGGTTTATCTGACAGGAGCCATCACAGGTTATGTGAGTTATCCCATGATACCGGCAGAAGAACGGGGGCTTTCCGTGAGCCGGGAATATTTCCTGGTGAAAACCGATAAAAATGACAGCTCCCCGGAAGATTCTTCCCATAAGGGCGATAAGAGGAATATTGCAGAAACCTTCCATAAGCTGGATACCACCCAGCCTGTCAAGCTCAGGCCTCAGGATCAGATCCAGGTGCGCATAACCCTGCAGGGAGATTCTCTTATGGAATACCTGATGGTGGAAGACTGCAAACCCGCAGGCTGTGAAGTGGTGGATGAGAAACCGCAACGCCGGGATTTCTGGTATTCCCAGGTGGAGTTCCGGGATGACCTGGTTGCCTTTTTTGCATCTCGGTTCCAGAAGGGAGCCCAGGTTATGAAATACCGCCTGCGGGCGGAAACCCCTGGAACTTATAGGGTTCTGCCTGCGGTGGGAGAGCTGATGTACTTCCCCGGAGTGGGAGGCAGGAGTGAAGAGGTGATTTTTCATATTCTGAGGGACTGATGCAGGGCCTGCAGTGAAGAATATGCTGACCTATGAGTGAAAATGACATGAATGATATGGACAGGGAGAGCTATCCCTCACAACTTCTTACTTTCCGCCTGGGAGCAAGAGAGTTTGGGGTTTCTGTTGAGTTTGTGGCGGACGTTCTGCGGTGGGTTTCCCTGATTGCCCCGCCGGATAAGGCTCCTGATATTCTCAAGGGATTCATCCCCATCAAGGGCAGGGCAGTTCCCCTGATTGATGTTCACCGGAAGATGGATCTGGAAGTATCCGGGGAGCCCTCGGAGCAGAGGATCATATCCCTGCGCAGGGGGGATTTTCTGTTCTGCTTTATGGCCGATGACATCACCGGAGTGCTGGGCTGTGACAGCATCAACAGGATAATCCGGGAGAAGGGGGATGCGGTGGCCGGCAGGGTGCAGTGTGAAGGGGGCATGAACTTGAGTCTTCTTGATCCGAAGGGTCTTGTTTCCCCGGAGATGACCCGGAAACTGCGGAAACTGGCAAAGAATGTCAAATTTTCCCCCGGAGAGAAGGACTCGTCCCGGAAGCTCCCCGGGAATCGCTTCAGGGAGATCCTCATGTCCCTGAGGGAATCCTATGAAGAAAGCGTCGTCCGGGCACCGGACACCTCACCGGGAAAGCTGGTAAAATACCTGGTGGTCTGCATTGGTGTCAAACATTTTGCCATCCCTGTTGAGTATATCCGGGAAGTTTTCCGCTCATTCCATATCACCCCGGTTCCCAGGACATCTCCCCGGGTACTGGGAGTCATCAACCTGCGGGGAGAGATCATATCTGTTGTCAGCCTTTATGAATACCTGGGAATGGAGCCTCCCAACACATTGAAAAACCCCCGGCTTCTGGTAACCCGCAACACTCCCTTTACCACGTCGGTTCCCGTTGACAGCCTGGAGCTGATGGCCCAGGTGGAACAGGATGACATCTCCCCCTGGCAGGGAGAAGGAGCTTATCTGGGTACAATCCCGGTGAGGGGTGAGGATGTGCCTGTCATTGATCTTGCGGCAGTTCTGAGAGAAGAAGCTGTGGAAGAAACCATAAGGAGTTGAAGAAATGACCATCGAGAAGTCAAGGACAAACCACAAGGAGCAGGAACGGCGTGAAGGAGGACTCTGGGTGAACCTGAGCATCCGGGTCAAGTTTCTCATTCTTTATGTACTTCTTATTTCCATCTCCATATCCATTGCGGTTTACGGAGTGCGCAAGATGGGAGAGATGCGGGATAATCTCAACGACATCATCGATGTGTCTTCAACAAAGATCCTCCTGGCAAACCAGATCATTCAGGATATGCTGATTATTCACCGGGAAGAGAAAAACATGATCCTGGCCAAGTCCACTGACGAGATTGAAGGCTACGATTCCCGCATCAAAGAACAGATCACCCTGCTTGTGGGCCGTTATGCACAGCTTTCTGCCATGGCCGACGGAACCGACAAGATTATGCTCTCCCAGTTCAAGGAAAGACTGGATCGATGGATTGCTGTTAACGAAAGAGTGCGACAGCTGAAAATTGCCCGGGAGGACGGCCACTCCCGGGTTGTGTCAGGCACCGAAGGACGCAACCAGTTCAAGGAAGTGGAAAGCATCATCAAGCAGTTTGTTGCTGAGAACCAGAAAGATATGCGGTTTAAAAGGGATCAGAACAAGCAGATGTTTGAGCAGGCCTTCAATACCATTTTCTGGATTACCTTTCCGGGACTCTCCCTGGGGGCTGTTCTGGGAATCCTGGTGATAATCGACATCTCCAATACACTTCGAAAAGCTGTAGGATCCCTTTCAAAAGGTTCGGGAGAGCTGGAAAAAGCAGCCAACGACCAGCTTTCCGGCGCGGTAGCCCTGGCCTCCACCACCGAGGATATCTCCAATACCATCAAGGATATTCTGGTTTCCGCCAGGGATATTTCCAAAAGTGCCCAGGACCTCACCGAGATCACAGATCGCACTTCCCGGGAATGCCAGAAGGGTTCGGTGACCTTGAACAAATCCCAGCAGGGAGTGGAAAAAATCAAGGACAAAGTCCAGCTCATCGCCCGGCACATGCTGGACCTGGGACAGAAACTGCAGCATATCTCCGGGGTCCTCTCCATCATCAACGAGCTGTCGGAGCAGACCAACCTTCTCTCGTTGAATGCCACCATTGAAGCTGCAGGGGCCGGCGAGGCAGGCCGACGGTTTGCAGTGGTGGCCGATGAGATCCGCAAACTGGCGGAACGGGCAGTGGAATCGACTCAGGAAATCCGGGTCATGATTGACGACATCCAGCAGACCTCCACCACTGCAATAATGGTCACCGAGGACGGCACCAAGACTGTGGATGAAGGACTGCTTCTTTATCAGGATGTGCTGAAGAATTTCCAGGAAATCATCAAACTGGTGGAGATGAGAACTGACAAGATCAAGGAGATTGACAAGGCCACCGGTCAGCAGTCCACATCCATCGATCAGCTCAACAAGAATATCCAGAATGTGGCAAAAACCGCCAAGAGGGCCGAGGCATCATCCAACAAGACCTTTAAGACAGTTCTGCAGTTGCTGGACATTACCAGCGACATCGAACAGATTATCGGCAGGAAAAGGTGATTTGAACTGGACGAAGATGTTCTGAAATACTTTGCTGAAGAGGCCAGGGAGCACACCGAAGCCCTGGAAAAGGAACTGCTGAGCCTGGAGAAGGATCAGGAGGATAACACCGACAGCATCCGTCGCCTTTTCCGCCGTGCCCATACCTTGAAGGGATCTGCTTTTCTCGTTGGTGAACAGGCCATCGGACGCATTGCCCATTCTCTGGAAGACTGCCTCTCCAATATCAGGGAAACCGGAAGGAAAGTTGACAGTGCCAGTGTCGATGCCATGCTCGAAGCGGTCAATGCCATCAAGACATTTCTGGGAATCAGCCCGCCGGCGAAAAGCGATGGAGAAGAGAAGGCTTTAGCCATTGTTGATAAACTGCACCAGTTGTTCCCCAGAGATTTTCCATACCAGGGAGCCAGTATTGAGCGACGGGTTGGAGAACGGCGCGCCGGGGAACGGAGAAATGAAAAAAAATACCTGACTCCCGTTATGGATGAACCGTCTGTTCGTGCCGAAGTGTCAGAAGCCCGGGATGAGCAGGAAGCTTCACTCCCCCAGGCAGGGGCCGATGACGAAACAATGAAGGTTCGAGTATATCGCCTGGACAACCTTGTCAACATATCCGGGGAGTTCATGATCCAGCAGATAAACCTGGAAACCATTCGAAAAAGGATCCGGCAGATTCAGAAGGGCTTCAATGGCATTTATTATAAATTGAACCGTTGTGTCAATATATCCCAGGAACCCATCATAATCGAACGGCTCAAGTCGATACCCGAAGGCAGGGAGCTTCTGGACCTGCTCTATTCCATTCCCGCCCTGAATATGCGCCGGGATATCCAGTGGACCTTCGATGAAATTTCTGCCCAGGAACTGGCTGGAAACAACCTGACCAACCGGCTTTCGTCGGAAGTGACACAAATCCGCCTCCTGCCGGCAGAAACCATGTTCGATCGGATTGAACTGATGGTGAGGGAGTTTTCCCGGACCCTGAATAAAAAGGTAAACCTTGAAACCCATGGCGGTGGTATCTGGATTGACCGGAGGATTCTGAGTGAACTGATGGAGGTGTTGATTCACCTTATTCACAATGCCATGGATCACGGCATCGAACCCCCTCACATCCGGAAGAAACGGAAAAAAACTCCCGAGGGCCTCATAACCCTTGTGATTCGCAGGGTGGGGAATTCTCTGGAAGTGGTTTGTGAAGATGACGGCGCCGGGATTAATATGGCCCTGGTACGTAAAGAAGCAATCCGCCGGGGGTTTTTTACCAGAGCCCAGGTGGACGGCATGGAAGAAGAGGAGCTTTTGCACAGGGCCATTATGGAGCCGGGTTTTTCCACATCCCGTAAGGTTACAGAAATCTCCGGCCGGGGAATCGGGCTGGATACAGTGAAGGCACGGGTGGAAAAGCTAAAAGGGGTCATCCATGTGGATACACAGCTGGGACGGATGACCAGGGTTGTTCTGAAGGTGCCCATGTCGGTTTCCACTATGGACGGACTGATGGTCAACTGCTCCAACCAGCGGTTCATATTCCCCCTGAACCTTGTAAAGGAAACCTTGCGGTTGAGCCGAACAGAAATTTTACGCCGGGACAATCACCATTACATTAAAAAAGGCAGACGGCTGATACATCTGGTTCACCTGGCGGATATTCTGGGGCTTCCCAAGGAGTTCACCCCGGGGCATACGGTCCTGTCAGTGCTGGTGGGATATCGGGATCGGCTTTTTGCCATCGGCATCGATGAGTTTATGGGGGTTCAAAATGTGGTGGTAAAAAGCTTGGGGGATCACCTGAAAAAAGTTGACTGCATATCGGGATGCACCATCATCGGTGACGGAGTGCCGGTTCTGATACTGGAAGTGCCTGACCTGATCCGGCGGACATATACCGCCACAGTCACCAGACCCATATTCCGGGAGAAGGAAGACAGAACAAAACTGCCGGTGCTGGTGGTGGATGACTCGGTCACTTCCCGGATTCTGGAAAAAAGCATCCTGGAAGCCGAGGGCTTTGAGGTTCATGCCGTGGCCAGCGGTGAGGAAGGGCTTGGCTCCATCAGTCGGCGCCGTTACGGGGTGATGGTTTTTGACATCGACATGCCCGGCATCAGCGGTGTGGAGCTGATAGGAGAAGCCCAGAAGATGGAGAAGAATCAGGATACCCCGGTGGTCATAGTTTCCTCCAGAGATGACGAGGAGATTATCCGCCAGATTTACGAGGCCGGCGCCCGGGGATACATGAACAAGGGCCGGTTCAGCCATCAGCAGTTTGTAAGTATGATAAAATCACTCATATAAATATTTGGAGGAAAAAATGATCAGGGTCCTTTTAGTGGAGGATTCCCCTGTTTCCCGCAAGGCATTGATGCAATCCCTGAAAACAGACAGCGGGATTGAAATCGCGGGGGAAGCATCGTCAGGCCCTGAAGCCCTGTCTTTGATGGACAGCCTGAATCCTGATGTGATCACCTCGGACATGATGATGCCGGGGATGAACGGACTGGAGCTTACAGAGAAGATTCTTTCCCGGAATCCGAAGCCTGTTATCCTGCTTACCTCCGCAGAAGATGACCTGGGCCAGTTTATGGTATATGAAGCCCTGGCCCGGGGAGCGCTGGATGTATATGAGAAATCTCTTCATGTTATGGGAGATTTATGGACAGATGGCCTGATACGGCGGATTCGGGCCGGGGCAGGGGTGGATATGAAAAAACTCCTCATGGATTATGCCGGTGGAGAATCTCCTCTGCTTGCCTGCAGTCGGTGTGATGTTTCCCTGGTGGCCCTGAGCGGGTCCACAGGGTCCTTCAGAGCACTGATGCATATTCTGGGCAGCCTGGGGGAGGATTACCCGGTGCCGTTGCTGGTTCTGCCGGGCCTGGAGGGCAACCTTTCCCGGCAACTTCCCCGGTGGCTTGAACAGAAAACCTCCCTTGTCACCGTTTGCGCCCAGGGAGGAGAAGCCATCCATGCCAGTCCCGGAGTGGCCTTCTTTGCACCGCCGGAGAAGAACCTGACGGTGAGGAACGGTGTTCTGGAAATTTCTGATGCCCGGGGAAGACCATCTGCCAACCTTCTTTTTGAGTCCCTGGCAGAAGAGCTTGGCTCTGAAGCCGTGGCGGTGGTTCTCTCAGGTATCGGAGATGACGGAGTTGCAGGGCTTTCAGCGGTAAGGGATGCAGGGGGGCTGACTATATGTCAGGATGAGGCTTCCTCTCCGGTGCTTGAAACTGTAATGCTGGCAAAGGAAACCGGCGCAGTGGTGGAATTTCTCCCGCCGGGGAAAATTGCCCGGATTATTCTGGGACTC
>CAYNGH010000173.1:0-6843 GCA_964396845.1 uncultured bacterium | reverse complement strand
CTGATTATATTCAACAACCTTGGCCGGGAAGAAATCCGTAAAATTGTAGATATTCAACTGGGATACCTCCAGAAACGCCTTCTGGAAAGGAAACTGACAGTCCATCTTACCGACAGGGCCAGAGAATGGCTTGTGGACGTGGGCTTCGATCCCGTTTACGGTGCCCGCCCCCTGAAAAGAGCCATCCAGAAATATATTCAGGATCCACTGGCCATGAAGGTCCTCGCCGGGGAAATCCAGGAATGCCACACGGTAAGGGTAGATCGGGATCCCGCCAGATCGGGCCTCGTCCTTGAGGGAGTCCAACAACAGGAATGCACCCCCGCCGGGACAACATCATAATAAGGGGTATTGGGGGTTTGATTGGGGGTTTGATTGGAGAACCTTTTTCTTGCCCTATTTGAAATGGGTGAATGTATGGGATTTCTTGGCTGGGATAAACGTTACTTTTAATCTTTTGCCATAAATAATATAAAAGTCAAAACCGCCGGTTTGGCCGGCGGTTTTTGTTTTGTTATCAGGTATGGAACCTCATGTTTATTAAGCTGGATCGAAAACCCAGCCCCACACGGGTTCCCCGGCCATTTCCCGGAACTTTTCCCATCGTGCTTTCATGGGTTGTCCCGTTTTCACATCAGGCGATGTGATTCGCCCCATGGCTTTTGCGCCGTTTTCAAACTGGCATACGCCGATGGTCAGAAAGCGGTCATTGATGCCCCAGGGGAGTTGGGATATAACCGAGAAGGTAGCCAGGGTGCATTTCTGTCCAAAGGGGACTTCTTCGAAGGTTCGTCCCCGGCATCCCAGGCAGGCTACCCGTTTTGGATATGTCATCCGGCCACAGTTTGTGCAACGGTATGCGTTGGTTGTGTTACCTTTCATGACTGCCTCCTTAACACCAGGGCTACGACATTATTGCCGAATCCCCCGAAATTTACTGTCAGGCCTATCTTTGGATCTTTCACCTGACGTTCTCCTGCTTCGCCTCGCAGTTGCCATACTGCTTCCACTGCCAGGGCCACTCCTGTTGCTCCCACGGGATGGCCCCGGGATTTAAGTCCTCCCGACGGGTTGATGGGAAGGCTTCCGTTTATTTCCACCTGTCCCGATTCCAGGGCTTCCTTGTATTTGCCCTTTTCAAAGAGGCCCGACGCTTCAGCCTCGGCAATCTCAAGGATGGTGAAGGCATCGTGCAGTTCTGCAAAGTCCACGTCCGCGGCGGTGATTCCCGCCCGCTGGTATGCCTGGTTGCATGCCATGGTCACGGCTTTGAGCTCCGTGGGTTCATCTCTTTCTGCGAGGGTATGGGTGTCAGTGGCCTGGCCGAATCCCGCCACTTCCACTAAGGGTTTCTTGAATTCCGCAACCCGATCCGCAGGACACAAAAGGACCGCCGCGGCCCCGTCGGAAACGGGACAGCAGTCAAACAGACGCAGGGGATCCGCCACCGGGGAGTTGTTCACGATGGAATCAGGAGAATTGAGAATTCCGTCCATGTTGATTTCCATCTGGACATGGGCATAGGGGTTCAAAATGCCGTTCTTCTGGTTCTTGATGGCTACTTTTGCCAGGTGTTTCGGGGTGTAGCCGTATTTTTCCATATACAGCCGGGTGAACATCCCCGCCATTCCCGGCAGGGTGACTCCATAGATGTATTCTGCCTGGGAATGGGTAAGAGTCGCCACAAAATCCGTAGCCCGCCAGCCGGTGACTCCCCGCATTTTCTCTCCGCCGGCTACAAGGATGAAATCATAATATCCCGATGCCACCGCCATAACTCCGTTCTTGATGGCAGAAGCTCCCGAGGCGGGGCCGTTTTCCACGGTGTCGGCAAAGGCAGGCAGAAGGGAGATATTATCGGCAAGGGCGCTGGCAACGCCGGTCATGTGGTTGAGAATGCCTCCCCCCATGTTGGCAACATAAAGGCCCTGAATCATCGAAGGGTCAATCCCCGCATCATCAATGGCCCGGATGGAAGCCGCAGAGAGCATGTCGATAAGACCATCGTCTTCAAGGCGTCCAAAGTCGGTCATTCCCACCCCTAAGATGGCAACTTTTCTCACTTGGACCACGCTCCCTTCGCACCGCATATCTGCTCATTGATGGTTTTCTCATCGGCGATGATCATTTCTCTTTTGGCTTTTTCCAGCAGGTCCGGAGGACATGGCCGGGATCCCACCACAAGCCTGGGTTTGTGCTTGAAATAAAGTTCCCGGGTGAGCCGGAAGGATTCCGCTCCCCCAAGTTCGTGCTGGACTCCTTCCTGTTTTATCAGGTCGTATTCAATCATCCATCGGCGGAACCCGATGGGGGATTCTGCGGTAATCCAGACTTCGTGCTGATTGAGATGTTCTATGTGATGTTCCATTTTGGCGGCAAAAAGATGGGCTCCAATGCGAAGTCCCCTTTCTATGGCCAGGGTATGAAGGCTGATGCCGATCCGTTTTGAAAGCATCCGCCCGTTGACGCACCCTACCAGAATGCCGTCTATCTGCCCCACCAGGGCATAACCGTTTCGACAGCGGTGTTTTTGCCAGGACAGAAGTTCCGAGTAAAGCCGGGATCCAACCACATCATAAAAGTCCCGTTCAATCTTCATGGTGGGTTTGACAGCTTTGAGAACCCCCGGAACCTCCTCCCGGGTGATGGGTCTGACCACCATTTTCTTTCCCGTGGCCAGGGTGATGACTTTCGGAGGATACATGCACATATCAATCTCCGGCGGTCTTAACATTTTTTCCAGTTCAAGGTCCATACTTTCTACCCCCTTATGAGTAATTTAGATCCAGAATAAAGGCGCGGCAACCTGCCTGCCCATTGATTGACAAAACAACTGACAATCATCCCGACAAGTCATAGACCATTTCATGCCTGCCGATCCATCCCGTCAAGGATCCTCACCGCTTCGATGGCAGCCTTGATGGCCTCGTCCACTCCCACCTTTTTGATGATGGGTACATCGTCATAGGTCAGGCCGATGATGGCGGTGATTTCTCCCACCCGGACATTGCGGATGGTGCCGATAGTAAAAAGAGCCGCAGATTCCATGGATGTGGCCATTACCCGGCTTCTTTTCCATGTTTCCCACAGGTCGTTGTTATGTTTGAACTGGGGAATCATCTCCGGTTCTTCAATATAAAACGAATCCTTGCAGTGCATTATACCGCAGTGATGGCGGATGCCTAACTTCCTGCAGGCTTCCCGCAAGGCAAGAGTAACATCCAGATCCGCCACCGCAGGATATGACAGGGGGACATACTGACGGCTGGTTCCTTCCTCCCGGACGGCTCCTGTGGATATGACCGCATCCCCCAGCTGTATTTCCCGCTGGAGTCCTCCTGCGGTCCCCACCCGGATGAAGGTGTCCGCGCCCACCCGGATGAGTTCCTCGATGGCGATGGCTGCCGAGGGACAGCCGATGCCGGTGGATGTGCAGGAAACTTTGATGCCGTCAACAGTTCCCGTGTAGGTGGTATATTCCCGGTTCATTGCTATCTGCCGGGCTTCGTCAAAGAAACCGGCAATCTTGGAAACCCGCCCCGGATCTCCCGGAAGAATAACGTAGCGTCCGACATCTCCGGGTTTAAGACCGACATGATATTGCATCTCGTCCTTCAATAAATTCTCGCTCACTTTGTTATGCAAGTCCTCCTTGTGGTGTTAAAACAAAAAAAGCAGTCTGCTTTTCCTGTCATGATCCATTCAATTTCTGACGGTCTATTCCTTTTAATTATTAAATTTTAAGCCCCGGCACATTGTCCCGCAAATACAGGATTATCCCGCTACGCAAAGAAACATGTCAACAATCCAGAAACTGACAGGGAGGTCGAATCATATGACTGCAGACAACAGGAACAACAGCGAAAAAGAAGAAGCCATAAGACAGCTGAAAAAAGACTTCGGCGAGGAAGGCTTCAAGACCCTTATGGAAGGGGCGGATGCCATTGTTGATGTCACCGATAAACTGGGCATGACATATCCCCAGTTCCGGGATATGGTTGAAGACTATGCCCGGCGGGGGATGATCCGGGAGAAAGACGGAGTAATCCGGGGATACGATCCCAAGCCGGAAGCAGAGGACAACAAAGAAGCCAACAAAGAAGCCACAAAAAGCCAGGACAACTGACAGTTCATATGGCAAAAAGACGAATCCAGGGCAGATAAAAAATTTCCAAAAAACTATTGACACAGACGGCTTTTTAAACTATCATAAATATCGATGTGGGGCTGTAGCTCAGCTGGGAGAGCGCTTGCATGGCATGCAAGAGGTCATCGGTTCGATCCCGTTCAGCTCCACTTTTAATTTTCGGGAAGTTTATTCCACCTCGGCAACCCATCGCCGGCTGTAGAGGGTGAAGTTCAGTGACTTGATGGCGGTTTTCAAGGCTCTGGGATTGCTGTGGGATACATCTCCCAGGAGTATCCTGGCCCTGGTAGTCAGCATATGGTTTTCCGCTTCCCGCACCAGCCTCTGGGCCACATATTTGCCCCAGTAATCCCGATGAACATTGAGATCATAAATATATGCCAGAGGCTTTTTGGAAACCGCATCCACCACCGACATCTTGATGATAATATAACCGACAGAACGAAAGGTCTTTTTGTCCTGGGCCACCAGAACCTTCATCATGGAGTTTTCTTCAATCTCCATGGCGGAATAAAAACTGAGATAAACCTGTTGAATCTTTTCCCGGCTGGCCCGGCGGTTTGAAGGAATCAAAAATCCAGAGTTCTGGGCATTCAACAACATCAAAAACATCCTGTCGGATTCATTGCCTTCCCGGACCTGCAGTTCTTTTTGCCAGAGATTGTCAAAATCGTGGTGTTCCACTTCCCGGACAATCCGGTTCATCTCCACCATGAAACCCTGCCGGGTGAAATGAGCCTCCAGTTCAAGGTTCTTGTTGGGGACTTCGGCAATAATATATCTTATGCCTTTGTCCCGGGCAGTCTTCCGGGCCAGGTCCATGAAACCGTCAAAAACTCTCCCGGCAATATCCCCATGGCCACAGTAATAATCATAAACCATCACCTGTTGTTCCCGGGTGATGGTTTCCTCTATGCCCGCCACCAGCACCAGGTAACCCACAGGCTCCCCGGTATCAAGGTTCACAGCCAGGTAAACAGGACAAACCTCCCGTTGATCCAGAAGCTCTCGGTGAGCCATATAGCTCTGTTTAATAACCCTGCGGATGGCTGCCGGCTCTTCAAAGCCCACATAACAAGGGAAAACAGTTTTCCTGTCCTGAAAATCCAGTAAAACATCAAGGTCTTCCTGCAGTGCCGGTCTGTATGCGATATTCATGGCGCCCCCGATAATATTAATTCTCCTGCAGTTTTATCTCCCGTTCTTCAAGAGCAATTTCGATGGCTCGTTTCTGGATCCGATCCATTTCAAAAAGGGCTTTCTCCACCATCTCAAGGCCCTGATATGCAGGCTGAAGGTCCCCGCCGTCAAATTCCAGCATCTTCTGACAGCCCAGGGCATAAAGATCAAACAACCGGGCCGATTCCACCGCCAGACTCTTTTGTTCATCGGGAAGCTTGGCAATGGTATCGTTAAATACCTGAGTTTTGAAAAGCTCCACTCCAATCTGGGCCACATTGAAAACCTTGCTGACATTCATGCGGTATTCTTCCGGGTCAATCTCGCCGTTTTCAGCTCCTTCAACGGTTTCCTGCAGGAGAATAAGGTTTCTGGCTTCCTCCAGGGGAATGGCTTTCAATCCGTTGCGGGCACTCTGGGTGCTGTCCCCGGCAACAATTTCACCGCCAGCCATATCATCCTGTTTGTATGAGAACTGTTTCTCTTCGGCCTGCCGGGGAAATTCAAATCCACATTCCTCACAGCAGGTGGCATCACCGGAATTGATGTGACTGCACTGTTCACACTGAATGCCTATGGCGAATTTCAGACCCTCAAGAATTTTTTTCTCTTCGTTGTTACTCTCATCGTGCATAATTTTGCCTCCAATATAAAACATGCCGGATTACTCCGGCATGTTTTTGTCAGTGATTAGAATTATCCTTTTGCTCCGTTTAAAAGCTGGGAGAGCATCTGCATTGGGCCTCCGCCGCCTTCTTTGTCGCCACCCTTGAGCTTGCCCATGACTTTGGATATCATACCGCCTATTCCACCGCCGCCACCGGCTCCACCAATTATTCCACCAATTGCTCCTATCGCTCCCATAATGAACCTCCTCAAATTTTAACCGGAAATGTTGTTAAACATATTATCCCACATCCCAGGGCATCTGAAAATATCTACAATGTTACCTTCCTGTAAACTTTGTTAACTACATGTTAACATTGTATCTGATATGTTAATTTGTCTTCATTTTCAGTTTGGGTCAAAACCTCCATACACCGCAGATGTGTTTGCCTTGTCAGTATCACCGACACTTTTTTGCGAAGCATCGGAATCCATCGAGTATCTCTTTCAATATATCCCTTATCTTCCAGCTCGTTTAGTGCTTTTTGCACTGTCGTTCTGCCCATTGACAGGTTATGTTTAATTATTTCCTTTGTCTGGCTACAAACTCCATCAAAACTGTAACTCATTATGCTTATGAGAACAAGTTTCGCCGTTGGGCTAATGCGATTGTCACACATCAGTAAATTCGGTACCTTCGTCCATCCTGCTTTTTCCACCGGGTCATCTGTGGATAACTTCAACATCTGGTCTTTCCCCTTTCGTTTTTTGAATTTTCTCTGTTCATATTCTGAACAATTACAATACTTAAGATTATATACTAATCTGCGGGGTCTAACAAGAGGGAACATTCGTACCCCCAAGGTCTTTTTCCCCGGTGTTCGATACCGGGGAAAAAGCGGGGCTTCGCC
>CAYNGH010000172.1:0-6856 GCA_964396845.1 uncultured bacterium | reverse complement strand
GTCAGGGGCCGGGTAACGGGTTTGTGCTCCATAGGTTCCCCAATCATATCAGATGCTGGTAGCCTGCAAGACTTCTTCAAGACTGGTGATTCCCCTGATCGCCTTGTTGATGCCGTCTTTCTGAAGACTGCTCATGCCCTTCTGAATGGCCAGCTGGCGTATCTTGACGGTTTCGCCGGATCGGGTGATAAGACTCCGCATATCCTCGTCCACGGTTAGCACCTCGAAAATACCTGTCCTGCCGTAATAGCCGGTGTTGATGCAACGCTGGCATCCTCCCGGCTGAAAGAAGCTGGCGGAAGCCACCTTGCGGGGATCAATGTTCAAGCGCACCAGTTGCTGGGCATCGGGAGTATATGGCTGTTTGCAGTGGGGGCAAAGCCGGCGGACAAGCCTCTGGGCCACGACTCCTAACAGGGACGAGGAGATAAGATACCCCTGAACTCCCATGTCCATGAGCCGGGTAACTCCTGTGGGGGCGTCGTTGGTGTGAAGGGTGGAAAGGACCAGGTGTCCTGTCAGGGATGCGTGAATGGCAATGTCCGCGGTTTCCTCGTCCCGGATTTCCCCCACCATCACCACGTCAGGGTCCTGCCGGAGGATGGAGCGAAGTCCGTTGGCAAAGGAAAGACCGATCCTGGGGTTCACCTGTATCTGTCCGATGCCCGATATCTGGTATTCAACAGGGTCTTCGATGGTGATCACATTCCGCTGGGGAGTGTGGACCTCCTGAAGCACCGCGTAAAGGGTGGTGGACTTTCCCGATCCCGTGGGGCCTGTCACCAGTATAAGGCCGTAGGGGTTCTTGATAAGACCTCCCACCTTGTCAAACTGTTCATCCAGAAGCCCCACCTCTTCCAGGGTAAGGATCCGCTGGGTCATATCCAAAAGCCGCATGACTATTCTTTCGCCGAAGAGGGTCGGCACCGTGGAAACACGAACATCGATGGTTTTATCCCCTGCCCGGAGGCGGATACGGCCATCCTGGGGAAGCCGGGATTCTGCCAGGTTCAGCTTGGACATGACTTTAATCCGGGCGGTGACCGAGGTGAATCTTGTCCGGGAAAGGGTGAGAATCTCGTGGAGGATGCCGTCAATACGCATCCGGACCTTGGCTTCTTTTTCGTATGGTTCAATGTGAATATCACTGGCCCGGGTGCTTACAGCCTTTAGAAAAAGAGAGTTGACAAGGCTTATGATGGGAGCATCCCGGCTCACCGACAGGAGGTCCTGGGATTCATCCTCGGAAAGGATCAGGGACTCTTCTTCATCTGATTCTCCCAGGCGTTCTCCCATCAGGGAGCGCAGGCCTTCTTCGATCTCTTCGTTGGAAAGAATCACAGGCCGTACATCAGCCTGAAGCATCAGCCGGATATCTTCCAGCATTTCCATTCCTCTGGGGCCGGTGATGCCTACACGAATAATGCCGTTGGATCCTCCCTCCAGGGGAAGAATCTGATGCTTCTTCAGAAAATCCGTGGGGATTCGGGATATAAGTTGTTTTATGCTGTCATCCTTTATGGGGGTCATGGGGAGATTATTTCAGCCTCTCTTGGATGGTTTTTCTGCCATTTCAGTGATCTATATCAGGCTCCAGCTGGTGAAGTTCGATCTTTTCACCGTCCTTTGGCAACCTTTCGTTGGCAAGGCGCTGGTACTTCTGGGTTATGTGTCCCAGCTTCCGGGTATCTTCGATGATATGAGGGGTCAGGAATATGAACAGGGTGGTTTTCTGAACTTCCTTGCTCCGGTTCTTGAAAGCAGCGCCAATAATGGGAATATCTCCCAACAGGGGGACTTTTTTGATGGATTCGATGGTCTTGTTGGATACCAGACCGCCGATGATGATAGTCTGGGAATCCCCTATGCTGATGGTGGTGTCAACATTACGGCTGGATACCACCGGCACCACATAGCCGATGGCCCCCAGGTTCTGTTGAACAAAGTCGGTGACATCCTGGATTTTCTGGCTGATCTCAAGACGGACTGTATTCCCCTGGCCGATGTGGGGAGTTACTGTCAGGTTCAGTCCCACATCCTTGTAATCATATGTGATTACCGGCTGGCCGTTGGCGTCAAATTTGACTCCTGTAGCGAAGGGAATGATGGATCCGACATTCATCACTGCTTCCTTGTGATCCAGAGTCAGCACCCTGGGCGATGAGAGAATGTTAAAATCGGTATCTTCATTGAGGAACTGGATCAGGGCGAAAACATCGGGAAATTCCAGCTTCCGCCCGGCTATGTTCACCGTGGTTTTGTCACCGCCGATACCTCCCAGAATGAAATTGCCCGAGGCCAGAATCTGGTATATGGAATCCAGGCTCTTGCCTCCGCCAAAGGCTGCTCCGTAGCCGTCCTTGGATAGAACCTGCCAGTTGGCACCGGAAGACTGGAGCCTGCTTAAGGATACCTCGGCAATGACCGCAGATACCAGCACCTGCTTGCGGGCGGCATCCAGCTTGGCAATCATGGGCTGGAGTTGATCCATCTCTACATCGGTGACATAAAGAATAATGGAATTGGTTTCCATGTCCGCTGATACTTTATTTGATACAAATGATGCTCCCCGCTCAATGGTATATGCACCGGGGACTTGTCTGGCGCCGGGCCGGCCCGGCGGTGTTGTGGCAGGGGAGCCTGGAGTTGTTGTCCCCGGGGGCGTGGTAGCGGTTCTTTGTTCTACCCGGCCTGATTCCTGAAGCATTTCAGATAATATCTTGGCCATCTCCTCGGCATTGGCGTTTTCCAGCCGGACTACTCTGAACTTCCGGGTTCGGTCCCGGTTGTCCACATAGCGATCCATCTCCAGGATCAGTTCTTCGATCTCTTTTAACTGCTGGCTGGTGGCAACCACAATAACAGCATTGTTTGACGGAAAATCAGATACGATGATTTCCGTATCCCTGGGTTTATAAATTTCTGTAAGGGTTCGTGTCACCTCGGTGGAATTGCTCCACTTGAGATAATATGTTTTAGTGATGGACCTGTCCCGTTCTGTGTCCAGATGGCGGGCAATTTTGATGAGGCGTTTCACATTGAAGGAGTCGTCGGCAATAAGCAGGGACTTGGAATAGGGCATGATGGTGCCATGCTCGGTTACTAACTGGCGCAGGACATTGGCCACCTTGGTGGGATCAGCAATCTTTAGAGCCACCACCGCCACCAGATATTCATCGGGCAGAGCTGCGGTGGACTCGGAGTAAAAACGGGTCTTTTCTTTCTTGGCATCCTTGATTGGCAGAATCTTGGCGGTTTTTCCCCAGTCCACCACATCAAAGCCATGGGCTTTCAGGGCTGCCACAAACATCTGCCAGGCTTCTGCCACGGTGACTTCCTGGGATGACAGGATGGATATATTGCCTTTAATCCGGTCGTCCATCATAATATTCTTGTTGGTCAGCTCCGATATGAGCTTGGCCACTACCCGGATGTCGGCACTTTCAAAGTTGAGCATTATCTTACCCCGGCTGAGGGATTTTACCGCCTGCTCCTCCAGCTGAACCGGCAGGGGGAGCTTAGTCCCGGGCTGATTCTGGGCGGAGGCCTGCCAGGTACATGCCAGCAGTGCCAGTATAATCAAGGTAAAAATTTTTAGTTTATTCATCCTATCTTCCTCCTGAGGCTGCTCCGGTCATGACCGGGGCCACCGTGGGTTCTTTCAGGGTTCCTGTGATTCTCAGGTTCATCCTGCCGGTACTGGAGTTGAGGCGCAAATTGCCGTTCAATCGGGAATTGTCCGCAGACACAGGATCAAAGACTACTTCCAGGGTACCGGTGCCTGAAAGATTGTTGCCGATTATTCTTGTGAAGTTGATATTAAGGCTTCCTTCTTCCAGCCTTGCCTGGCACTCTGCCTGAACATCCCCTGGAATCATTGGGTCCAGAGGGCTTCTCATGTCCAGAATCAATGTCCCGGTGCCGGTTTTCTGCGGTGGGCGGTATGTGAACTGTCCCCGTTGAATATCGATGGTCTTGAAGAATTTCTTCCCTTCATCCACCAGATTGAGATTGGTCGGTTCGATGATGATCCTGCCGGATTCGATATTTGCCGACAGGGTGCCTTCTTTCCTTATTGCTTCCAGGTCAAGGTTCCCCGGCCTGAATCGTGCATTTACCCGGTCAAAGGTTATCAGCCGCCGGTCTTCCCGCAGAACTTCCACATCTTCCAGTTGGGCGCCGGTAAGTCTGAAACGGCCTGTGGAATAGTCTATGCTAAGCCGGGTGTTGTTTTCCAATTCTGCAAGGTAATACCGGACAAGATTCTCCGCAGGAAAATGCAAAACCACCGACAGTGCAAATACTGTCACGAAAATAAATATGCCGCCCAGGACCTTTTTCAACCTTTTCTCCTTATTATGTCAACAATCATCTGCTGATTTCCGTCATATTCTTCATGATCGAAGGCTTTTCCCCTGCAAAAATTTAAAAATCAGTTGAAGCCTGTGGCCGGCTATTTTGATGATAAACATGGAAAGTTTTTTGAACTCCTCTGGGCAGGGTTTGAGCTTGTTTCCGGCTAAACCTCTGTTGATGATAAAAAGCAGAAACAACAGCACAGTCAGATATGTCCGTAAACTCCACAGAAAAAAAGCCCGGCGGGATACTGGCCTTTTTATCATGGAAGGGGCCCGATCCGTTACGGAGCTTTTTGCATCGGGGCATCCTGTTGACACCCTGATTTATAATCCCCTTGAGGGTGAAACAGTCAGGAGTCTTGCGGTTTCCCTGGGGGAAAGAGCTGTAAGCGGGGTCTATGAGGCTGCCGGTGAGATAATGGATTATATCAGTCCCGGGCAGAACAGTCAGGGGATTCTGGCCCTGGTGCCTCAGCCCCGGTGGGAAATCCCCCGGCAGGGTGAACCGTCAGGCTTTTATATTGCCCTGGAAGAAGTGTCAGACCCGGGAAATCTCGGCACCATCATTCGGTCCGGGGTTGCCTTTGCATGTGCCGGCATCTTTCTTGTGGGGGATTGTGTGGATCCTTTCAACCCCAAAACTGTAAGATCCACCGCTGGTCAGATTCTCCGGGCACCAGTCTTTTTTGTTGAAAACATGAACGAAATGAGCAGGCTATCAGATGAGCTGGGCCTTGACAGGTTTTTCTTTTCTCCCAGAGGTGAGATTCCATTTTATCCCCATGATACAAAAAAATCTAAATTATTTATTTTCGGCAGTGAAGCCAGAGGTTTTTCATGCTCAAAGAATAACAAGGCAGAAACCTTTTTTCTCCCCATGGAAAACAATGTAGAATCCCTTAACCTCGGGGTTTGTGTTTCCATCATAATGGAAAAGACCTACTCCTTTTGTAAGGACAGAAGCGGATAATTAGACCTTGGTTTAGTTGTCAAAACTGCCGGAATGTGTTATACTGTTAGTTGTTGTTAGTCCTATCACCGTTCAAAGGAGTGACCCCAAATGACTTCCCCAGATTTCTTTTGGGAATTATTCAAGGCTACGGGGTCTGTCTCTGCTTACCTGGCCTATCGCAGGTTGAAATCAAAAGAAAACAGTATTTGAGTCAAAATCCCCGGTGCAGAATTTTTCAGGGCAAAAGGGCGGAGATGGTATGGGAGTTTTTTGAAATGCCCCGGCAGTAAGAGTTGCCGGGGTATTTTATTTCCATAATTAATCTGGAGTATTTCCCTTTCAGATGCTTCTGGAGGGTTTCGGCTGATTGGCACAAATATTTACAGGTAAATTTTTGTGCTTCTTCATTGATGAATACCGGCAGAGGCCGGAGGCTTGGAGGCTTTTTAATGAAAAAACACCGCAGGATTTCAGTTCTGGTGATAATATTCGCCCTGATGATACTCTGTGCCAGCTGTGGAACGTATGTCGAGGATACCGGGCCGGATTTTGTCAGTGGCAGGGCCCAGGGAAGAATATATGTGACAAACTCCATCGACAACAGCCTGGATGTATTCGATGCCAGAAATAATGCCCGGATTGCCGGTTCTCCCTTTGAAACCGGGGAGTTTCCTGCGGGGCTTGCCCTGGATGCTTTCCGGAGCCGGCTGTATGTGGCAAATTATGTGGGCAGGTCCATATCTGTCTTTAATACCGACAATATGACCCCAGTGCCTGGCTCGCCCTTCCCGGTGGATTTCGGCCCTTATGGTCTTCATGTTGACGGCGCATCGGGCCGGATCTTTGCCACCTGTCCCGACGCTGGCCGTCTTCATGTTCTCAACCCTGACACAATGGAGCCTGTTTCGGGATCTCCCGTGGAAGTGGGGCAAAGTCCTTATGGGATAACTTCCATCCCGGCAAAAAAACAGGTGGTTGTGGCCAACAGCGCCAGCGCCACATTTACTGTTATTGATGCCAATACCTTTGAGGAAATTCCCGGCTCACCCTTTACCACATCCACCGGCGCCTTCGGACTGGCGGTGGATCCTGATCGGGGAAGACTCTTTGTAACCGGAGCTGATGTGCGGATATATGATAGCACCAGTTTCAGCCAGATACCCGGAAGTCCTCTGAACACAAGGGGAAGCTCCAACAAGGGGGTTGCCGTGAAACCAGGTCATAACCGGGCTTGGGTTGCCGTATCTGATATGGGACAGGTTTCTCTTTTTGACACCGGGGAGATGGAAGAAGTGATGGATTCACCCTTCACTGTTGGGGGAAGTCCCGAGGGGATGGCAATAAACCCGGAATATGATCTCCTGTATGTCACCAATACCACCGGCAATCGGGTGCGGATTTTTTCCACCAACATGTACGAGGCCACCGATTCTCCTCTGCAGACAGGAAACGGCCCCCGGCAGATATTGCTGGATCCTGATTATTACCGGCGTCAGACAGGGGTAATGAAGGATTAAAAAAATAGGGGGATTTATGAACCTGACAG
>CAYNGH010000171.1:0-6961 GCA_964396845.1 uncultured bacterium | reverse complement strand
TCTTTGTAAAGACCGGTAAACACCAGGTTCCAAAGCTCCAGATATCGGTCACAGTCACATCCCGGCCTGCACAAAGAACTTCCGCAGCCAAACTCCGGCCCCTGATCCACCAGGAGTTCAGAACAAGGCCCGCAAGGCCCGGTATCTCCTACAGGCCCCCAGAAATTATCCGAATCCCGGTATATCCGATCCATGGGGACGCCGATCTTCTTGTGCCATATCTCCTCGGCCTCATCATCATCGGTGTGTATGGTGATATATAGCTTTTCCTTGGGAATCTCCATAATCTCGGTCATAAATTCCCAGGCCATTTCTATGGAGCCTTCCTTGTAATAATCGCCGAAAGAAAAGTTTCCCAGCATTTCAAAAAATGTCATGTGCCGGGCTGTTTTTCCTACCTGTTCAATATCCCCCACCCGGATGCATTTCTGACAGGTGGTGACCCTGTTTCTGGGAGGCACAGCCTCCCCCTTGAAGTATGGCTTCATGGGAGCCATGCCGGCATTGATGATAAGAAGGGTCGGGTCCTCCACCGGGACCAGGGAATAGCTGGGCAGACGCAGATGGCCCTTGCTCTCAAAAAATTCCAGGTATTTTTCCCTGATTTCATCCGCAGTGAGTTGTATCATTAATTTTCCCTCCAAAAGCACCTTTTAAATCCCAGTCAACTTCTAAATCAAGATACAAATTCCTCCACATCAGCCCTCGGTTAAGTAATATATCCCCGACTTTGCCCCGATCATCAGATTGTAATATCTCACACCGATACATAACCTGAAACCCAATGGCACGCCGAAACATAACCCACGGCCCGATAGATATATCTTGCCGATCATTGCCATCATAAGATCAAACACAAAATAAAGTAATAATGAGTATTGTAAATGCTCGTCATTACTGTGATTTTAAAAATTTAGTTTGAAGACACGCCCTAAAAATTGGTCGGATATTTTAATATGAAAACATTCATTCTTCGGAAACTTTTTGTGTCAAATTTCATCTATAAATTAGAGGTGAAAAGTATGGAAAATGTAAAGATTAAGCTTTTTACACTGGAAGAAGCCAACAGTTTGATTCCCCGGATAAAAAAGACCGTAAGTCAGGTATCAGATGCCAGAACAAGGCTTGCCGCCAGTCTGACAGAAATTGTCAGGATAAAAAAGCAAAATCAAGAAGAAAACGGCAGCCACCGGTATTTCCGGGAGAAACTCAGAGAAACCGTCCGGCTTCATCAGGAACTGGCAGAATACCATCAATCTCTTATGGAACAGGGGCTGGTGGTTCGGGACTACAACCAGGGGATTATTGACTTTCCCACTATTATCAGCGGAATTCCCAGTTATTTCTGCTGGCATCAGGGGGAGGAAAATATTAACCACTGGCACCGGGTAGAGCAGGGAGAAAGAGAACCCATCACTCAGGACCTGACCCTGTTGAGGTTGCACTCCAACTGAAGCGTGTTCTTAGAATTCTGTTTCCAGACTTGGCGGAGTATGGGATCGGGATATGGCTTCCATATATTTTATAATTTTCGTAAATTCCATCACCGAATCCATCAGATGTGCCATGTTGCCTGCCTGGGATATTTCCCGATCAAAGGTGGCCTTTCCCACAGAGAAACTCATTACTGCATTCTCCATGGTCCTGCCCCGGGAGTATTTTTCCAGATACTGGCTCATATACTGCCATAACTGCGAGTCGAAGGCATCCAGAGCCAAGAGATCCTCCTGGGTTGATTCCTTCCCGTCCAGCTTGATTTTTTGAAGAGGAGGGTTCTTGACGGAGTTATACTCCAGGGTTACCGATCGAACAAGGTATGTATTGTGGGGGATGGTTATTCTCATGACAGTCCTCATAACCCCAGCCCGGGTGGGCTTTTCGTATCCGGAAATGTCCACCTGCCTCCCTGCAACTACTCCCCCGATGCGGGGAATATCAACCCCCATCACCGAAATATCCTTGATTACCTGCAGATTCATCTCCCGGGCCACTTCATAAAACAGTTTTCTTCTTCCCCTGCGAAGGGTGATTTTAAGTTGACGAAGGACAACATAAAGACCGATGACCACCGCCACTATCACAGGAACCGCCAGAGGATTGCCTTCGATGAACTGATTAATATCTTGCATGGACACCTGCCCGTCATTTGATTGCCGATTGTTTAACAACCTGTTTTTATCTATTCAGTACTATCTAATTGTTCCCCTTCCCATGATATGAGGTTTACTGGGAAATCATTTTTCTCAGGCTGGCATACTGACGAATCTTGAACCAGGTCAACTCTCCGGCTCGAAACATATCCCAGCCGATTCCCGCCATGCGGAGAAGATTTGCCAGCTTCGCCGCTAAAATCAGAACTCCGGGATTTTCCATAAGATTCTGGTTTTCTGCAATCTTTCTAAGTAACTTCCTGGAGATAAAACTCTTTGAGGCCATGGAATAAAGAGAAAGCCAGAACTGTTCCCGGGCAGGACGGGGCCAGTCGAAGCTGACTCGGAACTGGGTCATTCCCTTCCGGGATTCTCCCTCTATCTGGGCGCTGGAAATAAGTCCCCGTTCAAGGAGATCCTTCTCCAGGGGGGTGCCGGGAAAAACAGTCA
Organism: uncultured bacterium; assembly: GCA_964396845.1. GTDB lineage: Bacteria > Vulcanimicrobiota > JAJTBE01 > JAJTBE01 > CAYNGH01 > CAYNGH01. The sequence goes on along the minus strand of CAYNGH010000171.1, from coordinate 4,361 downwards.
GGGAATAAAGATACAGCTTGTAAGGACGGGGGAGTTCCAGGAGAAAATCGAACAACTGCCGGCGGTCATCTTCGGTGGCGCCGGGATTGTCGATGATGGCATCATAAACTACCTCCAGCCCCAGCTCCCTGTTCATCCGGGCAAATTCCATAATCCTTTCGGGCTGAGGCGAACGGTTGAAAAACTCCTCCCCCTCCCTGTTGGAGCTGGTTTCAATCCCCACCTGAACCTTCTTCAGGCCGGCATCTTTCAATTGCAACAGAGTTTCCCGGCGAAGCATCCGGGGATGAATCATACATTCGAAAGGGAGTCCCACCTTTTTTCGGTAAAGGGAGCAGAATTCTTCAATCCATTCCCTGCCGAATCCAAAGGCAGTGTCATCGTCAAACTTTATCCGCCTCAGCCGGGGGAAAGTTTCTCTGGCCCGGGCCAGCTCCTCCACCACGTGACCGGGACTGCGATGGCGGTAATATCGGCCTTTTCCCCGGTAAATCTCTCCCAGAATAGAGTTATAACAATATGCACATCTGAAGGGACATCCCCGGGAGGTATAAATCCGGTATTCAGCTCCACATCGGGCCGGATCCCCGGTGGTGAGCTTCCCGGAATCGATGAGATACTTGCCCTCGTCCCCGTAGTCGGGCAGATCCAAAAGATTCAGGTCTTCTATCAGGTTTCTCACCGGGGTCAGAACAGGCCGGTCATCCACAACAGACCCCACATTGGGGATTCCATGGATCTTCTGTCTGGCAGAAAGGGCATCCGCCAGATCCCCCAGGGCATCTTCACCTTCCCCGACAATCACAAAATCCGCATCTCCCAGGGATTCCTCCCATCGTGTGGAGGCATGAATCCCTCCCCAGACCACGGGGGTTTGAGTGTTTTCCTTTACAAGCCGGGTCAAATGCCGGGCCGGAGAAAGAAAAGACGACACAAAGCTGAACCCCACCAGGTCAGGCTTGATGTCCGTCAGCAGATCCTTTAAAAGCCTGCAGTCGGTTTCATCGGGAAAAGTGTTGTTATTATTGCGCCATTCCCGAAAAAAAACCACTGACACCTGGTGCCCAATTTTTTTAAGATGAGAAGAAAGATAACGCACCCCGGCATTCTCCACTCCATATAAAGCAATAAGAACCACATGAAAAGGAGGTTTATCTTTCGTCAATCTTGATGAACTGACCTGGCTCATAAAAGTATTGTAGCTTCAAAAACCCGGGATGTCCAGATGAATCAGTTGGAAGGACAAACTATCACCGGCAGGGTCATGGATGTGACTTTTCCTGTTTTCCTGGAAACATGCCGGGGGGTAATCATCACAGATATCAGGGACATTCCAGGTTTTCGATGGGCACCGGTGTTTCCCACTGCGTCCCGGAACCTGACACAAAAGCCACTCCCACCCTTTGAACCTTCTTCGTCAAGGGGGATATTCCCAGCAACAACAACTGTTTTTCCAGGATCATGAGGAGCAAGGGAAGGCACAAAATCAGGAACAATTACCCCCGAGGAGGGAAGCCTCACATCAGTTCCCTCCCGGCGGACAACCAGCCCGAAACCCTCATTGCCGGGATCCGGGATAAGAGTATAATAAACCACCTTCTGCCATCGGGGTGTTCCCCAGGCAGTGGTGATAAAAATTCCCCGGGAGTCCCTTGCCGAGAGCATGGCAATGCCCGGGGCCTCTTGGGGAAAGTCATCGTTGGGATAAATCACCACCGATTCAATGGCAGTTTCTTCCAGATCCCGGCGGATGCTTTTTTCCCCATTCGAAAAATCCCCCTGAATCTTGATGGCCGGGGAATTATCCCGGTATCCGCTTTCCGGTCGGATCACGAAAAAAGCCAGCATCAAAACGGATAACAGAACAAGGAATAAAGCTGGATAACTCCACAGGATTCCCCGGGGATATTTGCTTTTCTTGTTAGACATAGACTCAATCTTCATATTTAATTTTCCCGTCGCATCATAACCCGGCTGAGGGTAAGACTTTCCCGGGGAGATTCTCCTGTGGGATCATTATCATTATTCCATTGAATTGTCAGGGTCACCCGGCATATATGGGAATCAGGCTCCGGCCCGTCACCGGTTTCCCCGGAGGGATCAAACTCCAGCCGGGTCACCACAAATTCAACAGCTCTGTCTTCTCCGTCAACAGTATATGTAACAACCTGTTTTTCTTTCAGTTCATCAGGCATGGGACTGCCCCAGGGGACTGCCCTTATTGATTCGAAAATGTTATGAGCAGTTGAGCTGGCAAGAATATGGTTTGCCGACGGAACAGGACTCACCGCGGTGAGAGGATATACTGCCATCACCACTGCAAAAGCCATAACAACAAGATATACAGCCATGACCGATTCCAGGAGAGAACAGCCCCGGGCCTGCATTTTTCTCATTTCAAATATTCCCCCCATGAAATAAGATGAGGCCTTGCAGTTATCCCCAACAGGGACCACCGGCCTGCTCCCTGATTCACCTTGGCCCAGGAATAGTATGGATAATAGCGATATCGGGCATTATAAGCCCTGACATCTCCTTCAAGACTAAGCATAATACCAGTATAGGCTCCTGAACCGCCGGCGGGAAAATCCAGCACAATATCCTTTCTGCTTATAATCAACCCTGCCATACCAGAATCTTCCCGGGGATCCGTCACCTCAACCCCGCCATTTTCCGAAGCAATTAAAAGCCCCGGCATATCTAAGTCCAGGGATTCTATCGGAATGTTCACAGAACCGGCCATAAAGCGGGCCGGCCCTGGAGCAGTTTTGACAACCGGTTGAAAAAGTTCCCGCTGTCTTGCCAGAAATGCCACCGCTGCGGGATTATCCCTCCAGGGGGCATTTTTATCTTTCAGGGGGAAAGGGCTGGGGACAGGTTCAAAGGGAAAATCCACATTCCCGTATCCAGGCCTGAGCTTTAAATGACGGACTCCCTTTTCCAGAACAACGCCCTGAACTCCCATCAGGGCAATACCTGTTCCCATCACCTCGTCCAGGGAACAGGTCACTTGAACCTGGCTTTTTGCCTGCAAAAGGCCATCGCAAAGGACAGTACAGTTTTCATCAATAATCAAATGTCCGTCAAGGGTCAGGTTTCCCCCCACCGCCAGCAGGGCACCCTCCGCCATAATCAGGTCCCCGGTAATCCTGATGTCCAGGGGGATTCTCAGGGAGAACCTTCTCGGCACCACCAGGGAGGAATTCCAGATAAGGGTTTTTCCATCAAAATAAAAGCCTCCCAGATCCAGCATTTCATAACCCAGGTATAGCTTTCCAGCAGTTCCAATGGCCGATGCAAAGGGAGCAAAGCCTGCATCCACGGCAGATTCCCTGATTTGTCCGGATATTGATCGAAGATTCTCTGCGGGGTCTTTAACAACTCCTGAAGGCAATATGCTCCCCCGGTCATCCAGCACACTCAAACTGTCCCGGCGGATACTTGTGACCTCGCCGGCGACATTGACCCTGTCACCAGCTGTGAGAAAGAATTTCAGCCCACCATCCTCCGGCTCCCTGTCAACAAGACCCGGATTAATCAAGGATTTTGCATCTCTAAGATAAATACTCCCCAGGGGGGCCGTGACTCCAAGGGGAGAATTGTTGCTGAAAGTGAAAAAAAAAGTTTTTTCCCATCCATCGGAAGACCTGGTGTTTACAAATATGATGGAATGACTGGGAGGAACAGGATGCCTCCTGTCATCAAAAACCCGGGGGCCTGTGCCGGAATAACCGAAATTTTTCAAGTCAATATCAGCAGGCACAGGCTCAAAGGTGGACCATGGGACATCCCCGCCGTTAAAGCTACCCCAGAAATCCACGCCGTCAATGACTCCGGAGAAGGCCACCACTTCGCCTCCGGCAGGAGGTGGAGCTCCCTGGAGGCCGATTATTTTGAAAATTTCTGGATCTTCACTGGTGAGTGCTTCTATCATCAGGCCTGCCACCGACATGGCCACCCGGGAATGGGCAATAGAATCCCCCACTTTTTTTTCGGATCCCGGCGAAACCCTGCCCTGAAGAATCATTCCCAGGGATAGAGATAAAAGCACCAGGACAACCAGAAGAGCCACCATCAGGACATTCCCCCGACAGATTTTTCTTCCGGCACTGTTCCTGCCCCTTGTGACTCTCTTCGTCTTCATATTGTATAGAATGCTCCAGACCACCAGTTTCAAAGATATATTTTGCTGTGTCTTATGGGAGTCCCTTTTTTCATAGAAACCAGATTAAAGCAGTTAACATAAAATAGACCAGGACTCACGCATTTTTTATTTTCGGGGGAAACTTTTTCGTGAAAAAGTATCCCCCCGAACCCCCTTCAAAAAGCTTTAAATCACGCAATACCAAGCATTATTAATG
>CAYNGH010000170.1:0-6995 GCA_964396845.1 uncultured bacterium | reverse complement strand
AGCTGACCTTTGTCACTGCAGCATCCCCCATGCGAGAGGCTTATGCCTACGAAGTGAAGCTGGAAGGCAACCCGACTCCTGTAATTCAATACGCCAGCGTGGAACAGAATGCCCTGGTTTATGGAAGCGACAGCGATATGCTGATTCCCGGCAAGATCGAAAACGCCCAGGTGGAATGGGTCAAGCCTCTCTACAGCAAAGCTGATGACTTTGACTCCACGATCAATGCCAACTCTGACCACATATATCTTCCATATGATCATCCCGACCTGCCGATTCAATATGACCCCGCAACAGGAAACCCCAGCGATGATCCTCCCAGAGGTGGCGGGCCTTACAAGGTGGATGGACGCTGGGTCTGGCCCGGCAATCCTACCATCAACTATTCCATCACCAACGCTCAGGATGGCGGAAGCGGACAGTGGACCGGGCTTTTCCGGGATGCCATCCGGGAAGGCAACGCCATCATCGGCGGGAACATCACCTATGCCGACGGCACTAACAATACCCTGGGTATTATTGCAGAAAACTATATCCTCCTGAATGACGACAACGTGACTCCCACCAGCCCTGTTCTGGACCTGCGGGCAGTGTTGATGAGCTTTGACCATTCAGTCCAGTTTGACGATGTGAATCTGGCAGACAAGCCCACCTGGATTTCCCAGCCGGATATGAACGGTCATTTCAACTTCACCGGGGCAATCATCAGCCAGTATGCCGATGTGGAAGGCAAGATTGACGGCACCGGATACACTATCCAGAACCTCACCTGGGATACCAACCTGAAAAACAGCATCCCTCCAAACTTCCCCTCGTGGGATATTACCCAGCTGAGCCACGAAACCATCATGCAGTATGTGATCCTCAGCTACCAGGACAAGGCTTCGATGCAGGTGCAGTAATCAACAGCCTTCATCGATAGGGAATAAGATAAATAAAAGGGGCTTGCATTTAAGTGCAGGCCCCTCTTTAATTATTACAATATTACCATCACTCAGGCTCGATAAGTGTCAGGGACAATAATCAGCCCTTGGCTTTGGCTATCATTTTGGGGATGATTTCAAATACGTCCCCCACGATGCCGTAATCGGCATGTTTGAAGATTGAGGCGGAAGGATCGTTGTTGATGGCGATGATGGTCTTGGCATCCATCATTCCTGCCAGATGCTGAACCGCGCCGGAAATACCGCAGGCGATATAGACATCGGGCTTCACCGTCTGCCCTGTCTGCCCCACCTGCTGGGCGTGATCAATCCAACCCCTGTCAACGGCACCCCGGGAAGCTCCCACATTACCTCCCAGAGCCTGAGCCAGCTCATCCAACAGCTTGAAGCCTTTCTCAGGGTCTTTGGAGAGTCCCCGTCCACCGCTGACAATAAGGCGGGATTTCTTCAAATCAACAGTTTTGCGGGGTTTTACAGAAATCTCCTCGATGACAAGATCCAGATCGGTTTCGTCAAAGTCAACGGAAAAGGTTCGGGTTTCTCCCTGACGCTGGGGTTGGCATTGGGGCAGGTCGAAAACATCCCGGCGCACCGTGGCCATCTGGGGGAAATGGCAGGGGCTGACAATGGTTGCCAGCACATCTCCACCGAAAGCAGGCCGAACCTGATAGAGGATTTTCTCATGAACAGTTTTATTCAGCTTATCTTCAAAATCATCTATGAAAAGACTGGTGCAGTCCGCAGTCAGGCCGGTCTTCAGCCGGGCCGCAACCCTGGGGGCCAGATCCCGTCCCACGGTGGTTGCGCAAAACAGGACTATTTCCGGCTTCACATTCTGGATCAGCCGGGTCACTCCTTTTGTATAGGGCAAGGTGCGGAAATGCTTCAGTTCGTCATGTTGGATGATATGAACTTCATCGGCGCCATGCTGGATGAGAATCCGGGCATAATCCTCCAGCCGGGCCGGGTCATCTCCCAGAACCGCTGTGGAAAGCCCCGCATTCAATTGATCCGCCAGCTCCCGGCCCTTGCCCAGAAGCTGAAGAGTGCCGGGAGAAATGATTCCCTGGAAATGCTCCGCCACCACCATTACACCGGTGTGACCGTTTTTATTGTTTCCTTGAGTTATTTCAGACATTTTTAATCACCTTAGGAAAATTTTATATGGATATCTTTTGAATCAAGAGTGCCAAGCAACCACTCCACCTTCTCTTCGGGAGTGTCCCCGGGAGCCACCTTGCAGGCATCCCGATTGGACTGAATCCGCTGAATCTTCTTGACCCTTGTGGGGGAACCCTTCAATCCGTAACAGCAGTCGTTATCCCGGCAAGGCTCTATGTCGCAAAGCTCCCACTTGGTTATCTGCTTCTTTTTGGCCTTCATCATCTTCATCAGGGATGGGAGCCGGGGTTTGTTGGCAGTGCTGGTGATGGTGATGAGGAGAGGCTTTTTCTCCACGGAATAATCAGTGCGGAACACCTCGTGTCCCCCCTCGATGATCCGGCGCACCCGGACAGTCTTATCCTGGCCGATTTCAATCTCCTCGGCATAAGTCACCTGAGGCACGTTGAGCCTTTCCGCCACCTGAGGGCCTACCTGAGCTGTGTCGCCGTCAACAGCCTGCATCCCGCAAAGGATAATGCTGTAATCGCCGATTTTTTCTATGGCTCTGGCCAGGGCATTGGCCGTGGCGTAGGTGTCGGATCCGGCAACCCGCTTGTCGCATATGAGGATTCCGTCATCAGCTCCCATGGCAATGGCTTCCCGGATGGCTTCTTCCGCCTTGGGAGGCCCCATGGAAACCACCATCACCTTGCCGCCGTATTTGTTTTTGAGTTGCAGGGCAGCTTCCAGGGCGTTGGCATCATAGGGATTCATTATGGGTTCGGATTTTTCCCGGTCAACGGTTCCATCTTCTTTCATTCCCACTTTTTTTTCAGGATTGGGGACCTGCTTTACCAAAACCACGTAGTTCATACCCTTTCACCCTTCTGTCTTGAATATGCTCTCACATCTGCCGGCCATCGGCTCAAGAGGTGTGATATACAATAATTATCGAAAATTTACACTCACTATTCTGCCTTTTATCGGATATACCTTCCTTATCAGGCTATCCAGTTGATCTTGCAGTGATGACCCGGCTCTTTCATTGAGATTCCTGTTGTTTCAGGAGTCTGTTTACCAGATCCTCCTGATGGGGATAAGTCCTCAGCAGTTCTTCCCGGCATCCGTGTTCGTAGTCGTCAAATTCAAATCCCGGCGCTACAGTTGTTCCCATCAGGGCAAAACGTCCTCCCGGCGACAATATGCACCCCTGCCACACGCCCCGGGGAACCATATACTGGGGATGCTGTCCCAGGTGGGGGCGGTTGCCTAATGTAACAACCTCGCTGGAGGAGTCCATATAAAGAAGAAGCATGGTTACCGGATCCCCCAGGTAAAAATGAAAAATCTCATCGGAACGAACCCGGTGGATAGCTGAACAGGTATCAGGAGTGAGGAGATAATATATTGCCGTGGAAAAGCTTCTGGCCCCTCCATAACGGGCGGGAAGAGCGTCCCCGGGGATCTCGCCACGGTTTTTATAGGTTTCCCGGTAATAACCCCCCTCCCGGGGGAGAGGTTTCAGTTTTAAATTGTCAATAAGCCACTGGGCGGTAATCACCCCATTGCTGTCTTCCCTCATTCCCTGGCCTCCCTGAGTTTTATATTTCTGCGGTTATTATACTGTTTCTCCCTCCACAAAGGAAGGATCAAACAGGCGGTATTCCTCGATGAGTCCCTTGAACAGATCCGGGATATTCTTCTTGTAGAGAAAATCCCGATCCCGGCGGGAGAAGTAATCCTCCCGGTAATCGTTGATGGCCCGCCAGACTTTTTCTTTTTCTTCTTTTGTCCGGGCTTCTGAAAGTTTCCGATCTACTCCGGAATAGATTATATCCCGCAGTTCCCGGTTGAACCGGTGAAGCAGGGCATCAATCATCCGTTCTTCCTCGTTGACCCGCCCCATGGGTTTGTTTTCCATAAAGCCTGTGGAAGGATCCCGATAAGTGTAAACCACATAATCGGGGTCGTCGGGATCTGTGCGAAGAAGTCCCAGAGCCAGTCCGCCGTATATGCCGATTTTTGCCTTTCGCTGTTCGCTTTCCGTGGGCAGGATGATTTCCACCAGGAAATCCCGGTCGTCTTTACGCAGATGAAGGGGGTTCTGGTAGCCCTGGCTGAACTTGTCATACTTGGCTTCCCAGTCGTCCATCTCGTTTATCATCCGCAGAGGAAAGGCTCCCTCCTCGGTGGTGAAGAGGATCTCGTCCCGGTGGCGGATGGGCTGAATCCCTCGGAGTTGATCCGCCTCGGTGCAGGATCGCTCCAGCAAGGGGAGCAGATCCATGAACTCCGGGGTTGAGGGCTGTCTTCCTTCGAATACCCCAATCAAAGAAACCTTGGAATTAGGCATCCGGGAGAAGTCCGGCACATGACGGAAGTTGATGAACACCTCCGACGAGGCGAATATGTTGCGAAGATGCATCATCTGGGCCTGTTCCGAGGGGTATTTTTCAAAGAACTTCCGGGCCACTGACACATCGTTGATGGGATCAAAGGCGGGTCTGCCGTGACGGATCAACGAGTCTTTTATCTTCCTGTCGGCGTGGTCGTCGCTTCGAAGGTCAAAAAGGGCCGGCACACCAAGATCCTTCAGGGCAGATTGCCCCACCATGGCAACGGTGTTTCTGTCCATCTCCACATCCCGGCTCCTGATGAGTTCGTCGTAATACCGATCCACATCGCCGGCTTCATACAAGGTGAGGCTGTAAACATCAAGGCCGGTGGTATCCACAGATAACGCCTTCTGCCCGTCCACCAGGGATTTATGGATCCGCCCCAGCTTGCTCCGGAACAAATCAATCTCCCGGAGGAGATAACGGCAGTATTCCACCATATCCCCGGTGAAGGATATGATCATCTCCAGAACCTTCTTGTCCAGACGGCGTTTAAAGTAGATGGCCATCTTCCCGGAGCGGGCGTTGGTGACCCGGTCAACCTGATCCAGCATCACCTTCTTCTTGTCAAACACAAACTTGTTAACGTAGGTCTTCAGCTTCTCAATCTCGTTCACCTTGGCCTTGTCGATGGAGGATTCCGCCTTTGAAAGCTCGTCAAACTTGGACCTGGCATATTCGTTGTAACGGTTCATCCGGTTTTCCAGGGCTTCCACAAAGGACTTGGCATAATCTATCCCTTCCCGATCCGACTGGATCATCCGGGAAATGGTGTCGGTGAGAAGCTCCTCGGTGAGGTTTTTCTTTTCCTGCCGGTTTTTGTAGATTGCCCGAAAATACTCCCCCCACCTTTCGGGATCCTTGTCCCCTTCATAAAACTTTTTCATCAGCTCTTCTTCCCGACGCTCGATGAAAAGATGGTAACGATCATAATTCTGCTTCTGGATGCCCCGGTAGATGGCAGTCATCTGCTCGTCAATCTGGGCGTAGTAGTTGCTACCGCCGGAAAGCTTCATCATCTCGTCCTTGAGCTGGTTCTTCCGGGCGGAATCGATGTCCATGTAAAGCTTGTTGTATTCCAGGAAATGATCCAGGTATTCATCCATCCTCTCTGCGGATTTCCGCTCCCGCATCCAGAATTCCACCACTTCCCCCGCCAGCCGGTAAGAACAGGCAGATATGATCCGCTCCCGGGGAAACCGGATGGTGGAAAGCCCCAGGCTTATGTAGTTGAGGGGACACCCCAGTTTGTCAACTCCCACCGCGGCGGCCTGAACATTGTCTTTGAGGGATGCCTTATACTGGCCGAATTCGTGGGCGAATTCCAGGAATATGTTGTGAGCGGTCATCTCAAAGAGGTGTTCCTTCTGCTGGAAATTCACCTTGCCGTTGGAGTTGTTCACCAGATAACAGAAATCGAAGGGAGGCGGGGGAAGAACTCTGGGGCGGTTCTCATTTTCCCAGTTGGCTTCAAACTCCCTGTCCATCTGATAATGATTCAGCTCCCGCATGGCGGCATATCCCGCAGCCTTGGCCATATCGGTGCCGAATATTCCCGGCAGAACAAGATAACCGATGCGGTTGTGCTCCACCCCTGCCATCAGGTCCTTGATGGTAAAGGCCAGGTCCAAAAACATCCCAGAACCGGTGCCTCCGCATACCGAGGTGACCATGAAGATGTTTATTCCCGTGGCTACCTGAACTCCGTGGTTTTCCGCCATATAGCGGAGGTTGGGCTGATCCGTCACCTGGGATACCAGGGACAGGAAGGCTTTCTTGATGGTGCCGAAATTCAGAAAATACGCCAGCCGGCCTATGGCCCGAATTCCCTTTGCCCCCACTGTCACATCCCCCCGCTCCAGTATGGCCTTGTCAACCCAGTCGGCAAGATGGGGATATGACCGCAACTCCGATTTGAGCTTCTGGGTTCCCGTCACCTTTGCGTGGATGAATTCCGACGGGGAGAGCTGGATTTTCCGGAGGGTGTCCTCGTCGATGCCTGGAATGATGGGTTTTTCGATGTCGGTATCCAGCACAAGAAACTTGACAATGGGGAGGCGGTCCAGCTCGCCGTACTCGGAAATGATGCGACGGCGCACCTCCAGGGCTATTCTCTGGCCGGTCCCTCCCAGGCCGATAATAATGCTGGGACGGATGGGCCTCAGCTTGCCAACCTTTGCATCGGATGTTGCGTCCATCTTGTTGCCCTCCTGACTGTTATATAGAATTAATACTGATAATTGTCCATGTCCTCTTCATCCCGGGGGTTTTTTCCTCCGCTTCCCCTGAGGGTCATGACAATCCCCGCAAGGACTGTCAGAGTCACCATGATGATGGCGATGGTGGTGTCAAATACCTGGCCGAATAAATATAAAAACCAGAGAAAAGACAGAATGATCCCTACAATTATGGAAAAACGGGAAGCCATGTCTGCATCCATTCTCATACGGCAGTAAAGCAGGCGGATGAGCACCAGAACTGAAAATCCGAATATCACCGCCAGCCCTAATGCCATGGACACCAACAATACACACAACTCCTGCCAGGGCAG
>CAYNGH010000169.1:3613-7003 GCA_964396845.1 uncultured bacterium | reverse complement strand
AGTGCCGTGGATGATGCAATAATTGAGAAAGCCGCACAGGTAAGCCGGGACACCATAAAGCCCGTGTCCAACATATGGGGTTCTGCCGGGTATAAATCCCAGCTGGTATATACTCTGGTGCGCCGGGCTCTGGGTGAATGTCTTAAAAAAGCCCGGGGCTGACACTGAACCTGAAGCTTGAGTTTTTTATCAATACCTTACTCCAGAATAATTAATGGGAGGAAAAAATGAAGATCACTCTGACCATAAACCGCCGGGAAGGGGAATATGAGATCCAGGGCAATGAAACTCTTCTGGATCTTCTCCGCCGGGAAGGATACAGGGGGGCAAAGAAAGGCTGTGGCGAGGGCCACTGCGGTTCCTGCACAGTCATAATGGACGGTCGGGCAGTCAAATCCTGCGTTGTTCTTGCAGGACAGGCCCACCAGAAGGAAATTATCACCATTGAGGGCCTTGGCACAGCAGACAATCCCCATCCCCTTCAGAAGCATTTTGTGGAAGCCGGAGCAGTCCAGTGCGGTTTCTGCATTCCGGGAATGATCCTGGCCGCCAAAACCCTGCTGGACGAGAACCCCCGTCCCCGGGAAGAAGATGTCCGGGAAGCCCTGGACGGCAATCTTTGCCGTTGCACCGGCTATGTGAAACAATTAGAAGCGGTGACTTCCGCCGCCAGGGAAATGAGAGGTGAAAAGTAATGCCTTCCAAGATGATTGATAAGTTTGCCACTGTAGGAACTTCTGTTACCAAAGTGGACGGATATTCCCTGGCTACGGGCCGGGCAAAGTTTGTGGATGATTTTGACCTGCCGGGGTGCCTAACATTGAAGATGCTCCGGAGTCCCTTTGCCCATGCCCGGATAGTGAAGATTGACCGGGAAGAGGCCCTGAAGGTCCCCGGTGTTGTGGACATTCTCACCTGGGAGGATCTTCCCCGGGTGGCTCATACCACTGCAGGACAGGGTTATCCCGAGCCGTCCCCTTATGACACCTTTATTCTGGACAACAAGGTGCGGTATGTGGGGGATCGGGTTGCCGCGGTGATTGCCCGGGATGAACTCTCGGCAATGGACGCTATGAAGAAAATTCATGTTGAATATGAAGAGCTTCCCGCCATACTGAACCCCAGAGAAGCCATGGAAGACGACGCTCCAGTTATTCACGACGAGAAGGAAGCCCATGTAATAATCCCCATCCCCTATGATCCGGAACACAACCACTGTGCTCATGTGGATTTCACCGTGGGTGACATGGAAGAAGGTTTTGCCCGGTCAGATCTGGTTCTGGAGCGGGAATATGAAACCCAGTATGCCCAGCACTGCCCCATGGAGCCTCACATAAGCGCGGGGTACCTGGACGAGCATGACCGTATCGTTATAATCACCAGCACCCAGGTTCCATTCCACGTTCGCCGAATTGTATCCGAAAGACTCGAGATTCCCGCCCGGCGGATCCGGGTGATTAAGCCCCGCATCGGCGGAGCTTTTGGCACAAAACAGGAAATCCTCCTGGAAGATATTGTGGCGGCGGCGGTTTTGAAGCTCCGACGGCCCGTCAAGTTTGCCCTGACCAGAAACGAGGAGTTCACCTCCAGAACCCGGCATCCCATGATAATCAGGATGAAGGTGGGCGCAAAAAAAGACGGGAAATTAGTGGCCCTTTCCATGAAGGTCCTCATGAACACCGGCGCTTATGGATCCCATGCCCTCACGGTGGTTTGCAACGCCGGATCCAAGGTGCTTCCCCTGTATAACAAGGCTCCATACGTGGAATTCCTGGGGGACACCGTCTATACCAACCTTCCCGTGGGCGGAGCATACCGGGGTTACGGCGCTACCCAGGGAGCATTCGGAATGGAATGCATCCTCGATGAGATGGCCCGGGAATTAAATATTGACCCGGTGGAGCTTCGCCGGATCAATCATATCCGCACTGGTGAAACATCGCCGGTGTTTGCAGCCCTTGGAGAAGGCAAGGCGGGAGTGGAGCAGAAGATCGGCTCCTGCGGGCTGGATCGCTGTATCGACCGGGGCGCCAGGGAATTTGACTGGGAGGGCCGGGACAATCGCAGGAAAAACCTGCCTCCCCACAAGAAGCGGGGCTTTGGAATGTGCACCCTCATGCAGGGGAGTTCCGTCCCGGAGATTGACATGGGCGCGGCATACATGAAGATGAACGACGACGGCTCCTTCAACCTGAACGTTGGAGCAACTGACCTGGGGACCGGTTCTGACACGGTACTTGCCCAGATTGCCGGCGAGGTTCTGGGGATCCCCGTGGAACATATCGTGGTCTATTCTTCCGACACCGACATGACTCCCTTTGATGTGGGAGCATACGCATCCAGCACCACTTATCTTTCAGGGATGGCAGTGAAAAAATGCGCCGAGCAGGTGAAACACCAGGTCCTGAAAGTTGCCTCGGTCATGATGGACACCGACATTTTTGACCTGTTCACCGAGGATGCCTGTGTGAAGGATCACAAGGGCAACAAGGTCACCTTCGCCCAGGTGGCCAAGATGGCCCTTTATGAAAAGGATCAGCACCAGATCGCCGCAGTGTCATCCCATATTACCCACAAATCACCGCCACCTTTTGCGGCTCATTTTGTGGAAGTGGAAGTTGACACAGAAACTGGATTTGTCGAGCTTCTCCGCTATGTATGCGCCATCGACTGTGGCACCGCCATTCACCCCAAACTTGCCGAAGGGCAGTGTGAAGGGGCCATATTGAACGGCATCAGCTATGCCCTTACCGAGGAATATATCTTCGACAAGAAGGGCCGGATGATGAATAACGACTTTGGCACATACAAGATATTCAATACCCGGGACCTGCCTGACATAAAAGTTATCCTGGTGCCCACATATGAAGAAACAGGCCCCTATGGGGCTAAATCAGTATCGGAAATCAATATCAACGGCGCCCTGCCCGCGGTTTCCAACGCCATCTTTGACGCAGTCGGAGTACGAATCCGGAATGCTCCCTTCACCCCGGAGAAGGTCCTGACAACCCTTCAGGAAGAGTAGGCACTTTAAAAGTGCCCAATATGAGTCGGGATTGTCATGATCCATGGGATACAGCTCTCGGGCCGTGGGTTATGCATCGCCCGGTTTATAACCGGGGAACATGAGTCGGGACCCCTTTTTGGAAAAGGGGGAAAACATGGATCGAGATGGCCATGATCGGTGGGATATAGCTCTCGGGCCGTGGGTTATGCATCGGTGGGCGTTGTCATATTCTAATGTTCTGTTAGAATGGCGAAGCCCTCGTTGAAGTTCTTTTTGGCACTTTGGAAGTGCCCAATATGAGTCGGGATTGTCATGATCCATGGGATACAGCTCTCGGGCCGTGGGTTATGCATCGCCCGGTTTATAACCGGGGAACATGAGTC
>CAYNGH010000169.1:0-3513 GCA_964396845.1 uncultured bacterium | reverse complement strand
ATCGAGATGGCCATGATCGGTGGGATATAGCTCTCGGGCCGTGGGTTATGCATCGCCCGGTTTATAACCGGGGAACATGAGTCGGGACCCCTTTTTGGAAAAGGGGGAAAACATGGATCGAGATGGCCATGATCGGTGGGATATAGCTCTCGGGCCGTGGGGTATGCATCGGTAAGTGTTATCTTTTTTCGAGGTTTGGAGAAACTTTTCTCGATCTGTAATTTATATGTCAGTGAGAAGTATCTTAATCAAATATTCGGCACAAAGCCGGGGAGATATTGTTTGAGAAAACACGAATGAAAGGGAGATTATATGAGTGAAACCCGTTCCGGTGAACTGTTCACCCGTTATGAAGGGAATCCCATAATACAGGCCGGGGATATTCCATACCGGGTCAACTCGGTTTTCAATCCTGCTGCGACTTTGGTTGGGGATGAAACCCTGCTTTTGATGCGGGTGGAAGACCGACGGGGAATGTCCCATCTCACCACGGCACGAAGTTTTGACGGGATAACCCGCTGGAGGATTGATCCGGAGCCAACAATGCCTGCAAATCCTCAGGGCCATCCCGAAGAGCTGTGGGGGATTGAAGATCCTCGAATTACCCGCATTGACGAGCTGGACTTGTGGGCAGTGGTTTATACTGCTTATTCCCGGGGAGGGCCTTTGGTGTCCATGGCAACCACCAGGGATTTTGAAACCTTTGATCGCTTGGGAATGATACTGCCTCCCGAGGACAAGGACGCGGCATTGTTTCCTCAACGGTTTGACGGACGCTGGGCTATGATTCATCGCCCGGTGCCGGGTCTTTGGGGTGGTGGCGCGCACATATGCATCTCCTTCAGCCCAGACCTGAAGCACTGGGGCGACAGCCGGGTAATAATCCCCGCCCGCAGTGGTGGCTGGTGGGATGCCAACAAGATCGGTCTGTCCCCGCCTCCCCTGAAGACAGAAAAAGGCTGGCTGATTTTATACCACGGGGTCAGAAACACCGGCGGAGGTTGCATTTACCGCCTGGGACTGGCCCTGCTGGATCTGAAGGACCCCACCCGTCTTCTGGCCCGATCCGATGAATGGGTTTTCCAGCCCCGGGAAGATTACGAACTCACCGGTGATGTGGACAAAGTGGTGTTCCCATGCGGATGGGTTGTCAGGGGAGATGATTTGTATATTTATTACGGCGGAGCGGACAAATGCATCGCCCTGGCCACTGCAAGCATGGGGGAAATACTCCGATGGCTGGAAACCCACAGTTGACGACGGCAAAAAGCAACCGCCGGGCAGGGTCATTAACCTGTCGGGGGGGTTCATGTTTTACCGGGTTTCCTACGGGCATCATTAATAAATCCACCTGGCTTCTGATCCTTGTCCTGTTGATTGGTATTTCTGCAGGATGCAGTCCTCCCAAAAGTGAACCGGGAGTATTTTACACCGCAGGGGCCTGGGAGATTCCCCCTGCATACCACGGCAACCCCTGGGCTCCCGGCGGTTGCGGTGTGGCATCAAGCTATGTATTGGAACCCCTGTTTGTATATCTTCCCCAGTCAGAGATATATATTCCCCGGCTGGCGGAATCCTTCCAGGAAAGCCCCGACGGGCTGACACTGAAGGTCCGGCTGAGAGAAAATGTCCGCTGGCATGACGGCAAACCATTCGGGTCGAGGGATGTTCTGACTACTTTTCACATCGGTTACATAAAGGGGCTTGCCCTGTGGCAGAACCTTGACACCATCGAATGTCCCGATGATCGCACAGTTGTTTTCCGCTGGAGAAAGGTATCCCCAAACAACACCATATGGGTTTTGACGGAAAAAATCAGCTCTCCCCGGCACATATTCGGCAAATGGGCTGATATGGCAGTTCCCCTCATAGAAAAGAGGCTGGAAATATCCCACCGGGACCTGGATTCGATAAAGGAGTTTTCCCGGAAACAGCGGGATTTGCTTGAGGTTTTATACCGGCATCATCCCCCCTTGCCTGTAGGGACCGGGCCCTTTATCCTGAAGCGGGTCACTGCATCGGACATGGTTTTAGAAAAGAACCCCCAGCATTACGACGCATCCAATATCAGGATAAAGAGAGTGCGGATCCTCCGCTGGTCAAGTAACGAAGCGGTCTGGTCATACCTCATGTCAGGGGATATAGATGCGGTGAGTCCCGCATGTCCCCATGAGGCAGCCGATGAAATCCTGAAAAGAAACCCCGGCATGCGCCTCATCACCCCGTCGGATATGAGTGAATTCGGCCTGATATTCAACTGTCGGACTCCTCCCACCGGGGATATAAACTTTCGAAGAGCCGTGGCCCACATACTTGATCGGGATCTTCTCCGGCAGGTGGCATATTATTATGGCGACACCGAGAGTACATACAGCCTGGGGATGGTGAACCGGATCCGTCACAAGTGGCTTGACGATGATTTTTACCGGGAGCTTACCCGGTATGATCACGACTCCGCCATGGGGGAAAAGCTGTTGACCGATTCTGGGTATGAAAGGGATCCCCGCAGCGGGAGATGGCTTACTCCCGGCGGGGAGAGCATCAGCCTGGAGATAATCGCCCCTGCAGGCCAGAATGATATGGTTCTTCTGGCAGAGGCCTCTTCATCGGAGCTGACAAAATTCGGAATCCCCGCCAATGTGCGGGTAGTTCCCATGGAGATATACAGCATGTTCCTGCGGGACGGCAACTTTGACATTGCCACGGCAGGTGGAGCACAACAGACCAAGTACAGCCACCCCATAGTTTCCTACAACCGTTTTTACCGGAAGGGGGATCAGATCCAGACCGCGGCGGGCCTGCCTTCAAAGATAATGGGAAGAAGGGGCATGGTTGATACAAACCGCTTGAGCCGTCGCCTGGAGTTTACCACTGACCCGGCCCAAAGCAGGGAGATGGTTCAGGAGCTGGCCTGGATAACCAATGAACACCTGCCCTTTCTCACCTGTTATGGCAAGAATCTCCAGGTGTTCATTCTGGATGACAGGAGAATTGTCGGCTGGCCTGCTGATGATGACAAAATCTGGGAAGCCCTGCCGGGAGAAGCAGATACAATATACTGCACCCTCATTACCATGGGGATTCTCAGGCCCGCCGGGGGAGGTGATGGGGATTGAACAGCCGTTGGAAAATTTTGGGCAAAAAAGTAATGATTGCCATTCTCACCATATTTGTGGCTATGACCTTCACCTTTGTGATTGTCCGCCAGATGCCCGGCGACATTCTGCATACCCTTGCCCTGCAGATCCAGGTGGAAAGGGGCGCCAGTTACCAGGAAGCCAGGGAAATCGCCAAGACCATGATTAACTATGACCCCACGGTGCCGGTTCACATTCAATACGGCAGGTATCTCCACAACCTTTTATTCCGGGGACAGTTAGGATATTCCCTCAGCTACCGGATTCCCGTATCCACAATCATTGCCAGGGCACTGCCGTGGACCTTGCTGATTACTGTCACGTCGGCCCTTGTCAGCTTCTGCGGAGGGACTTTTCTGGGGGTGATGGCAGCATG
>CAYNGH010000168.1:0-7037 GCA_964396845.1 uncultured bacterium | reverse complement strand
TTTGGACAACATGGTATGGCGGGTTTTTTTTTTTTGAGGACCTCTTGTATGAACCCCACCGCGGGTTAATGAATATACTGCAACAAACACGGCCGGACCTGCCCGGGGATGAACGCCGGATAATTGCAGAGAAAGTCGGCATCGGCGCCATCAAGTTTAACGATCTTTCCCAGAACCGTGTAAAGAATGTGATTTTTGACTGGGACCGGATGCTCTCCTTTGAAGGGGATACTGCGCCATACCTGCAATACAGTTATGCCCGGGTTCGCTCCATCCTGCGAAAGGCCCAGGTCACACCAGAGCCGGAACCCCGTCTTCTCACAGAACCTCAGGAAGGGGAAATGCTGATGCAGTTGGCCCGTTTCCCCGAAGTAGTAAGGGATTCTGCAGAAAAGTTTGCTCCTCAGCTTGTAGCACAATACCTGCTGGACACGGCAAAGGTTTTTATGAGATTTTACCAGGAAGTCCCGGTTTTGAAAGCCCCGACTCCGGAGATTGCAAAGGCGCGCCTTGCCCTGGTGGAGTTTTATTCCGATGTAATCCGAAAGGGACTCTGGATTCTGGGAATTGAAGTTGCAGAAAGGATGTAACCAGATACAGTTGAATATATGATTGGAAAATGATATATTACTGATGATGCATCATGTTCAGCAATTGGAGGGGATCTCATTTGGACAAAATACTCGGGTTGTTTGGACTTGGCAATCAAGCCAAGGAGAAAAAAGAAGCTCACACCCGTGCATTGAGCTGGTGGAAAGCCCAGAAACTTATGGGAATCAAGCTGGAAGCCAGGGATTGCACTATCTGCAAAAAAGTGAAAATTCCATACAATCATGGTTTCCTTTTTGAGATGCGCCATATACTCCACAACGATAAATTTATGAACCATCACATATCCCTGCTGGAAAAAAAGGGCATCCCTTCTGATGAGGCCCAGGAAATGGTATGGAAAAAGGTGGAAAAGATGAGCCATGACCCGGAAAAAGCCCAGCTGATGATATGTGAGAAATGCCTCAAGTTTTTTATTTGACAGATAACAGGAGTATAATATGCTGGGAAACCTTTTCTCCTTCGGCGGAAAAAGCGACGGAGAAAAATACTTATACAAGGAACTGGGAAGATCCGATAAAAATCAGAACCAGTTAATCCGGGCAGTTCCTGCCTTGTCTTCCAAGCTCTATGAAACTGCCAGGGCCATTGCGGATCAGAACCTGCACCAGCTGGTCCAGGATTATTCAGAAAAAACCGGCAGAGGTGATTTTTTTCTGGAACTTGACCCGGATCGGCTAAAAAAAATTGAGCTGGAAATAATAAATTTCATGCTTTATTTCATCGGGGCCAGGTATCATGAACTTCTCAAGGACGACAGCAAGGTATTGGCCTTTCTTCACGCTATTTATCTCGGACTGCAAAAGATATTCTTCATTCCCGAGGAAAACTTCCAGAGATATACCAAGCTCCTGGTAAAAGAAACCGATATCCAGGACATTTATAAAAAATTCACCATCAGCCTTGCAGGGCTTGTGACGGGAAGACCAGATATCGCCCTGGCAACGGAAATCAACAACCTGTGCCCCACCATCGAAAAGGCTTCCCGGCTTATGGTGGATGTTACCGCCAGAACTACCCGCTGATTTTCAGGCATCCATGATTCCCGCCACCCTGCTACAGTATCGCTCCCTGTTCAGGGGGGACCGGTTTTTTATCATCTCCCCCATTTCATCGGCAAGAATGACTCCGATGCTGTCTTTGGCCCGGGATCTCCCGATGCCTTTTTTCTTCATATGGGCAAGGGCTTCGGCCACTTCAGGAGGATCCCCGGTTGCCTCCTGCTCCAAAATCATGGCTCGGACAGTCACATGAAAAAATGGATTCATCCGGCCCTTGAAATTGAGCACTTCATAGACATCCCCCGATTCCCACAGACTATGATATTGTGTCAATTCTTCCATAGCCCGGGCTATCCAGACCTCTTTGCTGTCCAGTTCTGCCAGGTTACGGCGTTTTTCCCAGATACTGAAAAACTGTTCTTTTTTCCTTATATTCTCAAAATTCATCTTATCACCGGCAATTTATAGTTAACTGCAAAATTAATTTCATGGTAAACTTTTCGTTGACAAGGGGCGCCATCCTCCCTGAATCAAAAGGGTAAAGATTGAATAAATCGAATAGGTGAAAATTAAGAAATAAATAATCGGAGGAACCAGATGAGCATATATCTTGATTCTGCAAACCTCAGGGAAATTGACGAAGCCGGGGTTTATCCCTTTCTGGCAGGAGTGACCACCAATCCCAAACTCATCGCCAGGGTTGTGGGATCTCCCAGTATAGCCCAGGAACACTTCATGGAATACTTGAAGAAGATTCACAAGGCCATCACCGGGGATCTTTTTGTCCAGACCAACCACAATATTTCGAAGCATATGGTAAATGAGGCCCTGTGCCTCAAGGAGTTAATCGGAGAACAGTTGGTAGTCAAAATCCCTGCAACCCTTCCCGGTTTCCAGGCTATCCATGAACTGCACAATAAAAACATCCGCACCGCAGCCACTGCAGTTTTCACGGGGGTTCAGGCATATACAGCGATTTTATGCGGTGCCGACTATGTGATTCCATACTACTCCAGGATAACTTCCTCCATGAAGGATGGTCTTGAGGTGATTGAGGATATCCTGACCATCGTGGAAAACGGAGGTTTTGAATGCCAGGTGCTGGTGGCAAGCCTCAAAAGCCCCTATGACGTTCTGGAAGTTCTCCGGGTGGGAGTCCACGCCATCACCCTTCCTGCAGACTTGCTGGCGGCGATACTGTCCAACTCCCAGACCATGACTGCAGTCAATGAATTTATGAATTCCCTGAGTATCATCTAAGCTGTCATATGTCCAGAAGAGGGAAAAAAAATCCCCATACCAGCCGGTGGGCCGCCTACCTGGTGATGGTTCTAATGGGTATAACTGCCCTGGCCCTTGGGATCATGTGGGCCCTGTGGCAGGCAGGTTACAGCCTGAAGGATTTGGCAGGGGGAAGAACCCCGGCAGAAGCCCGGCAGACCTT
This sequence comes from uncultured bacterium, assembly GCA_964396845.1. GTDB lineage: Bacteria > Vulcanimicrobiota > JAJTBE01 > JAJTBE01 > CAYNGH01 > CAYNGH01. The sequence continues at coordinate 3,983 of CAYNGH010000168.1, read as the reverse complement.
CACAACCCCGGCATCACCTGCACCAGATGTCAGGCCTCATACCACAGGGCCAGACATCCCCGCGCCGGCAGTCCCGGAAGACCCACCTCCCAGGCCGAAAGAACCATCCCGCCCTGACAGGGAACCTGTTGTTCCAAAGCCCCCGGAACCCCGGCCATCTCCCCGGCTTTCCCCAAGAATACAGGAAACCGGAGAACCCATGGTGGCCATCATTATTGACGACTTCGGGAACAACCTCAATCATGTTGACGACTTTCTTGAGATGGATGTGCCGATTACCCTGGCAGTACTTCCCCAGTTGCCCTACTCGGGTAAAATTTCGTGGCGCGCCCGACAGAAGGGACGGCAGGTGATGCTTCATCTGCCCCTGGAGAATTTTGCCGGAATTGATCCCGGCCCCGGCACCATTAACACATCTATGGATCCCGTCGAAGTGGAGAAGATATTCACCGCCAACCTGGATTCTGTGCCTGGAGCCGTGGGATTCAACAATCACGAGGGTTCGAAGGCCACCAGCGATGAGGAACTCATGGAAGCAATCATGTCTGTTGCCAGTGAAAAGGGACTCTTCTTCATCGACAGCGTCACGGCATCCAAGTCGGTGGCCTTCAATACTGCCCGTGCCCGGGGGCTTTCTGCAGGCCGGCGCAATATATTTCTGGACAATGAAGACGAGCTTGAATATATATGTGAACAGCTCCGGCAACTGGCGGAAACTGCCCAAAAAGAGGGCCGGGCCATCGGTATCGGCCATTGCAGAAACAACACCCGGCTGGCCATCGAAAAAATGGCGCCCCATTTTCAGGACATGGGGATCCGTTTTGTTTATGCATCAGAGGTCCTGCAATAATCCCGGTATAACTGATTTTATCGAGGTGAACACATGAAAAACTCCCCCGGGGTAAGGCTGATCACAATTATTGTTGCAACCCTGTTTATATGGGGGCTTATTTTTTCCCCGGCATTCGGGGATGTTCCCCAGGGCTTGAATGCCCCATCTGGCAATGAAGACCTGCAGGAGGAAATCATCCGCCTCAGTGCTGCAGGCCGGCGTTTCAACCTGCCGGTGCAAAAAAACAGCCAGGGGGATATGTTTGTTCCCCTGAACAATATGGTCACAGGTCAGCTGATGAATCACTTCAACTGCCGGGTGACATATCTTGTTCCCATGAAGACCATTGTTCTGGGCTTTCGCAACCGCAGGGACAGCAGAATCAAGCTGAATGAAATCTCCGGGACCTTTGACGGCAAGACCCTTCCCATGCGAAATGCGCCTTTTTTGTTGGACGGCGAGCCCATGATCCCCATGGAAGCCCTGGAATATGCCTGGAAGGTGAAAACGGGCTACAATGAAATATCCAGAGTTCACTATATGGATCCTGTCATAACCAGTGTTTCCATCGAAGAGGTGAAGGGGATTCCCAAAATCGTCCTTGAAGCCACCGGGCCGGTAACTTATGAAACCAGCATTTTAAGAGATCCCCTGCGATATGTCATTGATGTCCCTGGCGCGGTGCTGGATGAGGGTCTGGAAAACAAGGACCTGTCCCACCGCCGGGTAGGAAGCATGTTTGTTTCCCACCAGTCACGAAATCCCAACATAGTCCGGGTAATCATCCCCCTGGACCGGGGAATAGAAGTTGAGATGGTAGGTGAGCCTGAAAAACCATACAGCGTTGAGGCGTGGCTTTATTCTCCCCAGGTGGTGGCCCCGGTGCAGGATCTCAAGCAGGAACGAATTTCCGACCTGCGGGTTGAGAAAAAATCAGACCGGGTGGTTTTCACCATTATGACCACAGGGCCGGTGCAGTATGAATGGCGACGGCTTCTTCCCCCCGACAACAGGTATTTTGTGGACATACCCAACACCCTTTACACAGCGGCAGATTTTGAGGAAGCCTTCGACGTGGGATACCTTGACCGAATCCGGGTTGTCCAGCACAGACCCATGCCGGATCCCGTGGTAAGGGTTACCTTTGAACTCCATGTACCTTCCAGGATTAACGTTGCCCCCAACCCCAGGTATCCACAGGAAATTCAGGTGGAAGTATTCCCGGAAACCATCAATCCAAGGCGGGTTCAACGCCAGGGATTCGGAGTCACCCAGCATGCAGCCGCCAGAGGTGTTATAATTTGTATCGATCCCGGTCATGGAGGCGGGGATCCCGGCGCGGTGAACCGGGCATTCGGTCTGCTGGAAAAGGACCTGACCCTGGATATTTCTCTCCGGCTGGCCCGGATGCTCCAAAAAGCCGGGTGGAACGTAGTAATGACCCGCAATACTGATCGGGACGTTTCCTTCGCAGGGTCCTCCGACGCCAGGGAATTAGGAGATCGGGTCCGGATTGCCAACCAGACCAACGCCCAGATTTTTGTTTCCGTTCATATTGACGCCAGCACCAATCCCAATGTCAGCGGGTGTTCCACATATTATTCCCGGCCCGACAGCGCTGATTTGGCTGCCCATGTTCAGGACAACCTTCACCGGGCCGTCGGGCTTCGAAACATCGGGGTACGCCGGCAGTCCTTCTATGTCATCAGCCGAACCACCATGCCTGCAATCCTGGTGGAATGCGCCTTCATCAGCAATCCTTACGATGCGGCAAAACTCCGGGAGCCTTCATTCCGGCAGAAAGCCGCCGCGGGGATATTTCAGGGGCTGATGCAGTATGCTCATTCCCGGAATATGACCATTGCAGCACCGCCTTCGGATGACGGCTCTGAGATAATCGAGCAGAAACGACAAGCCATCATCGAGAAAATTGAACAGTCAGAACCCGTAGGCTCTGATTCTTACAGTGAAAGGTAAATTCCAATCCCGGGATTCCTGGCCTTTGTGGTTTAAAAATGCTATAACTGCAGGGATGATGATTCTACCTGCCGGCAGGTCCAGATGAAAAAAATACTCTGTTTAATTATAGTCATACTTTCAATCATTTTCTTATGGGGATGCAGTCCCCGGGGCAAGTCCATGGAACCGCCCCGGTCTGTTTCACCGCCGGTAAAAAGCCCCCTCCACACCGATCCCCATCAGTATAAGACAGATCAAGCCCGTTCCCTGATCCGACAGGGTCGTTTTGATGAAGCAGAAAAGCTCCTGAATAAGCTTCTGGAAACTGACCCAGGCAATCCCCAGGCTCATCTTGCAAAGGCACGGTTGCATCATAACGAAGGAAATACAAAAAAGGCAAGGGATGCCGTGTTGACGGGTCTTGAGGCAAACCCTGACCACCGGGAACTTCTGGAGGAAGCATATGTATATCACCTTCTTACGGGAGATCCCGGATCAGCCCTTGACGCCTGCCAGAAGCTGATTGATATTGTTTCATCATCCCGGGAGCCTGACGATGAAGCCATCCTCCGTGCCCGGCTGGGAATAGCCAGGGCATATCATATATCCGGTGATTCTGAAAAAATCGCTGAAGCCTTCGAAAGAATCATTGAGGATTACAACAGAAAACTGGAGCAAAAACCCGGGGATTCAATCCTCCTGCGGGAAAAAGCCGCGCTTCTCAGGGTTGCGGGTCTTCATGGCGATGCCTTGAATATATACCAGTCCATCGACGAGGTGGAGAAAGTGAATCTATTCATCCCCCTGCAGGTGGGCCGGGTTCTGATGGAAATGGGCGAACACGATAAAGCCCGGGAGCATTTTGAAGAAGTGATAAATAATCACAGGGACAACTTCCGGGCATACCGGAATATGGGGTGGTATATGGAGGAGATGGCTTATCTTTCCGGGGATGCCGGGGATGGAGCCGGCTATTATCGCAGGGCCAGGGATTATTATATACAGGCCCGGGATCTTTCTCCCCTGCCAGTGGATCGGGCTTTTTTACAGCTGAAGGTAGCCCAGGCCCAGGCCCGCCGATGGGCCAAAACCAACAGCGAGAAGGATCGGCAACAGGCCATGAAGGATTTTGACGATTACTTGAAAGAAGCTCCCCCATGGCTCAACACCGACGCCGCCAGGCCATGGATTG
>CAYNGH010000167.1:0-7124 GCA_964396845.1 uncultured bacterium | reverse complement strand
CGAACCATCTCCCGGGGATCGATGGTCTGCTCTTCCCGCTCCTGAGAGGTGAGTCTGTGAACTTTTTCCAGTATGTCACCGATGGCATCCCGGACATGTTCCACCTGCTGGCGGGTAATATCCTGAAACTGAATGGACATTACAATCTCACCGGTGTTTCTGGAAATATCCTGAGATCGGGCAGAAATGTTCTCCATCAGCCGTGAGGATCTATGGTTGATCTCCTGCATTGTTTCCAGGGTGGATCCTGCCTCGCCGAGAATCTGCCGGATTCTTCGTTGCTGGGAAACCCTGGTGCGAAGTGCCCTGGACAGAATATCCCTCAGGAGCAGACACAGGGATTCCGACTGATCCAGAATGGATGTTGACTTGGTATCGATGTATGATGCCAGACTCTTCACATCATTGGCCAGATTCCCAAAATCCTGATAAACATTCCCAAGGCGTGCGCTTTCAATTTTAATGGAAAACCCCATCATCAGCAGGGAAACCACAACTACTTTCAGGTTGCCCAGGGGTTTTGAAAGACGGTTCAAAAGACCGCCAATCTGCTCCAGTTTCTCTATACTGAAGCCTGACTCTTCCGCAGATCCCTCCAGAAAAAGCTTCATCCTTTCCAGCAGGCTGGCAAGTCCTTCAATAGCCATGGTCAACTGCTGTCCAGACATGAGAGATGCAACCCGGGAAGATGCAATGGAAAGATTTTCTGCCCGCTCATAAAACCTTTGCAAGTCTTCTCCCATGACCAGAAAATCGCTCTCAGTGGAGCTGGTAAGGCTGTTTAACATCTCCAGGATGTTCTCCATGGGAGAAATCCATGTTTTCAGCTCAAGGAGAAGATCCCTGTGAAAATCTTCCATATCAAAGGTATCACCGGATTCAGGCTCGTATTCAAACATTTCCACGCTGTCTATGGTCTGCAGATCCATGCAAGTCCCCTCGAATGTTATGACGGCCCGGCAGGACAGAAGGTTTCTGCCGGGCCTGATCATATTATCGGTAAAAGTCACCTCCAGATTAAATTTTTTAAATAAATATGTTTTAAACCAGATATAAAAGAGGGAGGCATCTGCCTCCCTCTTGAACAGTTGAATTCTTTGGTTTCTAACGTTTTCTGAGTTTCCGCACTTCCATTACAGAAGGCCACCAGTCCCAAGTGGTTCGAACCTGTCCATCGGTGGTTTCATAAACGCTCTTGAAATTCTCGTGGTTTACGGAAATCCTGGCAATGTTGAACTTGTCGAGGCTGTAAAGCTCGCCAGGCTCGCAAATGGCGTTGTTGTTGTGATCAATCCATATCTTGAGGCCTTCCAACTCTTCCCCTTCGACCCAGCCGTTGTTGTCCCGGTCGCACAGGGTGGCCAGCTTGTGATAACCGTCGTCAAATCCGCCGGCAGTTCCAAAAAGCTCCAGAGCAGTTTCCACCTTGCCTTCGGCGTTGGGCATAACCAGCAGGCCGTCGCCGGGGTTGGGAGTCATCCACTCGGTAAGATCACGGGTTCCGGAGCCGGTCATATCAAACTTGCGGACAAACTGAGTGTAAACCCTGGGCAGGTGGGGAAGCCAACGGCCCTCGGCCACGTCAACCCGGTTGTTGTTGTCCAGATCCAGGATTATGGGGGATTCAGTGCCCCAGCCGATAATCTGGTAGGTGTGATTAAGGGTTGTCACCAGGGTAAGGACATTTTCAATCACAACATAAGGAGTTGAGTAGTCATAGGTGACTATGGTCTGGGTTTCTTCCTCGGTGTAGTCGGGAAACAACTGTGGGAGCTGGGTTTCTGCCCCATGAAGGCGTCCATGTCCCCAGCTGACAATCTCCACAACCTGGGTGGTGAGATCCGTCAGATCCACGAAAATATTCACCCGTCTGTCATGGTCGAGATAAAGATTGTCAAGAAATTCGATCTCTTCAGGACTGAAGAGGCTGGCATCCAGACGACCGTCATCCAGAACATACGGCCCCTCGGTAAACTTGTGCCAGAAACTTATGTCTGGAGTGTTGTCGGTGGCAATTCCCAGGACAACCCTGTGAACTACATCCTGAGTGCTGTAATCGGTACTGGAATGCTGGATTACCGTCAGATCCCGCTCGGTGGTTACCGCGGCAAATGCAAAACAGACCGTCAGCAACGCAAACACCGCAGTCAGAATAACAACCCTTTTCATATTGTGCACCTTCCCTTATGGCAATTTTGTTCTTTACTTATAGTTTATCTTTATATATTAATTTTAACCTGATTGGTCCTGATTGTAAATAAGCTCAGGCCTTTAAAGTGTTAATTTCCATTAACAAAGTCTGTTAAGAAAGAAAAACAAGATTGTAATCCCTGTTGCAATGCCGGTTTCTTGGACTGGCCCGTCAATATTATTTATCCCGGCCCGGCTAATTGAAGTTGCGGATGGTTTGTGCCGGGGACTGAGCCTGATATAAAGCATTTATATGGGCGAACCCTGGTGAAGACGGGCATGATGGGTCAGTCGGGAAAAAGTTCTGGCAAACTGCAAAATAGCACCCTCCCGGCAGTATTCCGGAAATCTGGCCTTGTGAATGAACTTGTGGCATTTATCCAGAATCTCCCCTGCAGTTGGTTCATCCTGGTCAATTAATATTTCCGGCAGGACATTGCCTTTGAATGGCGCCAGCACCGGGGAGCTTTTTTTTATCTCCCGGCACAGCCAGCGGGCGAGGTTCCCGACCGCGGAGTTCCTGTCGATGGCTCCCACCCAGTGCCATTTCAATCGGGGCAGATATTTCCCCATCAGTGCCTTATGACGGTTCTGTTCTATTTCACTTAGCCGGAGAAAATCATCAGAAAAACTGTCCCATTCCCGAAGCCTTGAAAACTGAAGGCTCTGACAGTCAACCTGCAGGATTGCAGAGGATGTCCCGGCGCCGGGTTCGCCGGCAAAACTGCAACACAGGCGATCCGCAAAGACCGCGGACTTCAGGGTGAAAGCATGAATCTCCTTTTCCATGCTTTCCGGCGGAAGTTCATCCCATTGGATTTCAGGAGAAAGTATAACAGAAAAAGGATTCTGACCGGGAGGCCATATCCGCAGGGAGTTGGAATCCAGCTGGAATTTCCATGAGGTTACAAGTCCCCGGTAAAAAGGACGGATAAAAATTTTCAGAATCTCCTGATCCCACACAGATAAATCCTCAGGGACATCCACCGGGAATCCTGTCATAAACTTCTGGACATAGCGATCTTCTCCCCGGCCCATATCCCGGAGCATCTGGCGATCCCCGGAGTTCATGGGGCCGATGAATTCAAAAAAACCCCTGGGATAAACTCTGACATTAAGATCATCCCTGGTGTAATGATAAAGCAACTCTGGGCTGGGATATTCCGACAGGCAAAATCCTTTCCGGGCAAGATTCCCGGCAAAGGTTTCCACAAAGGGAAGCCCCACCAGAACTGCCGTTGACTGAATTTCCCGGGAGCTGGCGGATGTGGTGGAAACTTGAGCATCCACCGGGGTGTTATGGATTTCTCCTGGTGAGATGCCCCATTCTTCAAGAACAGCTTTCTGCTGATTCATATTCTTGCAGGCTTTGAATTTTGCCCCGGGGACTCCTGTCACTCTGGCCTTGCAGTCTTTCCAGTCTGAATGCCGGGCCAGTTCTCCCCCCACAAGGCTCAGGTATATCTTTTCTTTAAGTAATTCCCCCCTGTCAGGGGATTTTTTATCTCCCCGGGCCAGTTTTATCGGTTCATTTTTAGCAAATGCCCTGGCAATCTCATCTGCACGGTTGTTGAAGGGGTTGTCCCCGTGTCCCTTCACCCACTCCCATCGAATCTCAGGACGGTTGAGAAGGTCCAGCTCTTTCCAGATTTCCAGGTTTTTCACATCATCGCCGTCGGATTTTTTCCATCCTTTTACCTTCCACACATGAACCCAGCCGGTGATTCCTTTTTTCAGGTATTGGCTGTCGGTATGAATAGTAGCGGGGCCGGGAATCGATTCTAATAATTTCAGGGCTTCCAGGGCTGCGGTCATCTCCATTATGTTGTTGGTGGTGTCATCCCTGTGACCTCCATATTCAAAACACTTCCCATCCCGGATCATCAGCATTCCCCAGCCACCCGGCCCGGGGTTGCCACAGCATGCTCCATCGGTATAAACATCAATTTTTCCGTTTTTTTCCAACCGGTTTCATCCCTCAAAAGTAATCATCTCAAAACTCGATAGTAAGCTTCACCGGTGGCGCCGATAATCCTGTGAACCTGCAGGCGGGTTTTTATTTGGAGGATTTGAGAGGATCATGTGGAAAAAATATAAGATTATTATTGAGAGGCAGTGGTGTAGGGATGGTAGAGAAGTGTCCCAATTGCGATGCTCCCCTGAATGTGAGGGATGCTCAACAGGCCAGGATGAAATATTGCCAGTACTGCGGCAGTCAGGTTGATCTCCAAACCAGCGAACACAAGATTCTCACCCAGGTCAATCAAAAGCCTTCACCTCCCAAATCTGCCCTTCAGCTGGGCAGTGAAGGAAACATCAACGGCATCATTTACCAGGTGGTGGGAAGAATCCGCTACCGGGACACCCGTTCATATTCCTGGTGGGATGAATGGCTGTTGCTTTCTGAGAACGGCCAATATCTATGGCTTCAGGAAGACGACTGGGACTTCACCCTGATGCACAAATACACCCCGTCCCAGCCGGTGGATCCTAACACTGTCGGGGAATATCTCAATATCGACGGCCTCCGCCTCGAAGTGGAAGACAACTCCGAGGCATCCATCCAGTTTTTTGAAGGTGAGCTGACATGGAAGGCGGAAGTCGGGGAAACCATCAACTACATTGATGCCTGGAAAGGCGAGGACACCCTCTACTCCATCGAGTGGACCGACCGGGAGATCATGTTCTTCCTCGGCAAGGACATATACCCCCAGAAGATTTACGAAGCCTTCAAGCTGGGCACTCCTCCTCCGGAAGCCTTTGAGGAGGACGACGATGAAGACAGCCCCACGGGCCGTTTTGCCAAACGTCTGATGAAAGGGCCTGCTTTTGGACAGGGACTGCTGTTTGGCATCGCGATGCTCATAATGGCCTTTGTTATGGGGTTTTTCGGCATCACTATCCCATCGGGTGGGGAAAAACCCGGTCAGGACAAAAACTACATTCTGGGGCCATACAAGATAAAATCCAAGGGAGTCCACCGGGTGGATGTCAGACTTGCGGGGCTGAACAATCGTTCTCAATATATGGAATTTGAGCTTCTGGACGACCAGGAGAAAATGATATACGAGTTTGATGGAGATTTTTATCATGAAACCGGTTATGATGACGGTGAAAAATACACCGAAAGCAAAACCACTGCCAATGCGGTTTTTCTGATTGAAGATCCCGGCGATTATTATATCAGGGTCAAGCCGGAAAAAAATGTCCAGAATCCATTGAGGCCCAATGTCACCTTCAAGGAAAAGGCTTTCCACACCGGCCCGCTTCTGATGGCCGGCATATTCACCCTGGTATATCCCGGGCTGGTTCTGTTGCTGTTTATTTTCACCCAGAGCGGTGATGACGACTGATGGTAAAATTAAAGGAGTAATCATATGTTCAAAGGCTGGTGGGGCAAGTTTCTGCTGATAGTATTAACCGGAGTATTCACAATCGCTCTGATTGCTTCCTGGAAAGGGACATTCCTGGAACCCCTGGGAAAATCCGGCAGGCATATCCGGAGCGGATCCCGGCAATACAGCGGTACCCGGAGAAGAGGATACTTCTTTGGCGGGGGGATAAGATCCGGCAAATAATCTTCATTCCATGATTCCCCATAACCCGGGTTGGGTTATTTTTTTAGGATATTTTTACAAGGAGAAAAAATGCCCCACATCAATGATGACCGGGACAGTGAAACCCCCGAGTTGACTCCCCCAGAGAGATCCACCGCCATGGACGGATCCCCGGACGACACCGGTGCCACAGAAACGGGCAGGATGACCCATTCCATAGACAGTCCCAGAAAAGCCCAGGTAGTGGTGCTGGCCACGGCATTTATCACATCGGTATCTGGCATATCCTACGAGCTTCTGGCAGCCACCATTTCTTCATATTTTCTGGGAAACGCGGTATTGCAGTATTCTCTGACCATCGGGATTTTTCTTTTTGCCATGGGGATTGGATCATACCTGTCCCGCAAATTCGAAAAAAACCTTATCAACAGCTTCCTGGTGATTCAAATCGCCATCGCCCTTATCGGCGGGTTTTCCACCCTGATGCTTTTTACTGCATATCGGTTCTCTTATTCCTTCAGCATTGTGATGTATTCTTTTCTCCTGATTATCGGCGCTCTCATCGGCCTTGAAGTCCCCCTGCTCATCAGGATCCTGAAGGATTACGAATCCGTGCGGTTTTCCATCGCCGATGTCATGTCCTTCGACTATGTGGGTGCTCTTATGGCATCCATATTATTTCCTCTTTTTGTTCTGCCTCACATGGGGATGATGCATGCATCGTTTTTTTACGGTCTGCTCAATATGGTGGTGGTTTTTATGAACCTGTCGGTATTTCACCGGCAGGTCAGAAACCGAAAGATGCTTCACATATCAGCCCTGGCGGTCACTTTGGTTCTATTCGGCGGGCTGGCAGGCTCCAGCCGGCTGGTGAGTTTCTTTGAAGGCAAACTCTACGATGACGAGGTTATCCTGACCCGGCAGACAAAATACCAGAGGATTGTCATGACCCGATACAAGGACGATCTCCGGCTTTTCCTGGACGGTTCCATCCAGTTTTCATCCTGGGATGAATACCGCTACCACGAGGTTCTTGTTCATCCCGCCATGAGCCTTGCTTCCAACCGGGAGCAGGTGGTCATCCTGGGCGGGGGTGATGGACTGGCAGCCAGGGAAGTGCTCAAGTATCCCGATGTCAAAAAGATAACCCTGGTGGACATTGACGGTGATATGGTTGAACTGTGCCGGAATGATCCCTTCATCCGGGAGCTGAACCGGGACTCTTTGCGGGATCCCAGAGTCAATGTCATCATCCAGGACGCCTTTTCCTATATGGAAGAATCCAGAAACCGCTATGGTGTGATTATTGTGGACCTTCCGGATCCCAAAAACGAAAGTATATCCAAGCTATACACCCGAGATTTTTATAACATCCTG
>CAYNGH010000166.1:0-7190 GCA_964396845.1 uncultured bacterium | reverse complement strand
CTCCCGTGGTCTTCAGCTTCCTGCTGTCAAGATATGACATCATCCCGCTTTTTGCACCAAAAATCAGCTTGTGGGGATCAACATCCTTGACATATTCTTCCCGAATCATCTGAAGAGCGCTGTATATTTCGTGAAGATCGATATTTTTCTCTTCTGTGGCCATGGAAACCGGGGAAAGCAGAAACAGAATCCCCACAATAACCAACAGCAGAAAAACTGATTTTAAATGCCTTTTTCTCACAGGATTCATATTGCAATCTCCTTGACTGAGCCGTATTTTTAATCAGTGGTCAAACAACAGGATAAATTTTCCCTGGATTATGGTCTGTCCGGGAGGTCTGCCTGAGAATGCGTGACAGTTTGAATGCACACCCGAATTATATACTTTTTTATTTTCGAACTCCCCATATGGTTACTTCCTCCCGGTTGTGAAACAGTTGCCGGATGCCGCAGATATCAAATACATCTTCCAGCCTTTTTTTTACCTTTTCCAGAATCTTCTCAAAGCTCTTGCCTGTGAGCTTGATGGTCATGACAAAGGGGAAATTCTTTTTCAGGCTGGGGGCTATGGCAGTCATGGCCTGGGCCGACTGAACCGGGTCGCGGTTTATATCATTGGTGATGATATGATACTTGTCAGGCTCGTCCCGGAAATGGAGCGCATCCTGCTTCACAAACCGGAGTTTCTTTTCTGACTGAATCTCATGATCCAGGGGAGCCCGATCCACCGCGGTGACCAGAAATCCCTTCTGCAGAAGGATCCGTGACCATCCTCCCGGCGAAGCCCCCAGATCCAGGGCAAAACCATTTTTCTCCACAGGGATGGGAAAAACTTCAAAGGCCTCCAGGAGCTTGAATTCAGCCCGGCTTTTCTGTCGATCCTCACGGGCAAAGCGAACCTGTCCTCCTGACCATTCACACAGGTTCTCCTGGGGCGTGGATACCCCCATAAAGACAATGCCCTCCCAGGAAGTCGGGGGCCCGTCCCGGCATTCTCCCAGCTGACAGGTAGCACTCTGGGTATGATCTATGGCAGATGAATCGCTGACATATATCGACAGGATCTGGTCTGGCTTTTTTACTGCGGGAATTCCATAGTGTTCATTGGCCAGAACCGGGTCAAGCTTCTTTTTGAAAGTGAACAATGTATAATCATATTCGCCGGGAATTCTCCGGGCCTGGACGCTGATTTTTCGCCCGGGCTTGATAAGATGTGAAAGAGAAGTAACTGCCCTTGCCGAGGCATCCGGGGGAAAGATCCCCTTGGACAGAAAGAACATCCTGTCGATGGGGTGGATATGTCGCAGGAAAATTGGGGGATTCTCCTGTAGCCGATAATAAAAAACTTCCCGGTGAAGGTTTATCCGAAATGTAAATATACCTTCAGGGAATCGGTCAATCACCTTCACATCGGGACACATGGCCTTCAATTCTTTAATGGCACTTTTTACGAATTTTCTGTTGGCAGTTCCGATGTAATGGTTGTTGAAGGAATATATTCTCAATAAATACCCCTTGGGAGTTCTCCTTAACCAATTATACCCATAATGTTCCTTTATGGTCAACGGTAGATGGAAAAAAATTTTCCATCTTTTTCCATCTTATAATCCTGTCGTCAAAAAAGACTCATTATTCGCAATACTCCGGGAAGACCCGTCGGACAGTGAAGGTTTTTCCTCCTGCAGGTAGAAAAATATAAAAAGAAAAAATGGGGGATACTCAATGAAAACACCGGTTCTTGCCCTTTATGGCAGTCCACGTCGGGGAGGAAACACGGACATCCTCATGGAGGAGCTTCTTTCGGGAGTTTCCAGAGAAGGTGGATGCGACATATCCCGGCTTTACCTTTCCAGTATGAATATCACACCCTGTGACGGATGTGGTTATTGCGAGAAAAATGGCAAGTGTCATATCAACGACGATATGCAGACAATATATCCCCTCCTGGAAAAGTCCCACATCATCATTTTATCGTCACCAGTCTATTTTTACGGCCTCACGGCCCAGAGCAAGGCGATGATCGACAGAACCCATCTGTTCTGGGCCAGAAAATATGTTCAAAGCAAACCATGGTCCTTTGACGATGAAATAATCCGGCAGGGTTTTTTCATTACCGCTGCAGGTACCGACAACCCCAACCTTTTTTATGGCGGTGAATTGACAGTTCGTTATTTCTTTGAACAGCTGGATGTAGTTTATCAGGGAGCAGTAATGGTGAAGAATGTTCAGGAAAAAGGGGAGATAAAAAAGGCCCTGTCAGATCTTAAAATGGCCTATAACAAGGGCGTTGAACTTATAAATCCTTATTGAAGATTCATCCAAGAATCCTGTCGGCAATATTTTTTGCCGCACCAGACAGAGGAGAATATATCTCCAGTAGTTCCCGGCGAATCTTTCCCCGAAGTTCTTTGTCCTCAAGATAAGGCTCCACCAGTTCCAGTAGAACCTCAGGCGTGATATGGATTATCTTTTCCGGGACAACTTCCCGCCCGGCCCGCAAGTTAGGCTGAGCCAGCAGTTTTAGATTCTCTGCAATCCCCAGCATTATCTTTCGTTTGAGGGGCTTGCCCACCACGGGTATCAGGTTTAACATCCCCACCAGACCCACATAAGGCGCATCTTCAGGCCGGTTGAGAGGAATAATGCAGTAATGAGGCACTCCCAAAGCCCCTGCCTCGCCGGTGCTGGTGCCGGGGATGGTCATCATAAAATCGCTGGACTTCAAAGCCTCCACGCTGTCGGAAAGGGTTAGAATCTCCGGCCCGCCATCAATTTGAAAAATCTGGCCGTCAAAGCTCACAGGCAGTCCCGGCGCATCAGGCATCGGCTCAAGGGGCGATTTATCCCGAAGGGTATCCCGGTCAAGAAACGGCGACAGGGGAATCACAAACCGGGTGCCAGGGAATCTTTCGGCAATTTTTTTTGCAGTCCCGGCAAATACCGGAAGTAGCCCCGTGATCTCCCGGAATCGGGAACCTGGCATAAAACAAAAGGTCAGCCCGGCATGCTCCGGCAGGGATCCTGCAGTTTCTTCACGGAAAAGCACCGAATCCACCAGCAGATCCCCTACAACATGTATTTTTTTTCCTGGGATCTTGCCGTCAAGCAGGGCCTGCCGATTCAACTCATCCCTGGCAAAATATCCTTCAAAATGCCGGTCCCATTTCTGTCGGGCCCACTCATATGACCAGAGGCGACAACCAAGACGCTTTTTCAGAAGAACCGGATAAAAAAGATCCCCCCCCAGATGCAGAAGACGCAAATCCTTGCCAAAGGGAACCGCACCACCCCAAAGGATGACTCTGAGGGTTCGGGCCACGGGAAACACCTGACTGACTCCGGGAATCTGCCGGGCCGTTTCATATTCCCTTCCCGATGCAAAGGCACAGGGCAAAAGAAGCACCGATATTCGGACATCGGGCCGTTTTTCTTTTATTTTTTTCACCACCGGGGCAGTCCAGCCTGCTATCTCGCCGGGACTGTTGGCGGTAATAAGAATCTCCAAAAAAAACCACCATCAAGCAGATAATCCTTCAGGATTCTGTTTCCTTTAAAAGCTCTCTTGCAGCCCTGACCACCATTTCATCTGGGATAGCCTCGTAACAGGAAAAACGGGGGCAGGTTTCTTTTATGCACTGACGGGGGCAAGGTATCTTGTCCAGGCGGACAATACGATGTGGACAGCCATAAGGCGCCCACCGTCGGGGGAAATCCCCCAGAAGACCAAAGATACCCACCACCGGGGTTCCCACTGCTGCAGCAATATGCATTGGCCCTGAGTCGGGACTGACAAACAGGCGACTTCGGGCGATGAGTGCTCCAGCTTCTTTTATGCTGGTGCCACCGGCCACAGAATAAAAAGGGCCTTCAAGGTGTTTCAGGACTTTGTCAACAATTTCTTTCTCCCGGGGGATCCCCGTGAAAACCACCGGAAGACCGAATTCCCGATGAAGGGAATGGGCAAAGGAGGCAAACTTCTCCACAGGCCATTGATCCGGTGTGACGGGCAAACCCTTGGTGACATTAAACCCGATGAAGGCATCATCCCTGCCGATGCCTATCTCTTCGAGGATCTTATTCGCTGACTCCCGGGCTTCGTCAGGAATGTGAAATTCCAGCCGGGGGTTCCTGGGAGTTATTCCCAGAACCCTGACATAATCCAGCAGGTTCTCAACCTGGTGGGAATCCTCGTCGCCGGCTTCACTCCGGGGAACTACCTTGTGAGTAAAGAGAAAGGAGTAGAGCAGGCGACTCCCCTGCCCCACCCTGAAGGGGATTCCCGCCAGGGCCAGCAAATATGCTTCCCGGGCCGAGGTCCACAAAACCACTGCCAGGTCATATTTGCCTTCTCTGACCAGGGCAAGCTGTGCCGGGAAGCCAGAAAAACCCCTTGCATATTCTTCGGGGATCCCAATAACATGGTCCAAGGCGGTGTGGCCTTCCACCACCGGGACAAAAATTTCCCTTACCATGGCAGTAATTCGGCTTTGGGGACAGGTATCTCTAAGACTCTGGATCACCGGAGTGGAAAGGAGCAAATCCCCCAGGCCTCCATGGGGTTTCATCACCAGGATATTCTTGATTTTCTCAGCATCAGGGAATCGGGACAATGACTCCTCCATCAAACACGCCGCCGACTTGTGCCGACGGCGCTTGAAAACCCGCCATACAGACAGCTACTCTGGCTGGATATACATGAGGACTTCACCTTCATTGGCAACCTGAGCGTTGTCAACACAGATGGCCACAACCTTGCCCTTCACATCCGAGGCAATCTCGTTCATGAGTTTCATGGCTTCCACAATGCAAAGAGCCTGCCCGGCTTCCACCGAATCTCCCACATTCACAAAGGGAGGCGCTCCCGGCTTCGGTGCCCGGTAAAAAACTCCCGAGAGAGGCGATTTAACCGCCACGGCATTTTCCGGAATATCCGATGCCTTGTCACAAGCCACTTTTTCTGATACCTGTCCGCCGGCAACAGGAGCCATCATTCCCGGCATTCCCATGGCAACCATCTGAGGTGCCGGGGCATATTTCTCCTTGCGGACCTCTACCTTGATGCCCTTGAAATCAACAGATAATTCTGCCAGATCATTATCCTCGGCAATGGATATAAGCTCCTTGACCATTTCAATCTTTTCTCTCAACTTTTTATCCTCATCTTTCCAATTTGATCTTTTACCACTTCCCTGGCCCTTTCCAGCGCCTCGTCAACCTTGGCCGGGTCTTTTCCTCCCGCCTGGGCCATCCTGGGTTTCCCACCGCCTCCACCGCCAACAACCGATGCTACAGGCCCCACAATGTCCACTGCAGAAAGCCCCTTCCCGGCGAGATTGTCAGTAACCCGCACCAATATGGCCACCTTGCCGTCGGTTACCGAACCCAGCACTACCACGCCTTCCTTCAAGGTGTCCGCCAGCATATCTGCCAGCTTTCGAAGCTCATTGCGATCCAGCTGATCAACCCGCCGGGTCAGGAGAGAAACACCCTCCACATCCACTGCATCCGACAGGTGACTCTCAAGGGATCCCTTGAGCATCTCTTCCCGGGTTTCCTTTAATTCCCGCTCCAACTGCCTGCGGGTTTCCAGCATTCGCTGAATCCCATCGGGGATCCCCCCCATATCGGTATTCAACAGGCCCGAGGCATTACGGAGAATCCCCTCCTGCCACTGGAACCGTTTCAATGCCTCTGTACCGCATACCGCTTCAATCCGGCGAATCCCCATGCCGATGGCAGATTCAGAAATAATCTTGAAAGATCCAATATCTCCGGTGCGGTTTACATGGGTGCCACCGCAAAGCTCAGCAGAAACTCCCGGCACTTTCACCAGGCGTACCCGGTCACTGTATTTTTCACCAAAAAACGCCAGGGCTCCTTCCTCCAGGGCCTCGGACAGGGAACGGGTGGCAACGGCGACAGGTAGATTTGCCAGAATCCATCGGTTGACCATAACTTCCAGATCCTGGATTTCCTGATCCCTCAGAGCGCCATGATGGCAAAAGTCAAAACGGAAATAATCGGGAGCCACAAGAGAACCCATCTGTCCCACATGACTGCCCACGATTTCCCGCAGGGCCGCCTGAAGAAGATGAGTGGCAGTATGATGACGCATGGTACTCAGGCGACGATCCCGGTCAACAAATACCGTAACATTCCCGCCGACCCTCAATTCTCCCCGGTCAACCCTCACCTGGTGAACCTGGACCTCCGACGGGGTCTTGAGGGTGTCCGTCACGAGTCCTTCCCCTTCGTCCCCCCGGAAGATTCCCGAATCGCCAACCTGTCCTCCTGACTCACCATAAAAACTGGTGGCATCCAGAATCATCTGCCCGGTCTGACCCTTTTTCAAAACCTCCGCCGGGCTTCCATCATGCAACAGTGAAATCACCTTTGCAGAATTATTCATGATATAAATACCATCTTCATCCCGGTCATAACCAATGAATCTTGCATCTCCAGCAGATACCCCGAGATTCATATCATCGGGCACGGCTTCCATCCTGTTCTTCTGATCTGCCCGGGCGCGGTGACGCTGTTGTTCCAGTGCTTTTTCAAATCCTTCCATGTCAACTTTCAAGGATCTCTCCCGAGCCATATCCAGAGTCAGCTCCACTGGCAGACCATATGTATCGTAAAGATTGAATATTTCCCTGCCGGAGATGGTATCCCGATTTTCCATCTGCAGCTTGATCAGAAGATTCTCCAGCAATGTAAGCCCCTGGGAAAGGGTTCGGCGGAAATTTTCTTCTTCTCTTTGCAGAATGGAAACAATATAATCCCGCTTTTCGAGGATTTCCGGATATACATGGCCGAATTTTTTCAATACCGGCTCCACCAGCCGGGTAAGGCTGTGGCCGCCAAAGCCCAGCTCTCCGGAAAACCGGACAGCCCGCCGTATAAGACGACGCATCACATAACCTCTGCCTTCATTGGAGGGAGTAATGCCGTCCCCTGCCATAAAAACCATGGATCGCACATGGTCTGCCACCACCTTGATTTTCCGGTCAGATTCGGGATTATCTCCCAGTCCCTTGCCACATATCTCCCGGATTCCCTGGATGACACCTGCAAACAGTTCTGTTTCATAGGGAGAATTTTTTCCCTGCAGATATGCGGTTAGCCGTTCAAAGCCCATCCCAGTATCGATGCACTGGCTGGGCAGATCAACAAACTTTCCCGACTCATCT
>CAYNGH010000165.1:848-7194 GCA_964396845.1 uncultured bacterium | reverse complement strand
CTTATTAATTCATCTTCCGGCTGACTGAAAGCTGTCGCCGGAAGGGTGGTTGTTGAATGTGAACTGTGAAGCAATCCCTTCAATGACCTGACAGGGAGGCCATAAAACCAGTCCCCTTGACACGATGTCAAGGGCCGCAAATGGTACAAGGATGAACCGTCTTGCGGTTGACAGGTTTTATGAGCCGACATGACAGCAGTCATTGAGAAGGTTGTTGAATGTGAACAAAAATAACCACCCACCGGCACTTTGGAAGTGCCCCCCTTCAAAAAGCTTTAAATCAAGTAATGACAAGCATTTGCAATACTTGTCATTACTTTTTATCAATGCGGGATCAGATATTCTTTTTTTTAACACATCTTCTTCCTGTTACAAACAAAAAATAACAATTTTCATATGGCGTGGTAAAAAGGAAATTTTATGTTTTTCAAGAAGATACAATATATGGTGGCGTTATATACCGGTTATACAATATGTGTCGGGCCCCTTTCAGACAAAATATTTTATAAAAGAGTATCTGATAAAATATGAAAAAAGTTGCGCGGTTTATCGTAATTGCTTTCTTTGCTGTTATGGTGGCAGGGCTGGTAGATTCTCACATCAACGCCCAGCAGAAAAAATGGATCCGTTATCACGGGGATTTTGCCAGCTTTGAGATTCGCTGGGAATACCGCCTCGATTTCGAAAAGGATCGCAATCGCTATACCTACGTCATCAGCGATCCTTCCTTTGAAGACAAATCCCTGGTTATATCCACCGGCTACAAGGGGATGGAGTTTCAGCTGGACCGTCAGGCTGATTACAAGGTAACCCAGGAAGGGGGAGTGATGATCTCCAAAACCGGGGGGACTCAGAAACTGGGCACCACCCCCGGGGACAACAAATGGCGGGAGGTTTTCCTGTTTTACGCTTCTAAGGGAAGCCTGGGGCCTCAGGGGCAGTTCGTCAGACTTTATTATGATGACTGTCCGCCGGAGCTGGCATCACAGTTTGATCATGTGATAGAATCCCTGGAATTTAAAGATGCCTGGGAAGTCCCAACAGAAATGCCCACAATGCCATCTAACTTCTGACTGGGCGGGAGTTTAAAAAAAGAACTGCCGGTAAGACAGTTCTTTTTAATATCAATCAAGTTATTCTTATTAGTTAAAAGCACCCTTGAGGGACTGCCATCCTCCGGCGATTTTATTTCCGGTCCATCTGGCTCCCTGGGCAATTTTGCCCCGGTGTTTATATGCAAGTTTACCAGCCTGGGCAACTCCGGCCACCCCCAGAGCAACTCCCGCCACAGGCAAGCCCACCACAGTCCCGGCACTGGTTGCAGCCACTGCAATAGCCCCGCTGGTTATAAGATCCGCAGATCCGGCAACGATTTAATCCCTGCCTTCTGCTTTGTTTCCCTGGGTAATCTCATGAATGCCGGAGCCAACCTGGTATCCCCCCATGGCGGCACCGAGAACACAAGAACCCTTGGTTAGAATCGGCCCGGCCTTTCCCGCAAAGCTTGCCACCTTGCCAAGGCGGGAAAACTTTGCCATGCCCGCAGCTCCTTTGGCTGTAGAAGAAACACCACTGCCGGCATCGGCTACACCAGCCATATCTCCAAAGGAAGCGCCTCCCTTTAATAAATCCACCGCTGCAGTAAGCCTGGTGGACTTACTCAGACCTTTTGCCACCCTGGCACCTTGATAAGCATATTTAGCAGCCCCGGCACCTCCCGTGGTGTCTCTGAATATTTCATTCATTGAAGCCATTTTAACACTCCTCGAATAAAAAGAATTAAGAATAATTGTTATTATTTATATCACTGCCATGTGCCGTCATGTCAAGGGGAAAATTGCAAAAAAATACATGGGGGGTAACCATTCAGTCCTTAACTTTGTTGTCGGGCAGCAGTCCTTCGGAATTTGCCACTACCGCAGTTACTACTGCATCGCCGGTTATGTTGGTGACAGTGCGGAACATGTCGATGATCCGTTCCACCCCCATTATAAGAGCGACTCCTTCTACGGGAACGTGTATCGACTGGAGGACGATAATCAGCATAACTGTTCCGGCTCCGGGGACTCCTGCGGTGCCCACGCTGGCAAGGGTTGTCGTTATAACCACCATCACTTGATCTGCAATGGACAGGTTCATCCCCAGAATCTGGGCGATGAAAACCACCGCAATGGCCTGGTATAATGAAGTCCCGTTCATGTTAACCGTTGCCCCCACCGGCAGAGTGAAGCCGGTTATCTCCTCGGGTATCCCTAACTCCTGTTCACAGCATTTCATGTTTACCGGAAGGGTCGCAGCGCTGGAGCTGGTGGAAAACCCGATAAGCTGGGCAGGACGGATGGCGGTGAAAAACCGACGGAAACTCAGGGGAGTGAACAGCTTCAGCATGGCGGAATAAACCCCGAATATCTGAATCGCCTGGCCCAGGATAACAACGATAACAAAATAACCCAGGGCCCTCAGAATCACCATGGCCCCTGAAGGATCCCGTCCGGATAGCTCGGTAATCACCGTGGCAAGCTGGGCAAACACACCTATGGGAGCCATGATCATAATAAAATTCACCACCTGGAGGATAATCAGATTCAAACCCTCCATCAGGTCCCCCACGGACTTTGTCTTTTCCCTGCCGGCCCCCACGATACCCATCCCCAAAAGCAATGCCACAAAAACCATCTGAAGCATATTCCTGTTGTCCGATGCCGCTTCAACGACATTTTCCGGAACCATGTCCACCAGCACCCTCAATGGCCCGCCTTCCTTCTGGCGACTGGCCTGCTCATGGGATTTGTCCACCTGCTCCTGATAACTTCTGGCCATTTGTTCCTTCATCTGGGGAGTCAGAGCAGTGCCGGGGCGAAGGGTGTTTACCAGAACCAAACCGATAACTACAGCAACTATCGTGGTAGCCACATAAATGGCGATGGTGCGACCCCCGATCCGGGAAAGCCGAGTGAAATCGGAAAGAGATGACACACCGTTTATGAGGCTGACTAAAATCATGGGGACCGCAACCAGCTTTAACAGGTTGATGAAAATCACGCCCCAGGGCTTTATCCAGTGGTCAGTGAATTCAATCCAGCCATAGAAACTGGCCAGAAGACCGTATATAACCCCCAAAATCATACCGATTATTATCTGCCAGTGAAGTTTCTTATACCAGGGCATCATTATCTCCTTATCCAAATCATCCTGAAACAGCCATATTCCTGATTGAACTGATTATGTCCTGTTGACGATAAACAAAAAGGGACGGCCCTACCGTCCCTGATGAAAACAACCTTTACCGGTTATATCTTGAGCATTCGGGTTTTGAACTTGCCCAGGCGGATCCACTGGACCAGGGGAATATGAGCAGGACAGGCATAAGTGCAACATCCGCACTCCATGCAGTCCATCATGTTATACTCATACTTCATCTTGAACCATTCTTCCTTTTTGGCCAGCTTTGCCAGATACTGAGGCATCAACCGCTGGGGGCATGCCTTGATGCAAAAGGAACAACGGATGCAAGGCTCTTCCTGGCTTTCGGGGATTTCATCGGCAGTCAGAACAAGAATACCCGATGTCCCCTTGATAACCGGCACATCAAGGGAATGCTGGGCGATGCCCATCATAGGGCCACCCATCAACACCTTGGCAGGAGTTCCCTTGAGTCCCCCCGCAGCTTCAATCAGTTCTCGAAAAGATGTGCCGATACGCACCAGGAAGTTACCCGGCTTTTCCACTCCAAGGCCGGAAACAGTTACGATTCTTTCGTAAAGAGGTTTCCCCAGAGTCACCGCCTCGAAGACCGCAACGGCAGTGCCTACATTGTGGACCACAACCCCCACATCCACCGGAAGACCTCCCGATGGAACCTGCCGTCCTGTTACCGCCTGAATCAACTGCTTTTCCGATCCCTGGGGATACATGGTCTTCAGGATTTTCAACTGAAGAAACTCCCGGGCAGGGTTCTCCTCCAGGGCGCGGTTGATGGCCTTTTCCGCCAGATGCTTGTTGTCCTCAAGGGTCAGAAATACTTCCGTTGCACCAGTGGCCCGCTTCAGAACACGGATCCCTTCCAGAAGATCCTGGGATCTCTCCATCATCAGGCGGTCATCCGCAGTGAGAAAAGGTTCGCACTCGGCACCGTTGATAATCAGGATCTCCACAACCTTCCCCTTGGGGGGGGACAGCTTCACATGGGTGGGGAATGCCGCTCCTCCCAGACCCACAATCCCAGCATCTTTCACCATGCTGACGATCTCCCCCGGCTCCATTGCAGTCCAGCTTCTGTTAACGGGAGAATAATCCAGGATTTCGTTTTCGTCGGTGTCGATGATTATCCCCTGGCCAACACCCATGGTGGGGTGGATTATATCTTCGATGCCTGCAACGTCCCCGGTCACTGGCGAGTGAACCGCCGCGGTTATGAAGGAATCGTTGTGGCCGATTTTCTGGCCGGTGCGAACCTTGTCGCCCTTTGCCACAAGAGGCTTGCCCGGTGCGCCGATATGCTGGGACATGGGAACGGTTACTCTTTTGGGCACAGGCAATTTTTCAATGTATTCAGTCTGAGTGTATTCCTTTGAATCGTGGGGATGAACCCCGCCGTAAAATGCTGTATTTGCCATAGTCATCAACCTGTTATTCTTCAACCTTCCATTCTTCGTTAATCTTCTCAGAGAAATTTGCCAAAAAGTGGGCAGTCCATGTGACCAGTCCCGGATCAAACATGAACCGGTCATCAACCACAATATCTTCAAAAAGATGCCGTTTCATCTCGGTGGAAAGGCCGTAACGGATATCCACCAGAATAGACAACAATGTGGACAGATCCCCCTCGGGATAACGGGAAAGCCTTTCCAGCTCCCGCATAAGCTGGATGCACTCCAGGTAAACATCGGCAATGACACGGGACAGCTCTTCTACTACTCTGGGAGGCACCTGGGCTGAACGGATCTTTACCCGCAAGTCTTCCCTGAGGGCATCGTAATCTGCCTGAAGCTCCTCCCGAAGGATCTTCAGCTCTCCTTCTGGCTCATCTTCCGATGACCGGGAATCTCCCTCTTCATCGTTTACCAGGTTCAGGCTGTCAGGTTCCTCGATTTCCTCGGGTTCAGCCTCGTCGCCGTAATCCTCGTCCTCGGTACGTTCGCCTTCCAGAAGCTCTTCAACGGCAATGATCAGCTCTGTCAAAGGCCCCTGTATCGACTGGACATTGACCACCAGACGCTTGGCAATTTCACGGATATACAAGGTGAACTTGAGGTATTCTCCCCAGTCCCGCTCACCGGAAGCAAGGAATCTATCCACAAACCGCATATAGTCCGCAACAAGATTTGACAGCTGTCCCAGGTAAAAAGAGGGCTTGATGATGGTGAGCATATTTACCCCGGAAGCAGCAGTTTTCTTGTAAACCATGGTGGTCACGTCACAACCGCCGGGAGCCTGTGACAGCTTATCCCTGACCCTTTGCCAGTAAGACATAATCCCTCCTGTTTCTGATCTTATGTTATACCAGTATTTCCAGAAGTCTTTCCCGGAGATTCTCCCCGGTCAAACCCTCTTCCTTAAGACTGCGGATCCGCTCTGCCTGACGGGCCTTGTCCAGCTCATACTCCAGCCAGTTGGCAAAATCCCCCTTGGCCATGTGGAATTCCAGAGAAACCGGCTCCACAAACTGGATGGCATCCATGAATTCCTTGAAGCTTCTGGCCCGGATCCCCAGGTATTTCCCCGGTGACCAGAAGTGAAAAGCCCTCTCCACCGACAGGTATAACTGTTGCTGGGGTTCTGATTCCTTGTGGGATTCCTGTTTTTCCTGAAGCATTTTCACTTCATCTCCGGTGGATCTGGCGGGATCTTCAACCTTGAGCTGGTCTATCTTCCGGGCAAATTCCTCGATGAGGTTCTGGGCTTCTTCCTGGGTTGCTGCCTCGGAGAACAAGTGGAAGCACGGATTGGTAGGATCCGGAAGCATCAAGGCCCAGGATTGATCGTAATATATCTTGAGGCCCTCGATGACTTCCATGGGCCGCTCGGAGTTGGTTTCAATCATTCGCCTCATGATCTTGCCCTTCTGTTGCCAGGTGCATTCCACAGTTCCTCGGGATGTATTGAAGTTAGGAATCTCATGGAGGATCTCCGACAGTTTCCGGCCTTCCCTGGCCAGAAGTTCCATCAGTTTTGCAAAGGCAAACATGGCATCAAAGGCTGCCTGGAACTTGGGGAAGATGAAAGAACCGCTGGAATTGCCCGCCATATCAATTTTCTTTTCACCGATGGATGCTGTGTGCATCAGGGACCGGCCATCGGTCTTGGTGCGGACTACTTTTCCGTTGTGGCGATGGGCAATCTCCTC
>CAYNGH010000165.1:0-838 GCA_964396845.1 uncultured bacterium | reverse complement strand
CGATGATGGAGGGCGCAGTGACCGGCACTGCCACCATCCCGCCGGGAGTATGCTTCAAAACCAGATGACACATCAAGGCCAGAAGCATATCCTCGGAAATGATGGAACCTTCATCGTCAACAACAATGAGCTTTTCACAGTCCACATCCAGGCGAACCCCGATGGTGGCGTTCAAAGTGGTTACGATGTTGGACAGATTCTTCAGACCCATCTCCATGGTTTCATAGGCTTCCCTGGCCTTCTTGGCATCGAGATATGCATTGATGGCCACCATCTCACAACCCATCTTCCCCAGAATATGAGGCAGTACCAGGGAGGCATTCCCGAATCCGTAGTTGATTACCACCTTGAAGTTGGACTTGCGGATTCCCTCGGTTTCAAGGTATTTGAAATAACCTTCGTTATACTCGTCGATGGATCGGGACGGGAAGCTGATGGTTCCAACTTCGTCCAGGGAAGTCCGGCGGAAATCCTCCCGGAAGAAGATATTTTCCAGCTTCCTCTCCACAGGCTTGTTGATGTTGATGCCCCGGTCGTCAAAGAACTCGATGAGAACAGCCTTGGGGTCCAGAGGATCGATTCGTGTATGAATTCCGCCCTTGGCACCGGTATCCTTGATGACATAACGGCTCACCGGTGTCGGGGTGACCCGCAGATCATGAACATTCACCCCCACGGATATAAGACCGCAAATGATTGCCCGGTTGAGCATCCTGGATGCAGGGTGAGAATCCCGGCTGGTGGTGGCTGAGGAGTTTTTGGCAAGATAAGCCCCGAAGGCTGCCCCTAACTTCAAGGCAAACTCAGGAGTAACCTCGATGTTGGCAAGCCCAGATAT
>CAYNGH010000164.1:0-7244 GCA_964396845.1 uncultured bacterium | reverse complement strand
GGAGGAGAGCTGTGGCCAGTGCTTCCTCTGCCGGAAGGGCAATGTGAAGCTCTTGGAAGGGATCCAGAAACTCCGGGAGGGGAGATGCTCATCCCGTCATTTGAAGGATCTCAGGTCCCTTTCCATGTCCATGCAGAAAGCATCCAAATGCGGACTGGGACAGACATCTTCAAATATTTTTGTAGCCATAATTGACAACTTCGCCGATGAGATCCTGGGGCGGGTTCCCTGCAAGCAATAACCGAGGAGGATATTACAACTGATGTCAGAAAAAAGCGCAACCATAGATAGAACCGCCGAGAAAAAGCTTGGCGAACTGATGAGGGTGGAAATCGACGGGATGGAAGTAAAAGTCCCTGTCAATACCACCATCCTTGAAGCAGCGGAAAAGATCGGGGTGAGGATCCCTACTCTTTGTTATCACAAGGACCTTGGTCTGGCGGGAGCCTGCCGGATGTGCGTGGTGGAGGTGGAAGGCCAGCGGAATCTTCAGACTGCCTGCACTTATCCCATCACCCAGCCCACAAAGGTAAAAACCTGGTCGCCGGAAATTCGAAAAGCCCGTCGGAATGTGCTGGACCTGCTTTTGTCGGAGCATTACGGCAACTGCACCACCTGCCTTCGTTCCGGCACCTGCGAGCTTCAGGAGCTTTCCGAGGAATACGGCGTTGACGGAGAACCCTTCGGCAAGCTGGAAAAACCCAAGTTCCCGATTCTCAAAGATTCCCCCATTGTCCGGGATATGAACAAGTGCATCGGATGCTTCCGGTGTGTCCGCACATGCATCGATCTCCAGACCGCCGGGGCCATCGGCGTTGTGGGGCGGGGCAATGAAGTCCGCATCGCCACCTTCGACGAGAAGGATATGATGGATTCTCTCTGCGTAGCCTGCGGGCAGTGCATCAACCGCTGTCCCACCGGGGCCCTTACCGAGAGGGATGATACGGACCTGGTATGGGAAGCCATCGAAGATCCTAAAAAGCACGTGGTCATCCAGACCGCACCGGCGCCCAGGGCCGCCATCGGCGAGGAATTCGCCCTGGAACCGGGAACTGCCGTCACCAAGAGGCTCAATACCGCCCTTCACCGGGCTGGTTTTGACAAGGTGTTTGACACCAACTTCACTGCCGATGTGACTATTCTGGAGGAAGGGACGGAACTTCTCCTGCGTCTGAAAAAGGCACTGGTGGAAAAGAAGCCTGTGGCCCTGCCTCAGCTTACTTCCTGTTCACCGGGATGGATCAAGTTTATGGAGCACTGCGCCCCGGATCTTCTGGATCATCTCTCCACATGCAAGAGTCCCCAGCAGATGTTCGGCGCCATCATAAAGACATATTATGCAAAGAAGGCAGGGATTGACCCGGCGGACATCGTCAGCGTATCCCTGATGCCCTGCACTGCAAAGAAGTATGAGTGCGAGAGGCCCGAGATGGAAGATTCCGGTTATCGGGATGTGGATTTTGCCCTGACCACCAGGGAACTTGCCCGGATGATCAAGGAAGCGGGAGTTGACCTGCCCCAAGTGCCCGACAGCGAGTTTGACGACCCGGTGGGCCTGGGATCCGGTGCCGGCATCATATTCGGCGCCACCGGCGGGGTCATGGAGGCGGCTATCCGCACCGCATACGAGATTGTCACCGGAGAGGAAGTCCCCTTTGAAGGGCTGAACATCACCCCGGTCCGGGGAATGGACGGCATCCGCACTGCGGAGCTTCCCATCAAGAAGGCAGTCCCCGAGTGGAAATTCCTGGAAGGGGCTACTCTGAAGGTTATGATTGCTCATGGTCTGAAAAATGACAGATGGGTAATCGAACAGCTCCGCCAGGGGAAACTGTCGGACTATCACTTCATCGAACTGATGGCCTGCCCCGGCGGTTGCCTGGGGGGCGGGGGACAACCCATCCCCACAACCCCGGAAATCCGCCAGGAAAGGGCAAAGGCAATATACGACGAGGATCAGGTGATGACTTATCGGAAATCCCATGAGAATCCCGTTGTAAAGAAACTGTATGATGAATTCCTCACCGAGGGGCCATGCGGTCACAAGAGCCATGAGCTTCTGCATACCTCATATACCCCCAGAGGGATTAAAATCTGTTAAGACATCTTAATTAAAACAATTGGAAGGCTTTTGCCTTCCTTTTGTTTTCGGGCTTCTGGCCCCCCCTGACAGGAAAACCCACATGGGCAGGGAAACAGGGATTTTTGTCGAAGTAGTTTGCAATCGTTATACTGTTTTATTGTTTTATGTTTTTTTATGAAAAATTAAAATTGGGGAGATTAGCATGGAAATCAAGCTGGAGTTCCTTGACAAGGCGATAGTTATAGGGTATTTTGCATTAATCGTCATTGTGGGTTTCATCATGAGCAAGGTTGCCTCCAAGGGGATTGGCAACTACTTCCTGGGGGGCAAAAAGATTCCCTGGTGGGTCTTGGGAGCATCAGGGACTGCATCCAACTTTGACATTGCCGGAACCACAGTTATTGTGGCTTTTATTTATACTTTGGGCCTCAGGGGGTTCTGGATTGCCATGCGGGGTGGCGTGGCCATTCCCCTGGCATTTCTGATGGTGTTTCTGGGCAAATGGTACCGCCGATCCAAGGTTATGACCGAGGCGGAGTTTATGAAGCTCCGTTTCGGCGAAGGCAAAGGTGGCCGTATGGCCCGGACATTATCCGCGGTGGCAAATATTGTCTTCACCATCGGTATGGTGATCTACTTTTCCAAAGGCGCCGGCAACTTCCTGGGCAACTTCATCACCATATCCGCCAACACCGAGGCAAACAAGGCGATTGCCGCCTTCATCATGATTATGATAGGTATGGCATATACGGTGTCATCGGGTCTTTACGGGGTGGTGTTCACCGATGTGCTCCAGGAAATCCTTATAATCATCGTGGCGGTGTATATATCCGTCAGGGCCTTCTTCATGGTAAGCGCCGGGGCCGTTGTCCTGCCCGACCACTTCACCCAGTTTGACTTGCCATTCCGATTGGATGTGCCGGGGAATCCTGAATACAGCCTGTTTACTTTTGTGATCCTGTTCTTTATCCTCAAGGGGATACTGGAAGGCATGGGAGGCATCGGCGGGTATATGTCCCAGCGGTATTACGCAGCCCGCAACGAAAGGGAAGCAGGACTTCTCACCGCGGAATGGATTCTGCTGTTGTCTTTCCGGTGGACTCTGATTATGGCCCTGGCAGTCATGGGGCTTTCCCTGGGAGGGAAGGTGGCCGCCGCGGGAGGCTCTGAATCGGTCCTGCCTCTGGTTATCCGGGAGATTATGCCGGCGGGCATCAAGGGTATGGCCCTGGCGGGGCTTATCGCCGCGGCCATGTCAACCTTTGACTCCACCATTAACGCAGGGGCTTCGTATTATGTGAAAGACATATACCAGGCCATCCAGAAGCCCGATGCCAGCGAAGAACAGTTAATGTTCATGAGCCGGGCTTCATCGGTGGTGATAGCCCTCACGGGTTATATCATCAGCCTTGTGATCCCCAACATCAATTTCATATGGGACTTCATCACCGCCAGCCTTGGAGCGGGCATATTCATCCCCATGGTTCTGCGCTGGTACTGGGAGCGCTTCAACGGTTACGGCTTTGCCATCGGCACTGCCGCGGGCATCGGGTCGGCCCTGATCCTCAAGATTGTAACCGAGGTCTTCATGAAGGTCACCCTGCCGCCCTATATCAGCTTCCCCATACCGTTGCTGTTCTCCCTGGCGGGATGTATCATCGGCACCCTGATGACTCCCAAGACCGAGGAAAAGGTGCTGGTAAACTTCCTCAAGCAGACCCGCACCGGAGGCATGTGGACAAACACAAAGAAAAAACTCTCCTACGAGTTTATCCGGGACATCACCATTGAGCATCTCAATGACATCATCGCTGTGGTTCTTGCGGTGCCGGCCCAGATGTGCCTGCTGTTCGGCTCAATGACTCTCATCATCCAGGACTGGCAGAAGCTGTTCACCTGTATCATAGTATTCCTGTTCTGTGTCACGGGGCTTTATTTCTTCTGGTATCGCAACTTGAGGGATCCTCACGAAACCGGTGAAGAAGAAGAGGCCCGCCGGGAAGAAGAAGAAGCGGAAATCCTGGCCAAGGAGATGTGGGAAAAAGAACAGGCGGAAGCCGCCGGATCCGACGATGACACCGAGGAATCACCGGCTACGGCATAAGATAATCATAAAAACAAAAAGCCCGGTAATACCGCCGGGCTTTTTTTGTTTTATTTTTTAAAAATCAAACTCGATAATCAGGCCGTTTTTTTTCTTTTCGTAGTATATCATATCAACATTTATATTCTCTGACAGCATACTCATTGTTCTGTATGTAACAGGCTTGATTGAAACCGGCCTGTCATCAATAAAGCCGTCAATACCCAGGGACTCTTCGTCCTGGCTGGCAATTCTGTAATCTGATTTGAGTTCATCAGATACTTTCTTGATAATCGCCTTTTGAAACTTCAGTCCGGAATAAGTTTTTTTATATACCAGGTCTTCCACCCATTTCTTCACCATTTCTTTGTCGATATTACTAATGGAATCCTGGAGTTTTTCTATCATATCCATTATCTTCTCTGTTGCTCTGTCGATTGCTCCAGGTTTTTTGCTGTTATACCACTCCACCCATTCCTGGAATGATTCCCCTTGAAACTCCTCTATGAAA
Source organism: uncultured bacterium (assembly GCA_964396845.1). Classification (GTDB taxonomy): domain Bacteria; phylum Vulcanimicrobiota; class JAJTBE01; order JAJTBE01; family CAYNGH01; genus CAYNGH01. The sequence continues at coordinate 2,567 of CAYNGH010000164.1, read as the reverse complement.
TCTGACATTTGCCCGACAACCTGGGGCCTTGTGCCTTGGGCATTCTGGTTTGCCAAATTCATTATCTGAGTTGAGTATTTTGGAAATTCTGACTGTTCAATAAGCAATAATTCCAATAATTCCTTGTTCGAAATTTTTAATCTTCTACCCAACTTTCAGAAGATCCCCTTTATCTTTGATGGTTTCCTGATTAATCTCCCTGTATTTAAATTCAACTTGATTGTTATCGAATAAGTTTAACTCATCTACTTGCAGTTTTTTTTCGATTACTGTCTTGTATTTTTGATTGATTTCATAGCCTATGCCGACTCTTCCAAGCAAACTGGCTGCTTTGATTGTTGTTCCGCTGCCAAGAAACGGATCCAATACTGTTTCACCGAAGAAAGAGTACATTTTAATCAACCTGTATGGGATCTCAACGGGAAACATTGCAATATGACAATTTTGTTTTTCTGGATGAACCTCCCATATTCCACGAAACCAGGAACTTCTTTCTTCCTTTGTCAGCTTGCTCAATTCTTTTTGTTTTTCAGCTGGTTTTGGCCATTTTCCCGGCTTCTTTAAAATTATGATGTATTCATGCTCATATGTAATGTGGCCATCCCTTGGATGATAAATGGATCCCATCCAGGCCCCTCCCCCAGTGGTATTCGTTGTGGAAATCTTTTTCCAGATGATGTTTCCCATAAAATCAAATCCTGCATCTCTGGCTCTAATAATTACATCAGAAGGAATCGGCTGAACACGGTATCTCCCATGATCCCGAGCTCTCAAATACTGATCTCCTATATTTATTACCGCTCTGCATCCAGTCTTGAGAACACGAAAAGTTTCTTTTAGAACTGAGAAAATATCCTCAATATATTCTTCATAACTCTGATTGTAACCAGTCTGTCCTTCATGGGAATAATCCTTGATACACCAGTAAGGCGGTGATGTCACCATCAGATGAACCGATTCATTCTCCAATTCAGGCATTTTCCGGGAATCACCAAAGACAACCTTGTGGCTCATAAACAATCATCTCCCTGAAGTTATCTTATGGATTAATGTTTTTAATCCTTTGTAATAAAAACGATATAACAAAAAAATCCCCCTGTATTTTGAGGGATTTTATAATGCCGAGGGTCGGAATCGAACCAACGACACGAGGATTTTCAGTCCTCTGCTCTACCAACTGAGCTACCTCGGCATAAATATAAATGGCGGGGACGACGGGATTTGAACCCGCGATCTTCGGCGTGACAGGCCGACGTCCTGAACCGCTAGACCACGCCCCCGCATTTTGCTCAACACCACCCACCGGGCTGGCGATATTGCCACTAATGGGCGAAACAGGACTTGAACCTGTGACCTCCTACATGTGAAGCAGGCGCTCTACCGACTGAGCCATTCGCCCGAGCAGGATTATTATATCAAAATATCCCCAAATGTCAAGTATTTAGTTAAAAAAAATATCATTTCATCAGGGACTGACCGCATTTAACACATACCCGGGAAAGCCCCGGCGCACAGTTACGGCAGTAACGGGCAATAGCCCTGGAATTGGGACGACCGCACTGGATGCAGTTGAATGCGGTTTTCTTGTTGGAGGCGCAGTCCAGGCAGAGCTGAGCCATTACTGATGCCCCGGGAGCACCGCACTCGATGCACCGGTCTGCCAGTTCTTTTTTGCCATGGGTGGAACAGAGCCGGGCGGGGTTTTTTGCGGTTCGTTTAAATTTTTTATGATGGGTAAGCCGGGCTTTTGTAAACTCTTCCCGCTTTTTCAGGCCTTCCCGGGCAGGTTCGGTCCTGATTTTTTTTCGGGGTTCTTGCCGGGAGGGTACTAAATGCTTTTCCTGGTAGTCAACATCCCCCTTGAGAAATGCCTCCCCTTCAATGATATCCTGGGACGGAGGTTCCATTTCCGGTTCTGTCATGGAGAGTCCCTTTCCCTCCATTATGTCCATCCAGTCATCGGGACTGAAGGTTCCCATGCTTTCAAAGTCTGCCTGGGGAAGTTCAGGTTCGGTATATAGAGGTAATTCTGATTCCTCAGAAAGATCCTTATCCTGAAAGCCTGCTGTCCCTCCAGGGGTATCCATTTCATCGTCAATTTCATCAGCAGGCCAGTCTTCATCTTCAAATTCCAGCTCCGGGGGAAGCTCCGGTGCCTCCTCTTCAGGCTGATCCTGAAACTCTTCAGGTGTATCGGCTTCATCTGCGGGAACGTCAAGCTCATCGTCTTGAGTGGTGTCAAGATCAAACTCCAGCTCTGTTTCCAGATGAGAGGTCAGATGGGGTTCTTCTTCATGGGGTATATCCCCGGAGATTTCCGGCATCTCTTCGGGCCGGGGAGCCTGGGCTGATGTTATCAGGCTTTCTGCATAAATTTCGTAAAACTCCTCGTCAGGTCTTTCAAGAAAATCACTGGGGGGAGGAGCAGATGCCAGGGGCGTTTCTTCCTTGGGTGTTTCAAGAAAATCACTGGGGGGAGGAGCAGATGCCAGGGGCGTTTCTTCCTTGGGTGTTTCAAGAAAATCACTGGGGGGAGGAGCAGATGCCAGGGGCGTTTCTTCCTTGGG
>CAYNGH010000163.1:0-7339 GCA_964396845.1 uncultured bacterium | reverse complement strand
GGTTATCAATACCTGTTGCGAATTTTTCCCCAGGCTTACGGTTATTTTTATGACAGTGAAACCCCCGGCAAAACCGTTTCCGGGGCTAAAAACTGGCTCAACGGCGTAAGCTCTGCCAATTTCCGCCGTGTTATTCAGCAGGAAAAGCCGGACCTTGTGGTATGCACCCATGCCTTTCCCTGCGGGGTGATGGCAGAACTGAAACGTTGTATGGGCCTGCCGATGAAAGTTCTGGGAGTGATTACTGATTTTGTGATAAGCCCCTTCTGGATATATCCGGAAACCGATGGATACATGGTGCCCACCGAGGAGTTGATTTCCGATTTTGCCCGGCATGGGATCAACGGAAATCGGGTCAGAGCCACGGGAATTCCCATCGACCCCCGGTTCAACGGCAAAGGGCCTTGTCGGGATGATGCCCGCAGGATGCTGGGACTTGAAGATGACAGGCCGGTACTTCTCATTATGGGAGGAGGCTGGGGGATGAGTCCCGCCACCGGATGCCAGAAGATCCTCCGGCAGATTCAGACGCCTCTTCTGGCATTGGTCATGACAGGACAGAACCGGAAGGAGTACAGAAAACTCCAGGAAGCAGAAAAACGGCTTGAGAACTCTGCCGTCAAGATAAAGGTCATGGGCTATGTGGAGAATGTATATGACTACATGAAAGCTGCGGACCTGCTGGTGACAAAGCCCGGAGGCCTCACCACCGCCGAGGCTCTTGCCTCGGGGCTTCCCATGATCGTTACATCTCCCATTCCAGGGCAGGAAGCCCGGAATATTTCCTTCCTCATAGAAAAGGGCCTGGCGGTGCCTGTTTACCGGGATGAGGATTTGCCACACTGTATCGAAAAGCTCCTGGGAGATCCCGACACCTTGTCAAATCTGTCGGAAAAAGCTCTGGGGTTTGCCAGACCTGATTCTTCTCAGAAAGCTGCAGCTTTTGTGGAGAGTTTTTTATGACAACCTGATACTCCAGGGTTTTGAGGGTTTCAATCCCCCGGAAAAACAAAAAAAAAATTCTTTACAAAGCGGGGGATTTGTGATATATTAACATGGAAAATCTCTCCGATATTAAAGGAGTGGGTCCGCCCACTCCTTTGTTATAAAGGAAAACCCATTGAGCAGTTCATCAAGGCATATAAAAGAAGAAATTAACCGGCTGATTGACCAGGTGAGTCAGCTAACAGAGATCCAGGTGGTCAGGTCTGCCTATATAATGGAACATGGCCGCAGGATTCTGCGGGTGACCATCACCGGCCCCGGCGGTGTTACTCTTGACATGTGCGAAACTTTTTCCAGGGCACTGTCAGAAATGCTGGACCGGGAGGACATGATCGAAGAAAAATATTACCTGGAAGTGGAATCTCCCGGTATCTGAAGAGTATCTATCGACGACAAGGAGGTATCCCGATGAATGGGGATATAATACAGGCACTTAAACAGATAGAGCAGGAAAGGAATATCCCTCTTGGCGTTCTGCAGGAGGCGGTTGAATCGGCTCTCACCTCGTCATATCGAAAGAACTATGAAACCGATGACAATGTGCGGGTTGCCATCGACTGGGAAGGCGGGGGAAGCATCAGGGTCATCGCCACCCTTACCATAGTTCCCCGAAGAAAGGACCCGGAGAGGGAGATATCCCTGGCTCAGGCGAAGAAGCTCTTCAAGAAGGACGAGATTCTGGCGGTTTATCCGCCGGCGCCGGAACTTCCCCAGGAGGATGACGATGAAGCCGGGGCCGTTGATGAAACTGCCGGCGAGGATGAGTTCACCGAGGTGAAGGAAATCCTGGTGCCCATTGCCGATGCCACCATCGAATCCCTGGAGCAGGGGCTGAGGGTTGATATGGTGGTGGATGTGAACCCAAAGAAATTTGGCCGGATAGCCGCCCAGACCACCAAACAAGTGATCATTCAGAAAATTCGGGAAGCCGAAAGAGATATTATCTACGGAGAATACCAGAAACGGGCGGGACAGGTTATCTCCGTCACCATCCAGCGCCAGGAGCATCGAAGCTGGATCTGCGAACTGGGAAAAGCCGAGGGAGTTATTCCTCCCCAGGAGCAGGCACCGGGGGAATATTTCCGCCGGGGTGAGAGGGTGAAGACATATGTTGTTGCCGTGGATAAGACTCCCCGGGGCCCCCAGGTGGTTCTTTCCCGGACTCATCCCGAGCTGATCAAGGCCCTCTTTGAGATGGAAGTGCCGGAAATTGGACAGGGCCTTATTGAGATACACTCGGTGGCCAGAGAGCCGGGATCCCGGTCAAAAGTTGCTGTCCGTGCCCTGGAACCCAATGTTGACCCTCTGGGAGCCTGCGTAGGCCCCCGGGGAAGCCGGGTTCAAATGGTGGTGGATGAACTGCGGGGCGAGAAGATTGACATTATCAACTATACCGATGATCCTTTCACTTTTGTATCTAATGCCCTGAGCCCTGCCCGGGTGCTGACAGTGACCCTGGACCCCGATGATAGATCGGCCCTGGTGATTGTTCCCAATGACCAGTTTTCCCTGGCTATTGGAAAGGAAGGCCAGAATGCACGGCTGGCGGCGAAGCTGACCAACTGGAAGATTGACATAAAGAGTGAAACCCAGGCGGTGGAGCTGGAAGTTCAACGCAAGGAAGAGGAAGAACGCCGTCGCCATGAGGAAATAATCCGACGTCACCGGGAAGAAGAGGAAAAGAGAATCCAGGCCCAGGAAGAAGAAAAAACCCGCCGTGAGAGGGAAGAAAAGTCCAGCAAAGAAGAAGAGGAACGCCGTCGCCGGGAAGAAACCGAGAGGAAAAAGCTGGAAGCCGAGGAACGCCGTCGCCGTGAGGAAGAAGAGCTTCGCCGTCTGGCGGAGTACACTCCCCAGTTTGACGATACTGGGATTCCTGATGTGGATGTTCTGGCTCCGCCCAGGAAAGATCGCTCAAAGCAGAAGGAGATTGAGAATGCTCTGAAGCATATCCCAAAGGATGTGCCTGTGGAGCAGTATGTTGCCATGGCTTATGGCGGTGATCGTAATATTGCGGATCAGATTTACGGGCCGGCCTATACCGAGGACAGGCCCAAGAAGAAAAAGAAGAAGAAGAAGAAGAAGGGCCGTCAGACCTATGGTTACGGCTATGAGTACGAATAATGGCAAAGTGGGAAAACCTGGGCACATACCCTCCCGGATGTGTGTCGTCTGCCGTTGCATAAAACCTCGGCCCCGATTGTATCGGTTGGTCAGGCAGAAGGGCTGGTTGCGGGCACGGCTGGATTCCACCGGTAACATTCCGGGAAGGGGTTTATATATCTGCCGGGAGGGTGAATGTCTGGAGAGATTTTTGATGGACAAAAAGTTTCGCCGGCGTTATCACCAGGCAGTTGAAGATCAGGCCTTTGACACCCTCAGGGAAATATTCAATGGTGTCAAAGGGTTGGTATCCCCGGCAGGGGAGAATAATCCGGGGCAGGATCCAGACAGTCAAGGACAAGGAAGGTAATAAATGAAAAAAGTCAGAATCTACGAACTTTCAAAAAAGCTGGGTGTGGCTAATAAAGAGCTGATAGATTATCTCAAGAATAATTTAAAACTTGAGGTTAAATCCCATTCCTCTTCCCTGGAAGACGATGTCGCTCAAAAAGTGGAAGCAGAATTCAAGTCCAGGGCTGCTGGAGAAGAAAAGCCTTCGAGCAGGCCCAGGGCCGGTGATGCCGGCAAAAAAACTGTCAAAACCGCCAGACCCCCGGAAAAGAAACCTCAGGAATCCGAGGCATCCCGCAAGAAGCGGAAAAAAACCACATCCACTCAGGAAACACCAAATGGAGAGCTTCGCAAGAAGCCAAACTTTGTCACCGGTGAAACTGCCACCATCAAGGAAAAGCTCAAGGGAACCGGTTCGGATACCGCCAGCCGTTCGTCAAAGCTTCTGACAAGAACCTTCCCCAGGCCGAAGGATAATTTCCGGGGCCGTAAAGGCCGTAAGGGCCGGGGGCGATTTGTTTCCAGGGCTCCCGAGGTCACCAAGAAAGAATCGATACAAAAATGGCTGGAACTGCCGGAAACCATTACTGTGGGAGATCTGGCCCAGAAACTGGAAATGCCTGCCAATGAGATAATCAAGATGCTTATGAAGCAAGGGATTATGGCCGGCATCAACCAGAATCTTGCCTTTGAAACAGCAGCAGCAGTGGGCAAGAAATTTGGATTCAAGATTGAACAGGAAAAAATCGAAGAGGTTCGTCCCGAGGAAGTCGAGGATGACGAAAAACTCCTTTCCCACCGTCCCCCGGTGGTAACAGTGTTAGGACATGTGGATCACGGCAAGACTTCTCTTTTAGATGCAATCCGCCATACAAAGGTAACCGAATCTGAAAGCGGAGGAATCACCCAGAATATCGGTGCTTCCACTGTCACTTTTGACGACCGCAGGATTGTATTCATCGACACTCCCGGCCACGAAGCCTTTACCCAGATGAGGGCCAGGGGAGCATCGGTCACTGATATTGCTGTTCTTGTTGTGGCGGCGGATGACGGGGTAATGCCCCAGACTATCGAGGCCATAAACCATGCCAAGGCAGCTCAGGTCCCCATTATTGTCGCCATCAACAAGATCGACAGGCCCGAGGCCAATCCCGAACGGGTAAAACAACAGCTGACGGAATTTGAGCTTATACCCGAGGACTGGGGCGGAGATACCATCATGGTTCCCGTATCTGCCATTACCAAGGCCGGTATTGACGAGCTTCTGGAGATGATTCTTCTGGTGGCGGAAATGCAGGAGCTCAAGGCAAACCCCAGTCGTCCTGCCCAGGGCACCATTATCGAATCAAAACTGGATAAGGGTCTTGGCCCTGTAGCCACGGTTATTGTGTTAAATGGCACCCTCAGAGTGGGAGATTCTGTTGTGGTAGGCAATGAATGGGGCCGAATCCGGATTATGGTCAATGATAAGGGGAAACGGATTAAAAAAGCCCTGCCTTCTTTTCCTGCAGAGATTATCGGACTTTCAGGTGCTCCCGAAGCGGGGGATTACCTGCAGGTGATGGAAGACGAAAAATATGCCAAGGCCATATCCGAGGACAGAAAACTCAAGCAACGCACCGAACGGATGAAAACCGATGCCAGGGTAACCTTGGAGGACCTCTTTGACCAGATGAAGCTGGGCGAAGTCAAAGAACTCAGGATTATCCTCAAGGCCGATGTTAACGGCGTTCTGGAGGCGGTGCGCCATTCCATAACCCGGCTTTCCAACGACCAGGTACGCATCAACATCATTCACGGAGGCATCGGCGCCATCAGCGAATCCGATGTGATGCTGGCCACTGCGTCCAATGCCATTATCATCGGTTTTAATGTCCGTCCCGATCCCACCACCCGACGTATGGCAGAACAAGAAAATGTGGACATCCGCCTTTACCGGGTCATTTATCACGCCATTCAGGACATCAAAAAAGCCATGACCGGCCTTCTGGAGCCGGAATATCAGGAAGTGATGCTGGGCCGGGCGGAGATTCGGGCAATATTCAAGGTTTCCAAGGTGGGAGTAGTTGCCGGATGTTATGTGCTGGAAGGAAAATTGAAACGTAACTCCAAAATTCGTCTTCTTCGTGATAACGTGGTGGTCTTCGAAGGGAAAATTGACTCTCTCCGACGGTTCAAGGACGATGTGAAGGAAGTCCAGGGAGGCTTTGAGTGCGGTGTGATGATAGAACGTTTCCCGGGACTTCAACCCGGCGACATCATCGAGGCTTACACCCTGCAGGAAATCGAACGAACCCTTGAGGATGAAGATGTTTCCCCGCCTTCCCGGTTTAAACAGCCAGTGAAGGGAAGCTGATTCCATGTCAAAGGTGAGAATGCAGAAAGTTGCCGGGATGATCAAGGAAACCCTGGCGGAGATTTTTCCCGCTTGCAAGGATCCCCGGGTGGGGTTTGTGACTATTACTCAGGTTGAAGTAGCGCCGGATTTGACCTCGGCCAGGGTCTTTGTCAGCATCTTGGGGGAAGAAGAACAGATGGCCCGGAGTTTTGAAGGGCTTAAATCTGCCGAAGGCTTTTTCCGCAGAGAACTGGGCAAAAAGATTCGACTGAAGAAGACCCCCAGGGTCAATTTTATTCTGGATCGAGGGATTCAGCGGGGAGTTGACGTGGTCAACCTGATTAACCAGATTGCTCCTCCCCGAGAGGTTCTGGATTCATGTGGTGATTATCCCGATGATACCGGGGATTTGACAATTTGACATGATGGGTTCACCCCAGGGCAATGAATAATGGGCTGGTAAAGGGTGTCAGGATGAATAACGATAACGGGGCATTTTTAAATTTTACCGAACAATTCAGGAAAGCCGTTGACCAGTCGGAAAGCTTTCTGATAATGCCTCATGTCAATATGGACGGCGATGCCCTGGGTTCTGCCCTGGCAATTTATCAAGTCTTGAAAATCATGGGCAAGGACCCGGTCATATATACCACTGATCAGGTTGCAGGAGCTTATCAGTTCCTGCCGGGACTTCAGAATCTCACCGAAAAACTCCCCGACAGAAAATTTGACTGCGCCATAATGGTGGAGTGTCCTAATTACAGCCGTTGTCCTGCAGGTGACAACTTCCGGGCAAGGATTCAGATCAATGTGGATCATCACCCCGACAATACCTTTTACGGCGACATAAACTATGTGGATATTGAGGCATCCTCGGTGGGGGAGATATTCTTTGAACTCTTCGAAGCCCTGGGATATTACATGTCCAAAGATACCGTTCTGGGCCTTTATGTGGCCATCTTCACCGACACCGGAGCTTTCCAGTACAGCAAAACATCCCACCGAACCCACATGGTCATATCAAAGATGCTTCAACGTTACAACCTGCCCCTGGAAGAAATTGGACGGCGGGTTTACCGGGAGATGGATCATAATGTGATGCAGCTCCTGGGTCAGCTTATGCTGGATACAAAGGTTTATCGGCGGGAAGGGATAGCCCTGGCACTGCTTCCCAGGGACATGATGGATAAATACCGGGTCAAGGAAGCCGACGCCCAGAACATCATCCGGGATCTCAATGTAATCCGGGGAGTCCATACCATCATCTTTATCCGAGAACTCAAAGACGGCAAAGCCAAGGCCAGTATCCGATCCTCGAAGATCCCCGTCAACGGCATCGCCGCACGGTTCAATGGAGGAGGCCACGAGCGGGCCGCAGGATGCAAGCTGGACATGCCCCTGGATCAAGCGGGAGATACCCTGGTGGAAGCAGTCCGGGAAACCATAGCCTAGGGAGAACGCCTGTTAGTGTAAGTGCCCCCTTTTTGGAAAAGGGGGAAAAAAAGAGTCGGGATGTCCATGATCCTTGGGATACAACCCTCG
>CAYNGH010000162.1:0-7449 GCA_964396845.1 uncultured bacterium | reverse complement strand
ATTTTACCGGGTTGATAGTTTTTCTCCAGTTCCATTGTCTTCATAAAGGACTCCTGTATGTTTGATTGTTGCTCCTGCACAGGAATCGCCAAAAGCTCAGCTTATGTGCAGTTTTTTGCTAAATTACATATGAGATGCCAAATTCCTTGTAATACATCCTCAGATAACAGATCCATTTCAAAAGCCATAAAAAAAGCCCCCGAAGGGGCTTTTCCGTTGAAGTGCTGTCGCCTGGAATTTTACTCATACTTTACGTAATATGCCCGGCTGTTCCCGTCATAAAGTTCCATCACCACATGGGCATTCTGTCTGCTGTCAAAGACAACTTTTGGCGATGAACCCGATGTGCCGGCATCGGGGAGAATGCTCACCGGAGCGCCGAAAGTCCCCCGGGTTATCTCATATCTTGTGGCATATACGCCGAAGTCAGGGGAAGTGAAACCGTCAAAGACAACCAGGGCATTGCCTTCCCGGTCAAAGGCCAGATGCACACTGTATATGCTGTCGATGGCGGCATTGTCCAGCTGAACCCTTGGCTGCCAGGTTGCTGTGGAAACATCATAGAACCGGGCAAAAAGATTCTGGTGGAAATTCACAGTATAAGCCACCATCACATTTCCCTGGGGATCCGTTGCCGCCCACTTGATGTCGGTGGTATCAAAGTTGCCATCCAGGCTCACCGGGGCAGACCAGGTATTTGTGGCAGGATTGTAACGGATGGCGCCGATTCCGCTGGGAGTGATATTATAAATGATTGTGATTACCCCATCGGCCCCAATCACCGGGAAATACTCAAAAGCATCGGCCAGGGTATAGGTTCTCTGGGGTCCAAGGGTTCCATCGGTCTGACGGGTTACCACAGTTATTTCAGTGTTCAAATTGTATATGAAATGAACCTGATTGTCAGGGCCCACCAGGAGATGCCCGTCAGCGGACATGTCCCCGGTGCTCACAGGAATATCAACCACCCAGTCCTCCAAAAGAGGCGAGGCAGTGCTGTAGTAGTAATTGCCGGCTCCCGTGATATACCCGGCAAAGGGCTTGCTGTTGGAGTTGACCCCAAAACCCAGACTGGTGACAAAGGGAATCTCGCTGAGCTTGTAGGCTGCATCCAGCCATGTGTCCCAGGTACCGGTGTTGGGATTGTAAACGATACCCCAGGCATCATTGAACCATATGGCATAGGCATAAGCCGATCCATTGGGGGCTGATACAACACCTAATTTGTCCAGGACTATAGCCGCAGGGAACTGATGAACCAGCACTGATGCTCCCCAAGTGCCGTCCTGCATCCGGTTGGCATAGATGATTTCCATTATGGAATAAGCACAAGTAATATTGTTGCTGGGGTCAATATCCATCTGTATTCCGATATTGAGATCAATAGTTTCCCCTGCCGGTGAAAGGAACTGTCCCACAAGGTTCCAGTCCTTGTCCCGGACAAACTGCACCTGGTTGCTGGCAATTCCTCCCACGGTCACTGTCACAGGCCCGTTGGGGCATACCGGCACTACACAACGGATTTCCGTGTCTGACCACAGAGTGTAATTCTGAGAGGGCACGCCGGCAAAGTCCACCGTTGAGAGAACTCTCTCCTGGGTATCGCCGAAGTGCTCACCGATAATACTCACAACTGTGCCTGCGGGAGCATTAGCAGGAGTTATCGAATTTATAACCGGAGGAGATACCGGCGGTGGAGGTGGAGGTGGCGGAACCGGCCCGTAATGATCCAGGTTGACGGTTACCGGAGCGTTTTCTCCCAACTCCACGGTAATGGTGGAGATGGAATATAGAACTCTCTGCTGATCTTCGTCATAACCATATATCACCAGGGTCTTTTCGCCAATGGGCACCTGCAGGATAACTGCTGTATCGTTGGGATAATCGACCCTGGTGGTGGGGACTACCGGAACCAGTTCTTCGAAGTTTGTTTCTTCCTCAAGATTCTGGTATTCGTAGATGTCAATGGTGTAATAAGAAACATAATCAACGGATTCCTCACTGCGACCCGCAGGGCTGTAATCCTGGGGATATGAAACCCGAACGGAAACATAACCCCTGTTGCCGGTGGCTCCGCTTCCTGCACCGCCACCGCCGCATCCTGCCAGAGTCAGCATGAGCAAGGCGATTAACAGAAGGATTGAAAATTTATTCCTCATCTTCATCAGTCTCCCTATTCAAAGAATATTATCATTAGAACATTTCGCCAGTAAAAGGACAAGTCCTTTTTGGAAGTAAATCCCGGTTTATTCGATGACTGGTCAGTAACGGGCAGTTTTTCTGTAGTTAATAATATTGGTCCTTGCCATTATAAAACACAAACCTTGCTTTGTCTTATACTATTCTATAATACATGACGGATAAAAGCAACGGTCATGTGGCGGATCCTCCAGAAAAACATATGGTTCGATAGGTGTAATCCGTCAAGCAAAAAACAGGACAACACTTGAAATATTTATCCTGCTTTATCGACGGGGACTATTGTCAAATTTCAGCAAAAAAGAGGAAAAACTGCATTTTTATATAAACTGTCCCCTGCAACGGAATGGCAAAAAAACACCCAAACCTCCATCCCCAGGGATGAAGGGAGGAAAGATTACTTGATAAAGGCAGAAAACATTTCAAAAAAATTCGGGTCGGTCCAGGCAGTGAAAAACATCTCCTTTGAAGTGGAAAAAGGTGAAATTGTTGGATTCTTAGGCTCCAATGCTGCGGGAAAAACCACAACCATGAGGATTCTCACCTGCTATCTCCCCCCTACCCAGGGAAAAGCCCAGGTGGCAGGCTATGATGTTCTGACCCAGTCCCTGGAAGTGCGAAAAAACGTGGGATACCTGCCGGAGAATGTCCCTCTGTACACGGATATGTCGGTGGAGTATTTTCTTGATTTCGTCGTCTCCCTGAAGGGACTCCGGGGAAAGGCCCTCACCGATGGAGTTGAAAGTGCCATTGACCGGTGCGGACTGGACAATGTCCGGGAATTTCTCATCGGCAATCTTTCCAAGGGATACCGCCAGAGGGTCGGCATAGCCCAGGCCATCATCAATGATCCGCCGGTTTTGATCCTTGACGAACCCACTGTGGGCCTGGATCCCAAACAGATAATCGACATTCGAAGCCTCATCCGAAGTTTCGGCGGAAAATCCACAGTAATTCTGTCCACCCATATTCTGCATGAAATCGAACAGGTCTGCAACCGGATTCTAATTATCGACCGGGGAGAACTGCTGGCCTTCGACACCAGGGAAAACCTGGCAGATCGCCTCTTTGATTCAACCCGGCTGAAGGTCACCGTGGAAGGCCCTGCAGACCGGATAAAATCCCTGCTCAAGGGGATGGAAGGAGTCAAAAAAGTTCGGGATGCCGGGAAGGTGGACAAGGAAGTTTACACTTTCAAAATGCTGGCGCCCAGGGACTACAAAGCCCGCCGGGAGATTGCCTCCCGTATTGTATCCGCCGGCTACAGGCTTGTGGATATAAGCCCCGGGGAAGTATCCGTAGAAGAAATTTTCCGCAAGATTGTCCCCGACAAGATACCCTCGGACACTCCCGTCGAAGATGAAGCCGGGGGGAAAAGCAAAACTGATTCACAGCAGGAAGCCCGGGAGGAAGTTGTGGAGAAAGTGACGGAAGAGAAAGCATGAATACATTCCAGATTTTTAAAAAAGAACTGAGGAATTACTTCAACTCATCCATTGCCTATGTTTTTTTTACCTTTTATCTGATAATAACCGGGTATTATTTTTATGTGCTGATGATCCGCTACAGCCAGATGAGCATGTATGCCACCCGTTCAATGCATATGATGAGCAGGACCAACCCGGTGGATGGAGTTCTATCGCCCCTGTTCAGCCTGATGGGTTTTCTGATGATTTTTCTCATACCGGTTATCACCATGCGGCTTTTTTCCGAGGAAAAAAAATTAGGCACCATGGAACTGCTCTTCACATACCCGGTGACAGAAATGCAGATAATCATGGGCAAATTTCTTGCGGCTCTAATGGTCATGCTGTTCATATATGGCTTTTCCATTGTCTATATGATAGTTTTTACCCGATATATCACCCCCACTCCCTGGGGAATAATCGGATCGTCATACCTGGGGCTTTTCCTTTTGTCCCTTGCTTTTCTCGCCTTCGGCATGTGGATATCGTCCCTGACATCAGACCAGGTGACTGCCGCTCTGGGGACTGTAGGAGGGCTTTTAATCTTCTGGGTTATGGGCGCCGGCAAATTTGCCCTCAGTCCCAGAATGGGAGAAATCATCGAACAGCTGGCGATGGTGAATCACTTCCAGAACTTTGTCAAGGGCATAATTGACACCCATGACCTGGTTTACTTTATCTGCTTTATTTTTATCTTTATCTTTCTTACTCTTCAGATGCTGGAAATCCGCAAGTGGAGAGGCTGATGACACCCCTTGAATCCGGGAGGATTGAAACAGAATGAAAAACACATTCAAATACGGGCTGAATACTGTAACTGCCATAATTCTGACCCTGGGCATAGTGGTGGTGGTAATGCTCATATCATATCACAACAATAAACGTTTTGACATGACCCAGGAGAAGATATTCACCCTGTCGGATCAAACTGTCAAAGTTCTGCAGGGGTTGCAGTCGGATATCGAGGTGGATATTTTTCACAGCAGGGGGAGCAATTTTTCTGAATCCGCAAAAAACCTGTTGGATCAATACCGCTATCATTCAAAAAAAATCACCATTGCATCCCTGGAAACCAATCAGAATCCTGCTCTGGCCCGGGAATACAAACTAACCCAGCCCGATGCCATTGTGATTCGTGGAAATGATCGCCGGGAAGTGGTAACCAGAGTAGAAGAACAGGCCATTACCAATGCAATTTTAAACCTGACCCGTTCCGAGAAAAAACATGTCTATTTTGTCACAGGTCATGGAGAACGATCCACCCAGGGACAGGAAAACCCAGACATATCCGGCGCCCGGGAAGAGCTGGAAAAAGAAGCATATCAGGTCAGCACCATCAGCCTCATATCCGTTGATAAGATTCCCGATGACTGCAACCTGCTGATCATTGCCGGCCCTCAGACCCCCTATATGGATCACGAGATTGAAGTCATCAGGGAATATCTGAACCGTTACGGTGCGGTGATGTTTCTTTTTGAACCCTGGCGCAATACACCCCGGCTGTTTTCCCTGCTTCAGGAAAAAGGCCTTGTTGTTGACGACAATATTGTAATTGACCGGGTCAGCAAGGCTATGGGGGGGGAGTTTTACATCCCCGTGGCCACCAGCTATGAAGAACATCCCATCACCATGGACTTTCATCTGATCACCTTTTTCCCCTTTTCCAGATCCCTGGACTTTGTATCCCCCAGGCCTAAAAACAAGTTCTGGGCTCCCCTGGTTAAAACCAGCGCACCGGCCCCAGGCTCCTGGGGCGAAGCCCGGCGTCCCCAGAGAAACGCTCAGATCAGCTACGAAGAAGGAGTTGACAAGCCAGGGCCGTTAATCATCGGTGTCGCCGGCAGTGATACGGATCCGGTAAAATCAGGTCTGGATGTGAATGGAAACCGGCCTCCCGATGAAGATCCCGAAGATGCCGAGGATGCCGGCGTCAGGGAATCCCGGATGGTGGTTTTTGGCTGTGTGGACTTTATCTCCAACCAGTTCCTGCCTCAGCAGGGTAACTCCAACATCTTTTTAAACAGCGTTTCATGGCTCACCCAGCAGGAAAATCTCATATCAATCAGGCCACGGCATACCAAGACACTCCCCCTTTATTTAAAAGAGCAGGACAAGAATAACATTTTTTTCCTGTCTATGATAATGATGCCGGCCCTGGTCATCCTGACGGGGGTTGCTGTCAAATGGCTCAGGAGATAACAAAGGAGAAGCTCCAGTGAACTTCAGAAGAACAGCAATAATTGCCATCCTTTTTATCCTGTTGGGAGGGTTTTATCTGATATATGAACGCAGGATAAAACCGAAGCAGAAACAACAGGAAATCAAAGAGTCCCAGGTATTCGGCACGGACCTGATAGATCTGGAGAAGGTTGAATCCATCACCATCATCCGTCATCAGGAACCTGTAAAAGGGGTTGTTTCTTTTGTTCTGGATGAAGGGACCTGGCGTATGACGGAACCGAAAGATTCCATTGCCGATGACAGAATAATTCATGGGATTGCCCAATCCCTGGTTTCCTTAAAAAAAGAACAGATACTCCGGGAAACCCCTACGGAAGAAGACCTGATAAAATTCGGACTCCTGGAGCCTGCCTTCCAGGTGGCTTTCAAGGTTGCCGGCACAGAACACAGGATCCTTCTGGGAGATGTCACCGTTGACGGGCGCAGTTTCTATGCCAAGTTGCCCGATAAACCCCAGCTTTTCATGGCACCTGCTGGATTCAAGTTCAACCTGGAAAGAAATATTTCCGACTACCGGGACAAACAGCTTTTTACCGCAGGAATAGATCAAGTAGAGGGTCTTGCAGTCAACAATCCTCAGCATACTTATCTTTTTACTCGAAGTGATGAGGGCTGGGTCATCAAGTCACCACCAATCCCCCGGCCCAGCTCCACCGAGGCTGAGAGCTACATCAGAAATTTTCTGGACATTCGGGTCAATGAATTTTACGAAGATACCCCAGAAAACCGTGAAGAATTCGGCCTGAATGAAACAGCCATCTATGGCGAAGTCTATCTGAGGGATGCCGGGGAGCCGATAACTATCAGGATTGGCAAGGCTGACCAGATAAAAGGAGAAATTTATGCCATGGTGAAGGGAGCCCCGGAACTTTACGGCCTTCGCATATTTGAAGAGCAGAAGTTCAAGACTCCCCCATCCAATTTTGTCCGGCGAACCATGGTAGCCGATGAGCCTGAAGCTGTGGGAACTCTCACCATCACCCTCCCCGACAGGGTTGTTAAAATCGCCCGCAGTGATGAATCAGCAGATTTGTGGGAGATGCATTCCCCTGTCAGAAAGAAGCTGGATACAGGCCCGGTGATGGCGGTGCTTCGCAATTCCGCCAACATGTATGCGTGGGATGCCCGTTTTGTTACTGAAGATGACGCTTTTTACGGTCTGGACAGTCCCGATATGGTAATCGAAGGGACAAAGGCCGATGGTGAGAATATTTATACCATAACCTATGGTGGCAAGGTCCGGGATGAAGATGAGGATCTCCGGTATGCCAGGGTCAGAGGCGAGGATGTGGTGGTTATAGTCAACGAACCCCGGTATCAGGATCTTAAAAAGATGGCAGAAAACCTGATGAAATCTGCAGATGCATCTGGTGAAACTGATCATTGAACAGGAGTTATTTATCTTCCATCCAAATATTTTCCGGCCGGGACAGAAGCCCTGCCGGTGATGGCGGTGCCAGTCCCCGGACCCGGCGGTTCACTCCCACCACTGCTTCCTGATTCCATAAAAACACATAGGGAGCATCTTTTGCAATTTTTTTCT
>CAYNGH010000161.1:0-7471 GCA_964396845.1 uncultured bacterium | reverse complement strand
TGGCCTACGAGCTTCCGCCGGTGGTGGTAACCTCCGAGGAGCTGGAAGAGCGCCTGTCGCCCATGTATGAAAAACTGCATATCCCCGTGGGCCAGCTGGAAGCCCTCACGGGAATCGCCGAACGCCGATGGTGGGAAGAAGACGAACCCCTGGCCAGAGGTGCGGTGGCTGCTGCCCAGAAGGCTTTTGAAAAAATTAACATTCGCCCGGAAGATGTAGATGTGCTCATTTACGGCGGTGTCTGCCGGGAAGGTTACGAACCGGCCACTGCCTGCGCTGTGGCTGCGGAATTAGGGATAAGTCCCGACAGCTTTATCTACGACATCAGTAATGCCTGCCTGGGAGTTTTAAACGGCATCGTGGATATTGCCAACCGGATTGAACTGGGGCAGATCCGGGCCGGGCTGGTGGTTTCCACTGAATCCGCCCGGCATATTGTGGAGTTCACCATCCGGCGGATGCTCAAGGATCCCACTATGGCCAACTTCATCGGTTTTCTGGCAACCCTCACAGGAGGATCCGGCTCCACTGCCATGCTGGTCACCGACGGCAGTTTCTCCGGCAGTAAGCGTCGTCGGCTCTTAGGGGGGGTGTCCTGTGCGGATCCCCGTCATCACAAGCTGTGTACATGGGGGGTTAAAAAATTAGGCGACGGCACCGTAGAAGAATTGATGCATACCGATTCGGTATCGGTTCTCAAGTATGGAGTGGAGTTGGGACTCAAGACTTGGAATCAGTTTCTCAAAGTGATGGGATGGAAAGCCGGAGAAGTTGACCGCACCATATGCCATCAGGTGGGGACTGCCCACCGGGACACCATCCTGAAAACCCTGGGAGTTCCCGTTGAAAAGGACTTTTCCACATATCCATTCCTTGGAAACATCGGCACTGTATCCCTGCCCATCACCGCGGCCATCGCCGAAGAACGGGAACACCTGGTGCCAGGGCAGAAAGTGGGTTTTCTGGGTATCGGCAGTGGCCTCAACTGCCTGATGCTGGGGTGGGACTGGTGAAGCCCCTCCCCGACTACCCCTTTTCAGGGAGTTTTTTTGATCTTGACGGAATTAAGATGCATTACCTGGATGAAGGTTCCGGGGACCCGGTGGTGATGCTTCACGGAAACCCCACCTGGTCCTTTTACTACCGCCGGCTTGTTTCCGGGCTTTCTCCCTTCTTCCGATGCATCGTCCCGGATCATGTGGGATGTGGATTATCCCACAAACCCTCGGCGGATGATTACCCCTACACCCTCCTTCGCCGGGTTGTGGATTTGGAAAAGCTTATAGACAGCCTGAAAATCAACGGCAATATCTCCCTCATTCTTCATGACTGGGGGGGGATGATCGGAATGCTATATGCTGTCCGCAACCCTGAAAAAATTAGCCGGCTGGTGATTTCCAACACTGCAGGTTTTCATATGCCAAAATCCCGGCCCTTTCCATGGCAGTTGGGACTCATCCGGAATACTCCCCTGGGGGCTTTTCTGGTGAAGCATCTCAATCTCTTCTGCCTGGGGGCATCAGCTTTTTGTGCCGTCAAAAACCCCCTGTCCGGGGATGTCAAACGGGGATACCTGGAGCCATATGATACTCCTGAAAACCGGGTAGCGATCCTGCGTTTCGTGGAGGATATTCCCCTGAAAAAAGATGACCCGGGCTATTCTCTGGTAGGACAGGTGGAATCAGGGCTGAAGTTGTTCCGGAATACCCCAAAGCTGATATTGTGGGGAATGCGGGATTTCATATTCGATGCTCATTTTCTTGAGGAATGGATCCGCCGTTTCCCCGATGCTGTAGTGCATCGCTATCCCCAGGCAGGTCATTACCTGCTGGAGGATGAATATCGGGAGATAATCCCCCTGATTAAAGATTTTTTTGAAAATTCTTCCCACGAGGTTCAAGAAGCATATGATGAAAGATAGCCAGGAAACTTCCGTAAATGTTGCATCCCATCTGCCCCGGATGGCCCGGATAAAACCCGATGCCCTGGCGGTGGTACAGGTTCATTCATACGACGGGGCAGGCCGGGCGGCTTATGTTCATTATACTCTCAGCCAGCTTGACCGCCACAGCGATGATATTGCTCATGGCCTTGAAGCAGTAGGCATCGGCCGGGGGGCCCGTACTGCGCTGATGGTGAAGCCGGGGCTGGATTTTTTTGCCCTGACTTTCGGCCTTTTCAAGGTGGGTGCTGTGCCGGTGGTGATTGACCCCGGCATCGGAGTGAGCAATATGACCCGGAGCCTGGAGGAAGCCCGTCCCCAGGCATTCATCGGCATCCCCAAGGCCCACGTTGCCCGGATCCTGATGGGATGGGCTAAAAAATACATCAAGATTAATGTGGTTGCAGGCAACAAAATCCCCGGGGGGGGGATTACCCTGAAGGATATGATCCTTCGGGGAAAGCCCGGAACCCCTTATGAGATGGCCCGCACCGAGCCTGATGATATGGCGGCGATTCTCTTTACCAGCGGTTCCACAGGGCCTTCCAAAGGAGCTATCTATACACATGGCATATTTGATGCCCAGGTGAAAATTCTCCGGGAGGTTTACCAGATTGAGCCGGGAGAGATGGATCTTGCCACCTTTCCCCTGTTTGCCCTGTTCGGCCCGGCCCTGGGGATGGCATCGGTGATCCCCGATATGGATGCCAGCCGTCCCGCTACTGCTGACCCGGAAAAACTCTTCATGACCGCCCGGGACTTTGGTGTCACCAACTTGTTTGCTTCCCCGGCTCTCATCGAGAAAATGGGGCAATACGGATCCCAAAAGGGCATTGTACTTCCCAGCCTCCGCCGGGTCATATCCACAGGAGCGCCGGCCCGGGTGGACTCTCTGGAGAGGTTTGTGAAGGTTCTCCCGGAAGGGGTGCAGGTGTTCACTCCCTATGGGGCCACTGAATCCCTGCCGGTGGCATCCATCGGCACTGACGAGATATTCGGCGATACGGCACAGCGGACATCCCGGGGGGAAGGAAATTGCGTAGGCAAGCCAGTGGGGGGGATCGAAGTAAAGATAATCAAGATAACCGATGACCCCATCGAAGAATGGTCTGACGACCTTATGGTTCCTCAGGGAGAGATTGGTGAGCTTTGCGTCCGGGGGGATGTGGTCACAAAGGGTTATTATAACCGTCCCGAAGGGGACAAATTTGCCCGGATCTCTGCAAAGGGGAGTTCTTATCACCGGATGGGGGATGTGGGGTATATGGATGAATCAGGCAGGCTGTGGCTTTGTGGCCGGAAAAGCCATCGGGTGGTGGCTGGCGACAAGACTTATTTTACTCTCCCCATCGAGGCGGTGTTCAACCAGCATCCCAGGGTATTTCGAACTGCTCTGGTGGGAGCGTCAGTGAACGGTTCTGTCAAGCCGGTTCTTTGCGTTCAGCCCCGAGAGGATGTATCTTCCGGGGAGTACGATGCAATCGAAAAAGAACTGCGGGAGATGGGAGCCAAACATCCTCATACCGGAGCTGTTGAAGATTTTCTGTTCAAAGGGGAATTTCCGGTGGATGTCCGGCACAACGCCAAGATATTCCGGGAAAAACTCTCCCACTGGGCCGGCAGGAGGTTGAAAAAATGAGGATTCTTGTCACTGGAGGCGGAGGATTCCTGGGGAGCAACATTGCCCGGGCCTTGCATTCTCAGGGTCATGAAGTTGTCAGCTTTTCCCGGGGAGATTATCCCTGGATGGCAAGGTCGGGCATTGAATCGATACCAGGTGATCTTGCTGATTTTTCGGCTGTTTCCGGCGCGGTTCGGGGCTGTGATGTGGTTTTTCACGTGGGGGCCAAGGCGGGAATATGGGGAACCTATGACGAGTATTACCGAGCCAATGCCCTGGGCACTGAAAATGTGATAAAATCCTGCCAGGAACACAAGGTGGATCGCCTCATCTATACATGCTCTCCCAGCGTGGTTTTTGACGGGACGGATCAGGAGGGGGTGGATGAGTCCAAGCCTTATCCCGACAAGTTTCTGGCAGATTATCCCAAGACAAAAGCAATGGCGGAAAAGATGGTTGTAGAAGCCAACGGTCAGGACCTTGCCACGGTTTCCCTTCGGCCTCATCTTACCCTGGGGCCGGGGGATCATCACCTGATGCCCCGAATAATCGACCGGGCCAGGAAGGGCCGTCTTCAGCTGGTGGGGGACGGGAAAAACAAGGTGGATACGGTTTATATCGACAACTGCGTTGATGCCCACATTCTGGCCATGGAACGCCTGAAACCGGGAGCAATAATCTCGGGAAAGCCATATTTCATTACCAATGGCGAACCTATGGAAGTAAAAGAGATCATGGACAGCATCCTGGCCTCGGCGGGTCTGCCTCCGGTAACTAAAAAGATCCCTCAGTGGGTTGCATATGGAGTGGGGGCAATGATGGAAACAGCATACCGACTGATGGGGAGGAGTGATGAACCTCTGATGACCCGTTTTCTGGCTCTGGAGCTGTCCACTGCCCACTGGTTCGACATATCCGCAGCCCGGCGGGATCTGGGTTATGAACCCAGGGTTTCCATGGAAGAAGGCTTCCGCCGTATGGGGGAACATTTTAAAAAAGAGGCCGGGAGCAGTGAATGAGGATCTGGCTCTTTTAAGCTCCGGGGATCCTTCCTTGATAATCACAAATCGACGGGTGGAAGTTTTTGTTTTCAGAACAGAACTTGCCGAGGACAAGATTCAATGGCTTTCAACCTTTCTTTCCGACTACGAGCTTCAAAAGGCCCTCAGTTACCGATTCCCCCCCAGGGCCCGATGCTTCAAAGTCACCCGGGGAGTTCTCCGGGGGATTCTGTCGGGAATCATCGGGGTTCATCCCTGCAGAATCCCTTTTGAATACGGCCCTGACGGAAAACCTTTCATTCCCGATAATGCCGGCCTTATTCCCCTTTGTTTCAACCTGACTCATTGCAGTAATTATGGGGCTGTCGGGGTGGCAGGGCCAAAAATCCCCCTGGGAATTGATATGGAAATGGCGGATCCCCGACGGCCCTATATGGATATTGCCCGGCGATATTTCACCCCCCAAGAGGTTCAGGAGCTGGAAGGAGCAGTTTCTTCTGATCGGGAGAAAATGTTTTATCGGATATGGACCCGGAAGGAGGCTTATGTGAAGGCCCGGGGACTGGGGATGGCGGTGAGCCTTGGCAGGGTGCGGGTTTCCGGGGATGACAAACCCCGGCTGATAGATGACCCAGATCTCCCGCGGGGAGAAGAGAGCCTGTGGCGGATGGTTGATCTGCCCATAAAAGATCCCGATTACTACGGCGCTCTTTGCTTTTTTGGCCGGGGATCTCCGATGGAGCAAATTTTTCATCGGTTGAATTTTTAAACTTGGGTTTGGATTTTTCTCGGGTCAGAGTTGATGAAGGCTCCCGGCAGGAATAAGAACCTTGACGGTAAAGTCTTGACTTGACACCAGAGGAACAAGATTTAATGAACAAGTATTTTCAGGAAAGCTCAATTCTCCTTTTCAGTGTGGCCAAGTGGGTCATACTGGCGAGCATTGTGGGAATTATTGTGGGATTTTCCACGGGGCTTTTTCTGGAAGGACTCCAGAAGGCAGTGGATTTCACCGGTCACTATGCAGATTTTTATTACCTGATTCCCCTGGGGATGGCCGTCAGCGCATTGCTTGTTAAATACCTGGCCCCTGAAGCACAGGCCAAGGGCACCGAGAAAGTAATTTCTGCGATTCATAAACAGTCGGGCAAAATTGACTTGATTGTTGTGCCGGTGAAGGCGATTGCAACAATAATCACCATCGCATCCGGAGGGTCTGCCGGAAGAAAGGGGCCATCAGCCCTGGTTGGGGCCGGCCTGGCGTCATACCTTGCCACTTTGATGGGACTGGATGATGATGACCGCAAGAAGCTGGTGATATGCGGTCTGAGTGCTGCCTTTTCCTCGGTTATCGGCACTCCTATTGCCGGGGCCATATTCGGAGTGGAGGTTTTATACTCAGGAAGGCTCCTCTACGAGATTCTTCTGCCTTCCATGGTTGCGGGGATGATCTCATTTCAGGTGACTTCAGCCATGGGTGTCGATTATTATTACAAGCCCTTCCATTTTGTACCGGAATTCAGCCACTGGTTCTTTTTCAAGATGATTTTTTTCGGGATCATAATGGGCGTTATTTCCTTGTTTTTCATTGAGGTTATCGAACTGGGTTAATCGTCTTCCAAAAAGATAAATGCGGATATTTCGATTAAAGCCCTGATAGGCGGTACGGTTCTTATCGGCCTCATATACCTTGTGCCGGGGCCTGCCTTTTACGGGATGGGCATGGAAACGATTCGCTGGACTCTTGAGGGAGGAGAAGTCATCTGGTATGCATTTATCATGAAGGCCGTCTTTACAAGTATTACCCTTGGATTTGGAGGCAGTGGAGGGATTCTCATCCCAATATTCTTTGTAGGTGCAACCACCGGGGCAGTTATGGCCGGGGCAATGGGTGAGGGCACAGCGGTTTTTGCCGCCATTGGGATTGTCGGGCTGTTATCAGGAGCCGCCAATGCCCCAATTGCATCCACCATTCTTGCCATCGAGCTTTTCGGCGCGCCCATCGGGCCATACGCCTGCCTTGTGGCGGTAATCTCATATCTCATCGCCGGGCATCGAAGCGTTTTTCCATCACAGATCCTGGCAATAAAAAAATCCTCCTCGGTGGATATTAGAACTGGTGTTGAGATGAAGAACCTCAAGTTCAGGGGAGGTAAAAGCAAGACCCTTGAAGGCTTCCGTGCCAAGTTGTACGCTTTGTTCAACCCAGGAGGGAAAACAGGAAGGAAGTATTATACAGTTGACAAGACCCGGTATTCCGGCAGGGAAGTAAACGAAAGGTCTTCAAGTACCACATTTAAAAATCTTGATAAAAAGCCCAGAAAATAAGACATTTTTCATCAGAGGGAAATGGGGCCAGTCCGGGTAATATTGTAATGAATCAAATTCTGGGAGGCGTGGGAGAATGTTTAACAGCCTGGAAGACTGTATCAAGTATGTCAACGAAACAGGAGTTGAGGAGCTGGATTTCAAGATGGTGGATCTTTGGGGACGCTGGCGTCATGTATCAGCTCCCGCCGCCAGTGTAGATGAAAATGTCCTCCGGGAGGGGTTCGGTTTTGACGCTTCCAACCTGGGTTTTAAAAAGGTGGAAAAAAGCGACATGATAACCATCCCGGATCCCACCACCGCCTTTGAAGAGGACTGGGAAGGGATCCGGGTTCTTTCATTCATGTGCAA
Organism: uncultured bacterium; assembly: GCA_964396845.1. Classification (GTDB taxonomy): domain Bacteria; phylum Vulcanimicrobiota; class JAJTBE01; order JAJTBE01; family CAYNGH01; genus CAYNGH01. Next base: position 228 of record CAYNGH010000161.1, on the reverse strand, counting down.
CATTCACGTGGTGGAAGGGGATGAAGCGCCTTTTTCTCAGGATCCCCGGCATATTTGCCGGCTTGCCGAAGAATATCTCAGGAAAATGGACCTGGGGGACAAAATTGTCCTTCTGCCGGAGATGGAGTTTTATGTTTTTGACAATGTGACTTTTTCCCAGGATCCTCAGCACAGCTTTTATTTCCTGGAATCAGAATCCGGTGGCTGGGCCCCCCAGTTGAGCAACAT
>CAYNGH010000160.1:0-7525 GCA_964396845.1 uncultured bacterium | reverse complement strand
CAAAGTTTTCCAAGAACTTCTGCTCCATACGGGATATGATCCGCCTGATGGGAATGTTGTATCGGGGAGAGATCCTCTCGGGTGAATCCAGGGAAGAAGCCCTTGATATAATGGCTCGACAGCAATACCGGGAAAAAATCCCCCTGCTTCTGCCCTCAAAGACCCGGGTCTGCCACAAGACCGGCGAAATAACAGGAGTCCGCCACGACTGCGCCCTGGTGATGCATCCCGAAAGACCATACACTCTTTGCATCCTCACGGAAAAAATGCCCGATGTAATTCTCACCGACAAAATAATCGCACAGCTGTCCCTGGACATGTATTCCACGGTTTGATGCCCGATGACACAGCTTCCCGCCATGGAAAAGATTGCCCAAAATATTTTCTCCCGGACATCCTCTTCAGTAGGTAAATATCCCGGTTTATAGAATTTAGAAGATCATTGATAAATCAGGGGGGATTATTATGAAAAAAACAAGGATAATGGCACTGATTCTGTGTGTTCTTATTCTGACCATGACGTTGTCCTCCATTGCCCGGGCCGACGGCGAGGATGAAGTGGAGCCGACCCTGCAGTGGGCCAGAAAGACAGTGGAAAAACTGAACAAGGCCGTTGAAGCCAATGACTTTGAATCGTACATCGAGCCTTGGAGTGAGGAGAATTCCAAGAACATCACCAGGGACAACTTTGAAAACACTGTCAAGACACTCCAGGAACTGGGGACTATTGAGTCAATGACCTTCTACAACAAGTTTGAAATTCAGGGATATACCGTGTATCAATGGAAAGCAAGTTATTCAAAGCATCCTGATCCCCTGTATATCCGCCTGGTATTCAAGGTCCGGGGAGATCAGCCCCAGGTGGACGGCCATTTTGTCCGGAAGTCCCCGGAATAGCATTTCCCGGTCAGTCCAAATCCATTATGATGGAAATATCCTGATGATCCACAACCAGCCGGTCAAAAAAACCAGTATCCAGGGCTTCCCGTGTCCCGGTACTGCGGTAGAACAGCGTATTTCCCCGGTTATACAGATCAACGGGAAAACTTTTACTCCGCAGTCGGTGAACCGCCTCCCCACAGCGACAGCCATCGGGGCCGGTCATGGGACAACGGAGAGTGGTGGATACATATACCCAGGGCGTATGAACTGACAGGGGAACATGACATCGGATACTCTTGAGAAAATCCCTGTGGATCCCGGCTGTGGGCCAATCCAGTTCAAAACGGACAACCCCCATGGCCTTCATTTCCATAATGAATGCCTCCACATTCAGGTGACAACGGCGGGCGGACTCATACTGCCGGGGGGATTTATTTTTGATAAGCTCAATCCTTGGCCCTGTCCGCTGACGGGCCAGCAACCGGCCCAGGACAATCTGAAAACGTCGGGGATATTTTTTGTGAAGATACCACAAGGCTCCCCAGTCCCCCACAAGGATTTCCTGATTGCCCGAGGCCTTTTTGTCCAGAATCTCCGCCAACTTCTGGAAGCGTTCCATTCCCCCAGGAGGAAGCACCGAAGTTGTCAGGGTGAAAGGAATCCTGCTTTTGACGCAGATTTCCATCACCTCCATCAACTGATCACCATCAGGCAGAAGATGATGACAGAACTCGTGGCCAAAGTAAACCCTGGAAATCCCCCGGTCTTTTGTGAATGACACTACATCCCCGACAGTACCGGCAGACACGGCTTTCTCTATTATCCCCCCGGGATTCTCTCTCATCATACCTGCTCACTTTTTTTAATTCTGCGGGACTTCATCGCCGGCAAAAGGTCAGCCGAAGGGTGATCCTGATCCATAAGTCCCAGGGGAAGGAAACCGGCATCTTTTCGCATCTGGAGGATCCTGTCTTCGAAATCCTCCAGGGAATGTCCCCGGCGGATACCAGGAAAATAACCGGGGATAACATATCCCAGAGATGTGAAAGATCCCCGCCCTCCCGGTCCATGGGCTTTCACATAATCAGAAAACCCCCGGTAACGGGCCTGGATGTTGAAAAATTTTGGATCTTCAAACCATGGGGATCCTGGCTCCAGCTGAATTGACTGAAGAATAATTTGGTCCAGATATTTTCCCCGGTGGCGGAATTTTGTGATCATATTTCGGGTTTTTTGAAACATTTCCCTGTTCTCACCGGGAAGGCCCGCGGAAAAGAACAGATCGTAACCGAGGCGTCGGTTTTCCATATAATCCACCGCTTCAAAAAGATGTGTGTCGTCATAGCTGGATCCCTTGTACCGCCGTCGCAGGTCCTCATCGCCGGTGTCGGGAGAAAGCCCCATAATTCCTCGGGGAAAGGTGTCAGCGAAAAGATCGATAAACTCCCGCCGGGGCAGTCCCCAGCATTCAAAATAAAGCTCCATCTCCCGGCAGTTCATTTCTTTTCTCATCAGGAAAAAAAGCTCCCGATAGTAAAATTCTGCATCAGAACAGGGATCATGGGTGATATAAACACTTCTGAAACCCTTCTTCTGGGCCTGGACAACGGAGGAGATGACCCTGTCGGCCTTCCTGAAGGCCACCGATGAACCCTTCTGTCTGCCACACCAGACACACTGCCGGGAACATCCTCTGCCCAGCCGGGGAAAGAAAATCCCTTCATCCCGTTCCATTGAGATTCCCCAGGCAGGCAGGCTTTTCCCCTGGAACATGATGGAGGGCAGAGAGCTGAACTTTGGATATAAAAAGGAATCCTCCAGGAGGTCCAGCCGGGAGTCATCGCCGTTATTGAGGATTTCCAGGGTAACAGGCCCTGCTTCACCGGTGCAAAGAAGCTGATCTCTCCACCTCAGAATCAGGCCGGGAATATCATCAAGCTCCTCCCTGGGGATCTGGTCAATAAACCCGGTGAAGGGAAATGTTCTGGAGGAGTCGTTATCGGTATGTGAAAAATCGTCATGGGTTTTGATTTTATTGCGATTCACCATGGTGAGGATCATATCCAGGGCCTCTTCGCCGTCGCCGGTGATGACCCCGTCGATAAAAGGATAATCCCTGAGGATTTCCCGGGCAAAGCAGGCTCCAGTCAGTCCCCCCACTAATATGGGAATGCAGGGAAACTGCCGGCGGATTTTTCCTGCGGTGTTGATGACATCATAAGACTGGTGGTGCCAGAACAGGGAAAAGGCTACAATCCCCGGTTTCATCCTGGCAATGTAACTGCATGGATCCCATGAGCCGTGCTGGTGTCGATGAATCCCCAGGTGCAGGATTCTGACTCTGTGTCCTTTTTTATCCAGATAATCGGCCATGACAAAAAGACCTGTGGGGATGATGTTTATAAAGGTCGCCTCCCCGGCAGGTTCAAGGAAATCATTGGTCTTGGGGGAATGGATCAGCAACAGATCCAGTGGCTGGCTCATTAAAAGATAATATCAGAAAAACCGTAGTTTTACAAGGCAACGGACATGGGGTAAAAAACATGAAAAATTCCCCAAAACATCTTGACAAACCTATAGGAATGATATATTATATTAAAGCTTCAACCCCCCTTGCGGGGAGTTTTTAATGTAACTCTCCAATAAGGACATCCAATGTTTTTATCGACAGGGGGGTGACCGCAAGGTCCCAGGGGCGGGAGTAGCTCAGCTGGCTAGAGCACTAGCCTTCCAAGCTGGGGGTCGCGAGTTCGAATCTCGTCTCCCGCTCCAGTGAATCAACCTGTGGGCTGGGGTAGCTCAGTTGGTAGAGCACGTCCTTGGTAAGGACGAGGTCGGCAGTTCAATCCTGCTCCCCAGCTCCAGTTTTCTCCAGGTGGAGGTTTTTTTATATCAGGATAAATGGGCCCGTGGCTCAAAGGATAGAGCACAGGATTCCTAATCCTGGGGTTGCAGGTTCGAATCCTGCCGGGCCCGTTAAGAAGGGTAGCCAACCAATACCCAACAAGCAAAAACAGGAGAAACAAAACACTGGTAGGAGGAGAACATGGCCAAGAAAAAATTCGAAAGAAACAAACCCCATGTCAACGTTGGCACCATCGGTCACGTTGACCATGGCAAAACCACCCTTACCGCAGCGATGCTCAAGATTCTGGCATCCCAGGGTAAGGCGGAAACCCTCAATGTTGATGACATCGACAAGGCTCCCGAAGAAAAGGAGCGGGGAATCACAATCCAGATTTTCCATGCAGAGTATGAAACCGACAATCGGCATTATGCTCACGTGGACTGCCCCGGTCACGCAGACTACATCAAGAACATGATTACCGGCGCAGCCCAGATGGATGGCGCCATACTGGTGGTATCCGCCGCCGACGGCCCCATGCCCCAGACCCGGGAACACATCCTTCTGGCCCGCCAGGTGAATGTGCCCTTTATTATTGTCTATCTCAACAAGTGCGACCTGGTGGATGATCCGGAACTCATCGAGCTGGTTGAAATGGAAGTGCGGGAGTTGCTCTCCACTTATGAATTCCCCGGCGATGATATTCCCATCATCACTGGTTCCGCGGTGAAAGCCTATGAAGCGGATCCAACAAACCTGGATGACCCCAATGTCAAGTCGATTCTGGATCTTTGCAAGGCACTGGATGAATACATTCCCGAGCCTGAGCGTCCCATCGACAAACCCTTCCTGATGCCCATCGAGGATGTATTCTCCATCACCGGCCGGGGCACCGTGGGTACCGGCAGAGTCGAGAGGGGAATCGTCAAGGTTGGCGAAACCATCGAGATTATCGGCATCACCGACGAAGTCCGCAAGACAGTAGTCACCGGGGTGGAAATGTTCCGCAAGCTCCTGGATGAAGGCCGTGCCGGCGACAATGTTGGTGTTCTTCTGCGGGGCGTCAACAAGAAAGACCTGCTCCGGGGTCAGGTTCTGGCGAAACCCGGAAGCATCAAGCCTCACGTTCACTTCAAGGCAGAGGTTTACGTCCTGTCCAAAGAAGAAGGCGGACGGCACACCCCGTTCTTCAACGGCTACCGTCCCCAGTTCTACTTCAGAACAACTGACGTGACCGGATCCATCCAGCTTCCTGACGGAATTGAGATGATTATGCCCGGCGACAATGTCACTATGGAAGTGCGGCTGATTCAGCCCATCGCCATCGAAAAGGAACTGCGCTTTGCAATCCGCGAGGGTGGCAGAACCGTGGGCGCTGGAGTCGTAACCGAAGTCCTGGAGGACTGAATGTAGTAATATTGCGTCCCCGGTGATAACCGGGGACGCTCACCTATTTTGGAGGATCCATCCAATGGCCAAGAAGAAAAAGGAAAACCGGGTTGTCATCACCCTCGCTTGCGGTGAATGCAAACGAAGGAATTATACTACTTCCAAGAACCGCCAGCATACTGCCGGTCGCCTTGAATTGAAGAAATACTGCCCCTGGGACAGGAAACACACCCTTCACAAGGAAATCCGGTAAACAACAAGGACTGTAATAATGGAAAAAATCAGAAAAACAATCGCAGGAATCAAGAGTTATCTTCAGGGAGTAAAAACCGAATTTCGGCGGGTGTCATGGCCCTCCAAGCAGGAGCTGAAGGCATCAACTGTCATAGTGCTGATAACCCTGTTCACGGTTACTTCATACCTGTGGATTTGCGATCAAATTTTCTTGAAGATATTCGAAAAATTGAGAGGATTTTAATCCTCAAAGTCCGGAAGATTTTTAAGGGCTAAACCTTTGGCCCACAATGTTGTGTTGTAATTTGGTGTTTATGTGGGGAAGACTTCCGGTTTCACGGATAAATGGGAGGTAAAAGCCCTTGTCAAACAAGAAAAGGAAAAACACCCCGGAAGAAGCCCAGGAGAGAGAATCCTCGGCAGAAGTTATGGTAATGGATAAAACCGACGAGGAAGGCGAAAATGCCGGCATATCCGAATCGGAAGAAGATGCCGACGAGGCTGAGGAAGAAGAAGCCCCTCCGCCAAAAGATCCCCGGCGGAAGTGGTATGTTATCCATACTTATTCTGGGTATGAAAACAAGGTCAAAATGAACCTTATGCGAAGGATCAACTCCCTGGGAATGCAGGATAAAATTTACCAGGTGCTGGTCCCCACCGAGGAAGAGATTGAATTCAAGGACGGCAAGAAAAAGACCGTTCAGAAGAAGATATACCCGGGTTATGTCATTGTAGAGATGATAATGACTGATGATTCCTGGTATGTGGTCAGGAACACCTCGGGAGTGACCGGGTTTGTAGGGCCTGGTGTCAAGCCGATTCCTCTGCCTAAGGATGAAGTGAAGAAAATTATGAGGCTGATGGGCATGGAAGCCCCGGTCAAAGTCAAGATGGACCTGATGGTGGGCCAGATGGTCAGGGTTACCCACGGGCCTTTCAAGGATTTCCACGGTATTATCGAGGAAGTCAATCCCGACAAGGAGAAGCTGAGAGTTCTCATCTCCTTCCTTGGACGGGAAACTCCTGTGGAGCTTGATTTTGGCCAGATTGAAAAGATGTAGCAGGGTGCATGGTCACCCTTCAAACCAGTAAGGAGCGGAAGTATTATGGCAAAAAAGGTCAAGGCAGTTGTGAAACTGCAGGTGCCGGCAGGTAAGGCGAACCCTGCTCCGCCGGTGGGACCGGCTCTGGGGCAGCATGGCGCCAATATAATGGAATTTTGCAAGATGTACAACGATCAGACCAAAAACATGATCGGTTCCATTGTGCCTGTAGAAATCACTATTTATGAAGATCGCACCTTTACTTTTATTACCAAAAGTCCGCCGGCGTCAGACCTGCTCAAAAAAGCCGCAGGTGTGGAAAAAGGATCCGGCGAGCCGAACAAGGTCAAGGTGGGCAAGGTATCCAGGGCTGACCTGGAAAAAATAGCTCAGACCAAGATGAAGGATCTCAATGCCAACGACATGGACGCAGCTGTCAGAATTATTGCCGGGACAGCCCGCAGTATGGGTCTGCAGGCAACCCTGGAAAAGTAATCTCAACATCTGCCATCCGTTTAACCCGCAGGATCCGTCAAATTATAATGCTCTCATTGGGGGCATTGTGGGAGAGGAAACTCGTGTTTACCACAAGGAGGAAAAATTATGCCAGTAAAAGGAAAAAGCTACCGGGAAGCCCTGAAAGAATTTGACCGCCAGGCCCTTTATTCCCTGGACGAGGGTATAGAGCTGGTCAAGAAAACCGCCAAGGCAAAGTATGATGAAACCGTGGAGAGTCACATCCGACTGGGGATAGATCCCCGACGTTCAGATCAGAATGTCCGTGGGACAGTGGTTCTGCCCCATGGCACCGGAAAGACTCCCCGAGTGATTGTATTCACCCAGGGGGATAAAATCGACAAGGCCAAAGCCGCCGGCGCCGACGAGGCTGGTTATGAAGAGCTCATCGAGAGAGTCAAGGAAGGCTGGATGGATTGGGATGTGGCCTGCGCCACACCTGATGCCATGGCTATGGTGGGAAAAAACCTGGGCCGGATTCTCGGCCCTAAGATGCCCAGCCCCAAGGCAGGCACAGTAAATATGGACGCTGAAACCATGGTTGCCGAACTTAAATCTGGCAAGGTGCAATACCGGGCCGACAAGACGGGGATAATCCATACCCCAGTGGGCAAGG
>CAYNGH010000159.1:0-7538 GCA_964396845.1 uncultured bacterium | reverse complement strand
ATATGCCACCGCATCAACAGCAGTGACACTGCCATGGGCCACCCCTCCCGACTCCCGGATATGATATACTCCCAGGGGATATTTCATAGGGAAGTCCCCGGTACAATGAAAAACTTCCTCAGGGGTCACCAGTCCCTCTTCAAGGCATGTGCTGTATGTGAACAGCTTGAATACCGATCCCGGCGGATAAAGACCGTTGATTCCCCGATCCAGAAAAGGTGCGTCACCGCTGAGTCGAAGATTTGTCCAATCTTCCTCCAGGCTGACGGGGTCAAAGGCCGGCGACGATGCCGAGGCAAGAATCTCCCCGGTATGAGGATTCATAACCACGATGGCACCGCGTTTGTCCTTGAGGGATCTTGCCGCAATTTTCTGAATATCATAATCGATGGTAAGATAAACATCTCTGCCTCTGGGTTTATAGCGGGTGATATATTCCAAGGGGCGGGAGCTGACCAGGGGAGCCCGCAGATAGTCATCAAGGCGATCCTCCAGCCCTCCCCTGCCATACCGTTCGCTCATATATCCAATAATAGGTTCTCCCATCAGTCCCAGGGGATATACTCGACGGGATTTGCCATCTGAAAGCCTGGTGGCAGCCATGATTCTGCCGTCCCGGGATAGAATATCACCCCGCCGGCTTATGGTTTCAATATTCCTCGGGTTTCTCATATCCATGGACAAAGGTTGAGTGTCGATACCCATGGTAAAGGCAAGATACAGGGCCATCACCATGAACAGGCATGAAAAAAAACGGTAAACCTTTCGAATGTACTCCCTGCACAAATAGAAGTTTTCCTTCATGACTGCTCACCTTCCCCGCCGACAACCTCGGGTTTTCCAGCATCATGGGATCCTGCGGATATCTGCATCAAAAGGCCCAGCATCAGAAAATTGGAAACCAGGGAAGAACCGCCGTAACTGACAAAAGGCAGGGTTATCCCCGTCAGGGGGATCATCTTGACAGATCCGGCGATTATGATGAAAACCTGGGTAGAAAAAAGAATGGCCAGCCCCGAGGCCAGTAAAGTTGAAAACTCGTCTTTTGCTCCCAGGGATATTCGAAACATTCTTTCTGCCAGCACCAGGAAAACCCCGATTATGATGAATCCCCCCACCAGACCCAGCTCCTCGCACAGGGCAACGAAAATATAATCAGTATGGACTGCGGGGATATAATAAGGCTCTCCCCGGCCAAGGCCCGCGCCCAGAATTCCGCCGTTGGCCAGGGCATAAAGGGACTGAACAATCTGATAACCCCAGCCTTCGGGAGAAGCCCAGGGATTCCACCAGTTGTTTATCCGCACCCGGACATGACCGAACAGGTTATAGAAGACCACCGACGAAACCGCCGCCATGGAAAAACCCAGGGCAATCAAAGATCCCTGGCGGGTTATTATATACATAAGCCCCATGAACACACCAAAAAGCAACAGGGCCATCCCCAGGTCCCTTTGAATAATCAGTACTGATTCTGCCACTCCCCACAGTACAAACAAGGGAATATAATAACGCAACAGACCGGCCCCTTTTCCCGTGAGGGGCTTTTCCAGCATGGATCGGTTCTGCTTGAGATATGACACCAAAAAAATGGTCAGGAAAATCTTTACAAACTCCACCGGCTGAATTGAAAAGAATCCAAAGTTGAACCATAGCCGGGCGCCGTTTACCTCGTGGCCGAATATCGCCACAGCCCCCTGCAACAACACCGCTCCCACAAGAAACAGGTATTTATAATCCTCCAGGGCACGGTAATCCCGCACCAGCACAAGCCAAAGCACCAGCAAGGCTTCACCGGCAAGAATCCAGTAAAGCTGTCGAATCCCGTCATCGGGCCGAAGGCGGAATATTTCCAGCCATCCCAGACTGATAAGAAAAGTCGAAAGAGGAAGCAGATATTCATCGCCGGGGATCTTTCTAATTACAAGAAAAAAATGAACCCCCCAGAAGGAAAGGGCAATGATGGATGCTATAATCAAGGGATTTATGGCAGTTACACCGGGATTGACACTATCGAGGATCCCGGCGCCTCCCAGAATAACCGCAGTGACCATCAGCATCAGCCTTGTTCCCACGGGTCTGCCACAGCTGTTTTTAATTGGCGAGGCTTCCCTCGGCCCCTGTTTCATATCCCCGGTCAAGACATGGCCTCCCCTCCATCAGGGGCAACAGTTATTATGGCAGGGCCGATGACGATTTTATCGCCTGTCTTCAGCCTCACCTGCTGTCCGGGGTCCAGCTTGACATCATTGTGGATGGTGCCGTTTCGGCTTTTCTGATCAGTGAGAATCAGATCCCGGCCCTTGGGAATAACTGTTGCATGGAAGGTTGAAACAAAAGGATCCCTGATAACACAGCGGTTTTCTTCGCTCCGGCCAATGGTCAGACCCTCGCGTATGGGAAAGACTGATACTTTTCCCATATCATCCCCCGAGATGAACTCCACCCGGACAAGGACTTCATCAGGCCCCGGGGCAGCTCTGCGGTTGATGTCCCGGTTCAAGACCCTAATCAGCTCCAGAAGAAACAGAGCCAGAAGAACAAGAAACGCAAGCCGGGAAAAGCCAAAAAAAATCTCCATGGGACTCAACACCTCGCCATCTGATGCCGGTTGCTTTCCTTAGCCGTAAAAATCCTCAACTTCTTCCTCTTCCTCATACTTTTCACCGTATCTTTCCCGTTTCTTCTTGAGGATAAAAAACAAGGGGATAATTATAACAAAAACCCCCAGAGGAACCATCAACTGCCAGCTTCGCTTTTGAAAAGCCTGTGATGACATCTCCCGGAGCTGTTTTTCCACATGAGCCTTCATACTGCCGTCGGCATCCTTGTGATTGAGAATTATTCGATAATGTTCCCTGGCTTTTCTGAACACCCCGCGCTCCTGGTATATCTGACCAAGACCCATATGAGCATCCAGAAGATTCCCATCAAGTCTTATGGCCATATCGAGGCTTTTTTCCGCCCGGTCAAGCTGTCCCGTCCGAAGAAGAGATTCCCCCAGAATATGATGATATTCGGCTTCATGTCCGTCGGGAAGAGTAGTGCTGAGCTTCTCAAGATGCTCCACGGCTTTCGGATAATTCCGATCCAGAAAGTAGCATTTTCCAATGAGAAAATTGAGCCTCACAGGATCTCCCTGATGCAACAACGATTGCTCATAGCTTTCGACGGCTTTTTGATACATTCCGATACGGAGGAAATAATCTCCCAGAGCCTTCTTGACATCCCCGTTGCCAGGCCTCAGCCGATCCGCCCTTTCGAACAAATCCCTGGCCTCGTCCAGCTCACCGCGTGCCATGCGGGAATATCCCTGCTCAAGGATCCTCTCAATGGACTCTTCATAGCTACCTGACATCCTGTCAGATAATTCCTGGCTTTCCCAAATCGTATCTTCATCCTGGGCCATGACAGGGCCGTCCATGGAAAATAGTAGAAATATCAACATTAAAACGGCAAGGATTTTTGGCAAAAAACTGGGGCTGTTCATAATCAGAACTCCATATCTTGATGAGGGAGTTTTCTTTACCCGCAGGTTAAATCCTCCACAAAAAAGCCCCCGGATGGGGGCTTTGAACAGTTTTCAAAGGAAAAGCTCAAATATTTACCGGGGTTTTGAATTTCTGCTGATACAACGGCACCACCGACGGCCAGACTCCCGGGAAGGGAGGATTCTGGACATATTCTACCGCGACCTTTGAAAGAGTTTCAATTACCCATTCATAATAATGCCAGCGGATGGATTCAGGATTGGTATCGGGAACCATATTGGTAAAGTCAATGGCCACCGGTTCTCCATCACGGAAGGCAAACTCGCATACGTTCATATCAAAGTCCAGCCTGTCGGATATGGCGCAGGCATATTCATGCACTAACTGTCCCTGCCGGGGGGTCAGGTGGGAATGATCCACCACATATTGCTCGTGGAAGGGCGCATCGGTGAGATACTTGATGGGCAGGGTGTGTTTTCGTCCCAGGCAGAAACACCGGACATAATGATCATAGTGAACCGCTTCCTGAAGAAGCATCAGAGTGGAGCCAGACTGGCTGTAGTAATGCATCAGCTCATCAAAGCTCTCAACCTTGTAAACATCCCGCCAGCCCCAGCCGTCAGCAGGCTTGAAAAATGCAGGAAACCCGATGTAATCCACAATCTCCTGCCAGTTTAGGGGAAACACAAGATTCTTCAAGTCTTCGGCATCCATGGATTTGCGTTGCTCCCTGGGAGGAAGAAGGACTGTTCTGGGCACCGGCACGCCAATCTCCTTTGCCAGGGCATATCCATAAAACTTGTCCACATAAAACCGGAAAGGATTATTGATCACATATGTCCCTCCCATCATAGCCTTCTGGGCATACTGCAGGTAATAAGGCATCACATGGGATATCCGGTCGATTATCAGGGAATAGGGGATTTCCATATCCAGGGAAAGTTGAGGCACCGGACACAAATCCGCCACCACCTCGCCATTGCCGATAGCCTTGATACGCCTTATCATATCAGAAGTAAACGGCTCTTCCTTGCCTGTGAGAAAACCTATCATTTTCATGATATCACTCCTTATCTTCCATTAATTTTTCGACTCTCTTCTGTTCCTGTCGAGCTGCCTCCTGATCCACCCGTCGATTCATGGCCCGATCCCACTGGTTCATCTGGAACCCCGATAAAGTTCTTTCCAACCCCTGACGGGTATCAGTGCGGATTCTTTCCACCTGGCGACTGTAATCCCAGAAGATATAATAAAGAAACCTCGACTGGTCACCATCCAATGTAAACACCCGGGACAGGTAAACAGGATTGATCAGCTGGCGTTTCTTGAAGTTGCCCACATAGCCCCCTTCCCGATCGGCACTGCGGTAAAGGGAATCCCACCTGGATCGCTGTTGGGGCTTGAGGATCTTCAATACCTTCTCGGCAGCCTCGGATCTGGCCCGGAGTATCCGGTGACGCTCCCGGCTGAGCATCCCTTTTATTTCGCCTTCCTGTTTGACTGAGTAATGGACAACCTTTGCCAGTTCATCCCAGCGGTCGGGCTTGTATTCTTCTGCCTGGGCAAATGAAACAGACACCGATAGAATCAACAACAGCAATGCATAAAACTTTTTCAAGGAGAATCCTCCCTCCGGTGATTTTTCACAACATTCCAGTTTCTCAAGGAATCGAGATATTCCTCTCTGGTCATGGACAGGTGCAGAGGAGTAACTGATACATACCTGTTCTTAACAGCCTCAAAATCGGTCCCCTCACCAGGCACTCCCTGGGGTGGATGTCCCCAGATCCAGAAGTATTCACCGCCCCAGGGATCCCTGCGATGGTCAACCTGCTGGGAATATCTGGTTCTTCCCTGGGAAGTGGCTCTGATCCCTGCAATTTCTTCCAAGGGCAGATCCGGAACATTCACATTCAGAAACACTCCATCAGGAAGAGGATTCTGCAGGAGATCCCCGGCAACAAGCCTGGCAAAATATGCAGCAGTATCATAATCCTCCCGGGTATATGAAGCAAGGCTCACCGCCATGGATGGTATCCTGTTGATGGCTCCTTCCATGGCCGCGGCCACGGTCCCGGAATAGGTTATGTCGTCGCCCATATTAGCCCCACGGTTGATTCCCGACACCAGTAAATCCACTCTTCCCTTCATCACATGACGAAGCCCCAGCACCACGCAGTCAGTAGGGGTGCCATCGGTATTGTAAAATGAAATCCCATCCGCCAGCCCCATACTGCGAAGGCGTACCGGGTGAAAAAAGGTAAGGCCATGGCCGATGGCGGATCGCTCCCGATCCGGGGCCACCACCACCACTTCGCCAAGTTTTGCCATGGATCTTGCCAGAGCAATGATGCCGGGGGAATTTACCCCGTCATCGTTGGTAACCAGTATCCTCAGTCCCTCAGTTGAGCCAGTCATAAAAGCTCCTTAATGGTGATAAACAAAGAAGAATCCGCCAAGACGAATTCTTCCCCGGTTGATTCTCTACTGTCAGGAAAATCCCCTCAAGCAGATGCCCCGGATTTCCTGGCATTGTTGAGGAGTCTTTCCGCCTCGTCCAGAAGGGCCTCCGCCTTGCCCAGTCTGGGGTCCTGATGTCTGCGGTTGTCTTCCTGTATCTGTGTATATATGACTGCCGCGGTGACTAATAGACCCACTCCAAATCCCAGGGTAAGCCAAGCAAAAGTTTCCTTGTCCATAAATGAAACCTCCTGTAAAATTAACTAAAGTTTCGATGAACCCAAGTCATTTCCTCCATAATCAGGCATCAAACAAGTCGATGAAATCGAATTTCTCCACATCCACCAGACCGCGATCCGTTACCTTCAGCTGGGGAATCACCGGCAGAGCCATGAAGCTCAAGGTCATGAAGGGATGGGGAACCTTTGCCCCCAGATCCCTGGTGATACGATCCAGTTCATCCAGCCGATTCTTCACATCCTCAAGGCTCATGTCCGACATCAGCCCTCCCAGGGGCAGTGGCAACTCTGCTTTCACCTGACCGTCAACTACCACCACCTGACCTCCCTGCAGTTCGCCAACCCGGCGGGCGGCAGTGATCATATCCTGATCATTGTGTCCAAGAATTATCAGATTGTGGGAATCATGTCCCACGGTGGAAGCCAGAGCGCCCCGTCGGATGCCAAAACCCGTGGCGAAACTCTTGCCGATGTTCCCGGTGGCGTTGTGCCGTTCCACCACCACCATTTTCAGTATATCATTCTCCGGATCCGCCACTGCCTCGCCGTCAACAATCTTCGCCTTCATCTTCAACTTCCGGGTGATAATCTGATCCGGCACCAGGCCGATTACATTGATATATTCACCCTTTGCATCCACCCTGAAGGAATCATCCGACAGGGGAGGCAGGTTGACGGTGTTCATAACCGGTGTGGGGTCCAGCCTCTGGGATGTGAACAGGGGTTTCCCGTCCATTGCCACGAGGTTCCCCTTTTTGAACACGTGGGTCACCTTCATGCTGTCAAAATCCTCGATGGCCAGAAGGTCTGCGATATAGCCCGGGGCCACTGCGCCCAGGTTCTTGAGTCCAAAATATTCGGCGGTATTGATGGAGGCCATGGCAATGGCAACGGTGGGATCCATCCCCATCCTTACGGCCTTTTTCACCACGAAGCTCATATGGCCTTCACCCACCAGGTCCATAGGCTCCCGGTCATCGGTGACAAACATGCACCGGCGCATGTTGACGGGAGTCACCAGGGGAAGCAGAGCCTGGAGATCCCTGGTTACGGAGCCTTCCCGGATCATGATATACATGCCCAGGCGAAGTTTTTCCAGAGCTTCTTCGTATGTGGTGCATTCGTGATCCGATACTGCCCCTGCTGCAATGTAGGCATAGAGGGACTTTCCCGACACTCCCGGCGCGTGGCCGTCGATGCGCCGGACTCCCTCCACATTGAGTTTTCGCAGAACATGGGGATTTTTTCCCAGCACTCCGGGGAAATCCATCAGTTCTCCCAGCCCCAGGACCCTGTCTTTGGTAAAGGAAGGCCCGATATCCTCTGCGGTGAGGACTGCCCCGGAGGT